>JAPLLK010000063.1 GCA_026387575.1 Nitrospirota bacterium | reverse complement strand
GGAATCGATGCAGCCTGTATAAACTTGAGCTGCTCATTGAATATATTCGTGTCATCGCTGTCAAAGCCGACAATAAAAGAGCCCCATACGATTATGTTGTTCGACTGGATGCGGCGAACTGCATCCAGCAGGTCTACCTTGGTGTTCTGGTTTTTTCTTGCCATTGTCAAGCTGAGTTTCCGTGGAGTCTCGATGCCGACAAATACGCGCCGGAAGTTTGCCTTGTTCATGAGAATGAGAATTTCTTCGTCACGCGAAATGTCTATCGTGAACTGGCAGCTGAAATAAACCCGATAGTCAATAGATTTGACAAAGCGCTCGATTTCAGCAAGAAGAGCCAATGCCCTTTTACGATTACCGAAGAAGTTATCATCGATGATGAAGATGGAATCTGTGCCCAGTGCGTAGAGGCTGCGGATCTCTGTCATCACCTGTTCCACTGATTTATTCCTAGGCCGCTTGCCCAGCCGAATCGGTATTTCGCAGAACTCGCACGAGTGCGGACAGCCGCGCGATGTTTCAATGATTGCTGTTGAATATACCGAAAGCTCAAGCAACTCGAAGCGGGGCGCAGGAGAAGCGACTAAATCCACGAACCCATCCTGCGCGTATAAAGGTTGAGCATTGCCTGATTGAAAATCGCGGATGAATGACGGCCATGTATATTCAGCCTCTCCCAGAAAAACTATATCGGCATGCTCCGTACACTCATCAAGATTTGATTTTTGGACAAGCGGCCCTCCGATTGCCACAGTTTTTCCCTTACTGCGGAATGAGTCGGCAATTTGATAAACACGCTCCTTCTGGATGTGGTAGCCGGTAATGCCGACTATATCGGCCTCTGTGTCGAAATCAACAGGCTTGACATTTTCGTCGCATATGACGACTTCATATTCCCCTGGAGTTAAAGCAGCTAAAGTGGCAAGCGCTAACGGCGGGAAAGGGAATATATTGCCATCAATGTCTCTGGAATAAGAAAAGTCCCACAGCGAAAGGGGGAAGCACGGATTGATAAGACATATTTTCATCTTTTGGATTCACAGATCTCCGCGATTTTGTAGTAGTGTGTCTGCATGTGCTTGTATGCCAACAAATGAAAAACAGTTTCATCCATGTTCCGCAATCTGTGAGACACGAGAGCCTTAAGAACATGGAAAAACATTTTTTGCGTTTTCCTGTCAGAGCGGAACAGGTAGAACGAGAACATGCGCATCAGGATCATTGCGGTCTTTAGATTGAAGACAGGCAGTGACGACGTCAAATTCCTGGTGTTAGAGTTGATATACTGAATCATCTTTGCCCTGAAGGATTCCGGCGAGAATATTTTTCTCAGAACGCGTGCGAAGTTTTTCTCAAGTTCCTCCTCGCTCATCTTCTGCGGAATCAGGTTCGTTGACTTAGAGAGTTTTTCTTCGCTGAGGGCAGTCAGCCCATAAATGGAAGGAAGCCTGAGGATTCTGTTATCTTCAATTGCTCGTTTGTATAAGGGGGTATCAGGGACAGCCTGCAGCAGCCCAACCTGGACCGGGATGAAGTTTGTTTCCTTGATAAATTCTAACTGCCTGTCAAAGGCTGAAGGGTCATCGTCCTCAAGGCCGAACATTATTCCTGCCCATATCGTAATGCCGTAGGACTTGATCTTTTCTACAGCGTGATGGATGTCTATATCTGTTTGGTGCCTCTTATTAAGTGCGCGCAGCTTGGCTTTGTCTCCGGACTCAATTCCAATGAACAGCCGCAGAAATGAAGCAGCCCTGAACAGCCCCAACAGTTCGTTATCATTCGCTACATCCAGGGCCGCCTGTGTGTAAAAATACATCTTGGCCGGAAGTGAAGGAAGCAGAGCGGCTATTTCTTTCAACAATGCCTTTGCATAGGCCGTGTTGCCGGCAAAATTATCGTCCACTACAAACACCGAATCGCAGCCAAGTTCTGAAAGCGTCCGTATCTCGCCAAGCACCTGGTCGATTTTCTTTGAACGGGGGTGACCGCCGTATCTTATCGGAATATCGCAAAAGCTGCATCTGTACGGGCATCCGCGGGTAACCTGAATGCATCCGCTGGCATACTGACTGGATTTCAGCAGATGAAAATGAGGAACGGGAGAGTCCTCCATATTTATCCACTCTTTTTGAGAATATATGTTTTTATGCCTTCCCTTTTTAAAATCATCAATAAATGCCGGCCATGTATATTCAGCCTCGCCGATAAAAACCACATCTGCATTCGCTTTGCATTCCTCAAGCATGTAAAATGTGATTGGCCCGCCGAGGGCAACAAGCTTTCCCCGCTTTCTGAACTCATTGGATAGTTCAAAGACCCTCTTTCTCTGGGCTACGGAGCCGGTCAAGGCGACAATGTCGGCGTCGGTTTCATACGTTACAGGCTCGACATTTTCATCAATTAGTTTGACTTTGCAATCTGCAGGAGTAAGGGCTGCCAGCGTAGGAAGAGATAACGGCATGTGAGAATATTTTACGCCTACAATGTCCATGCAATGGTGAAAGTTCATTGAATGGGGGTGATGCTTTGGATTGATGAACGTTATTCTCATTTAAATATCTCTCTTATTACGTGATAGATTTTGATACCGCCTGTATAGGCTAAAGCAAAGCCAGAGAAAAAAGATGAGAAAGAGAACAAGTATAGCCAGCTGCCATGGATTTAAAATGGTATTACCGACCACTTCATCCTTCCTCATAAACTCTATGAAAAAACGGCCGCCGGAATACAGAGCGCCGGCAGAGGCAAAGACCGTCCCAGGGTAGAGATTCCATTTTTCCCGTTTGCGATATAGGATTTCGGTAACCACTAAGATAACAAGAGCCTCTATCATAAACAATAAAGGCAGGTTCCATATAAGGGTGTGATGCGGCATGTCATGATATGCCTGCCAGGCATCTGAAGAAGGCACATAGAAATCAAGAGGGAGTGTAAGGACTGAAAGAAAAGAAACGCTGATTGATTCCGGAGCTACTCTTCCATAACAGCACCCAGCCAGAAGACATCCAATGCGGCCTATCAGGGTTGAAAGCGGAAAGGTAAAGGCAGCTGCATCCATAAGCTGCATGGGCTGAATTTTCATGACATACTTGATATAAAGGAGACTATACAACAGGACCGATATAATGCTCCCAATCGCTGTAAGTCCCAGAAAAGAATGAGAAGCACTATAAGTAGACCCTGCAAGAACGGGGATTATCTTATTAAAAAAATGGCCTCCCAACGTGCCGACCGGCAAAGCAAACAATAGCCATGGGAAAACAGTATAAAAAGAATAACCAAGTCTTTTCGCACGTATCAGGAAGAGAATCCAGCATATAACTATACCGGCAAGCACGACAACCCGCCATGTAGAAATTTCCAAACCGCTGATATGAATAACAGGCAACATTTCAGATGGAAGACATTAGGTGAAAGACATTATTATGAAACCCGTGCTTTGATTTGCTGGAAGATGAATCTTTAATATCTCTTTCTCTCCCGGATTTCCTGAGATTTCATTTTCAGATTGAGCATCTCATCTGTGTTCAGATAGTTCCATGAGGCTTTCATTATCTGCGGATAGGCTGCTTTCAATATATCAGAGAATGCTTTGACTCTCCCGTCATATAAAGTGCCTTTGTCTCTCCACCCGTAGGTGTTATAACCTCCTACATAACCCCCACAACCGTCAGGCGTACGTGGAGTAGTGCCTGTAACATATTGCTCCCGTCCCACGGCATACTCAACCTCGAAATCCTGAACCCCGAGGTCAAGTTTCTTTATCCACATCTTTTCTTCTGACATGGGTTCAAGCATATAAAAATATACCTTCATGCCGACGGTCATTGTGGCGGAATAAATATTTCCCAAAACTCCGCCCTCAAAAGTTGCCTGTCCTTTATACTTAGGATTGCTAGAATGATGAATGTCAAATATAACACCTATTGAAAGAGTGAGATCAGAGCCTTTTTTATCAGGATACGTAACTTCGGCCAGAGCGAAGGGACCCTTTGTAGTCATGCCTTTAGCCACCAACTGCGATTGAATATCCTCACCCATGCTGCCGGCAAAGCTTTGGAATACCTTCCGCATATCGGGCGTCATGGAGCCGCCGGCTGCAACCTTTACCCCGCCGGTATATTCCTGTGTAGTAGTATCTTTATATTCAGGGACAGTTATCACGGCTGTCAGGTTTACACTGCCGGGTTTTTTAGCTTCGGGTATGTTATATTTCGGAAATGAATATAAATCGGTGTATTGAGGAGTTGGGGAATACTGAACTTCCTGCTGAACGTGAGGTGGAGGCTCACATGATGTTGTTGCCAGAAAAACAGTTGAATAAAAGAGAAAGCCAAGAGGGATGATGCCGCCTGATATGAGTAATAACAGCTTTTTAATATTCACAATAAAATGTTAAACATTGAGGGAGTAAATGTCAAGAAGATATTTTACAGGGGGTTTTCACGAGTTATGCCGCACTCGTTTATCTTGCCCACAGTATCAGCCTGCCGTGCTGAAGCAATTGCAAAAGCGCCGAACCAGAAGAATGCCGAAAAGGAAGCGATTCTCTGCAGTAGCCCCATGAAGGCATGCGCCCGAATGTTCCGGGCCTCAGCCAGAACCCATGTTGCGGTGTCAGTTAAGACGAGAAGTGCAACTATCCCCCCGGATATGGCCAAGATTAAAGAATACCTGTACTTCATAGCATATACAGAGAAATGGGCGATGCCAGCGGCCGCCGAGAGCGCGCTGAGAAGGGCAGCTGTGAGATGTATCCACGAAGGGAATGGGTAGAAACCTGCGACAATGAGGAACACACCGGCACATGCCATGCACTTCAGTCCAAGGCTTGGCGATAGGGGAGGAGTCCACATCTTATTGGCTGCCCGTACCGCTAATAGAATGAAACCACCCGACACAATGAACCCAAGATAGTTTACAAGAAAAGCGTATGGCTGCCCGCGGATGCCAAGGTCGCTGATTGCTCTCTGGCTTTGCGAATAATCAGGCGTTGAGAATCCAGCAACAAGAACAGCTCCCGCGTGCAGTGCCGCGGCAGCAACAGAAGCAACAGCAAAGACCCTATGAGCGCCTAATCGAATTATCAAGTTATTATACATTTATGCTGGCGGGCTTGGGAGTTAACAGCATTCGCCCCCGCAGAGCTATCTTTTTAATTTTTTTACCGGTCCTTGGTATTGTTGTTGCTCTGGGTCTTGGTATTGTTGTTGCTCCGGGTCTTGGTATAGATTTGACCTTTCCGTAGCACAACCTGACATGAGTCCAATCCCTGCGATAAATATAAACAAAACCACCACCCATATTGGTTTTTTGATATTGAATTCTTTATCCATTGAGCCTCCTTATAGGGAAGTATATTTTGATTTAGAATATCACAAAACAAGAAAAAATATAAGGATTATTGAGGTGATTTATCCGTTATATTGTTAATTAGAATATTCCCTATAAACCCGTTTACAACACCTGTGATTGTCCCTAACAGAATCAGCAGAGGAGTTACTATTAAGATAGCTTCAAGCTGCCGGACGAATAATAAATATGCGATAAAAAGCTGTGCGGCATTATGGAATAATGCGCCGATAAGACTGAGTCCCACAGGGCCAAAGAGTCTTGGAAACAGTGAGAATGTAATCCCCATGGCAACTGTGCTTGAAACACCGCCGCAGAAGCTCATGATAAATCCTGGGCCAAGGAATGTTCCTATGAATATTGATGAAAGGATTACCCTTATAAGTGTTACCATCATGGCTGCCCTAAATCCATAAAGAACGAGCGTTGCGAGTGTAATTATGTTTGCGATTCCAAGCCTGAGCCATGGGATTGGCGTTGGCAGAAGATTTTCAAAACTGTGGATTGCAATTGCATACGCTGAGAACAGAGCTATGCGGTACTTATCCTGTGATTGCATCAATAGCTTTATTCTCTTTGCCTTCAGACCTATCCACGAATACCGTTACCCTGTTTGGAATACATACGACCGCGCCTCTGTCTATCCATCCGGTATGGATGCATATCTTATTAAGGCAGGGGGATTCTGTTATCCGCACTTTCTTGTTTTTAATTTCTACCATGGTGTTTCCAATTATGCCCTTTACAGTGATTGTTGTGTTGGTGTTGAGAGGGAGTCTATATGCAAGCTTTCCGTTAACTTCAATTCTGACATCTGTTCCCTGCGGGAATGCCTCTTTAATAAAAACAAATCCTGAGATAGATATGGTTACAAGCGCTGCGAGCAGCAGTATGTCCGCGAGTGTCATTCTCTCAGTCAGTACTTTTTTGTCTCTGCGAATCTCTGATGATTTCAAGCTTTTCCCTCAGGTTTGGTGTTGTGTGTATTTTGCCATTTTTACCAATAATTATTCCATCAATCCCCATTTCCTCAAGGAGTTTAATGCCTTTTTCAGCGCCGAGCACGAAGATACCCGTTGAAAAAGAGTCTGTTACAGAGCCGTCTTTTGCTATGATGCTTACGCTCCGGCATCCATCTGAAGGATAGCCTGTTTTTGGATTAAGGATGTGATGGTATCGTTTCCCTTCAATAATAAAGTATCGCTCGTAATCTCCGGATGTTGATATTGCCATGCCGGTCATCTCTATAGTTGCCATAATCTCATCCTCTTTATTTTTTGCACGCGGGTTTCTTATCCCTATCTTCCACGGCTTTGAATCAGGCTTTAAACCAAATGCTTTAATCTCGCCTGAAACGGCTACGAGCCCTGATTTTATGCCTTCTCTTTTCAGCGCTTCCACTGCCTTATCAGCAGCGTATCCCTTTGCTATGCCGCCAAGGTCAATAAGCATCCCTCTTTTCTTAAGATAAACAGATGATGATTTTTTGTTGAGTATTACATTCTTATAGTTTACGAGAGGAAGCCTTTCTTTGATTTGTTTGTCTTCGGGTTTTACTCTCTTATGAAAATCCCACAGGGTTGTTACAGAGCCTATTGTTATGTCAAAGGCGCCGCTGGTTTTTCCGGAGGCATAAATTGCTTTCTCAATAACTTCAAATGTCTCCGGAGACACTGCAACAGCTTTCAAGCCTGCATTTCTGTTTATTTCTGAAAGCTCGCTGTTATCGGAGAAGAAATTAAGGAGACTGTCAAGTTTTTCTATCTCCGAGAACGCCCTGTCTATTGCTTTCTCTGCTTTATCACCTGAGCCTGAAACGGCGCTTATTGTTATAAGAGTATCCATGAGTGCTTTGCTCTTGCGATAGATTTTCTCTTTTTGAGGACTGCAGGCGCTGACAGTGAACAGTGAACAGTGAACAGTGAACAGCAAAAAAATAAAACATAGAATTTTTAATTTTGAACTTTGAACTTTTAATTTCTTTATCATGCCACTCTCGAGATATTAACTCTTGGAAGTTTATTTTTTAAAGCTATTCCTGTATATGAATCCGGATTTACGCTCACTTCTTCAGGCGTTCCTGCGGCTATGACCCTGCCGCCTTTTTCTCCGCCCTCAGGCCCGAGGTCAATTATATAATCCGCTGACTTTATTACATCAAGATTATGCTCGATGACAACCACCGTATTCCCGATGTCTATGAGGCTGTTTATGACATCAAGGAGTTTCTGGATATCGGCAAAGTGCAGTCCTGTTGTAGGTTCGTCAAGCAGATAAAGCGTATTGCCTGTTGATCTTTTCCCGAATTCTTTTGAAAGCCTTACCCTCTGCGCTTCTCCTCCTGAGAGCGTTGTTGCAGACTGGCCGAGCTGTATATAGCCAAGCCCTACGTCTTCAAGTATCTCAAGTCTCTGGCGTATAAGGGGGATTGCGCTGAGAAACTGAAGCATTTCCGAGACCGTCATCGCAAGGACATCAGCTATGTTTTTGTCTTTATATCTTATTTCAAGTGTCTCTTTATTGTATCTTTTGCCTTTGCATACATTGCACGGCATGTAAACATCAGGGAGGAAATGCATGGCAACCTTAAGCGTCCCTCCGCCGCGGCATGATTCACATCTTCCTCCTGCGACATTAAAACTGAAGCGGGATGCAGTATACCCCCTGACCTTTGAGTCCTGAATCTGCGCAAAGAGTTCCCTGATATATGTGAATATCCCAGTATAAGTTGCCGGATTGGACCTTGGCGTGCGTCCTAATGGAGACTGATCAACGCATATTATGCGGTCAATTTTTTCTATGCCTGTGATTTCTCTGTGCTTTCCAGGGATCAGCGCGCTTTTATATAGTTTTCCGGCGATAGCTTTGTATAGAGTTTCAAATACCAGAGTGCTCTTGCCTGAACCTGAAACCCCTGTTATGCATGTAAATAGGCCAAGCGGCATATTTACATCTATATCCTTAAGATTAAATTCGGATGCGCCAATGATATGGATGAAGTCTTTTGGTTTTCTCCTCTTGGCAGGCACGGGGATACTCAGTTCGCCTTTGAGGTATCTGCCTGTCAATGAGTTTTTATTGGACCTTCTGCGGTTATCCATCCGCCTCTAAGCCCTCCGCCCGGCCCCATGTCAATGACATGGTCAGCCCAGTTTATAGTATCTTCATCATGTTCAACGATTATCACTGTATTTCCGGAGTCTCTTATTGTCGAAAGGCTTTCAAGCAGTTTTTTACAGTCTTTCGGATGAAGCCCGATACTTGGCTCGTCAAGGACATAAAGCACTCCTGTAAGGGATGACCCCATCTGCGTTGCAAGCCTTATCCTCTGCGCCTCACCGCCTGAAAGTGTCAGTGAAAGCCTGTCAACTGTCAGATAACCGAGGCCGACCTTATTAAGAAACGAAAGCCTGTCTTTGACTTCTCTCAGCACGCGTGATGCTATCATCTGTTCCCTGTCTGTAAGTTTAAGCGCATTGATAAATTGAATTGCATTTATGACAGACATCCTTGAAAATTCAGCTATGTTTGTATCTTTTATTTTTATGCTCAGCGCCTCTTTTCGCAGTCTCATGCCTTTGCACGCCTTGCACGGTGATAACCCAGTCACTTTCTCATCGGTTATAACTCCGAAGTCCTGTCTTTCGGCCTCAAAATCCTCGCTGATATTTTCAAACCCGATGCCGTTGCATCTCGGGCATGCTCCGTATTTGCTGTTGAACGAAAAGAACCTTGGATTAATCTCGGGGTAGCTTATGCTGCAGTTGGGGCATGCCATTGTCCTGCTGAAAGGGATATCTTTGTTTTTGTCAATGAGATTAATTATAACGGTGTCCGTATATTTTAATGCTGAATCAATTGCGCTCCTTATCTGCCTTTCAGTCCCTGTTTTTATAAGAAGCCTGTCTATAACAATCTCGATGGTATGCCTCTGCTGTTTCTTCAGCTTTATATCCTGTGTGAGGTCAACCATCACCCCATCTATCCTCGCTCTTATAAATCCGTCGCGCAGCATATCGTAAAGCTCTTTTTTATATTCGCCTTTTCTGTCTCTGACAATAGGCGCGAGTATCTGTATGCGTGTTCCCTGAGGGAGTGACACAACGGAATCTATTATGTTCTGAGCTTCCTGTGCGGCTATCAGCGAACCGCAGTTGTAGCAGTAAGGTTTTCCTATCCGTGTGTAAAGCACACGCATATAGTCATATATTTCTGTTATTGTGCCGAGAGTTGACCGCGGGCTCTTTGTAACTGTCTTCTGTTCAATTGCAATGGAAGGGGAAAGTCCCTCAATCAGGTCAACGTCGGGTTTTTGAAGCTGTTCAAGAAACTGCCGCGCATATACTGAAAGGCTTTCAACGTACCGCCTCTGTCCCTCAGCATAGATTGTGTCAATTGCAAGGGATGATTTGCCGGAGCCTGAGGGGCCGGTGATAACAGTTATCTTTTCCCTGGGAATAGATACATTGATATTCTTGAGATTGTGCTCCCGAGCGCCTTTTATTACTATGAAGGTTTGCATATCGCTGTATGGGATGTCTTTTCGCCGTAGCGAATCAGCCGAGGCTGAGAAGCTCACTATTCAATATAACTTAAAAAGGGCTGGGCTTTCAAATACTGCTGAAAACAGTAACAGTGCAGACTGCTTTTTTGCCCAAAAGATACAGTTGTCAGAACATTCGGCAGGCATGTGCGCCCTTGACTTTTATACATAATAAGCATGATACTCTTAAAATAACTGAAGGGAGATAATTTGGCAAAACATGGGGGAGCATTTAAAAGCGAAAAGAGGAAAAAAGAATTGCTGCGGCATAAAAAGCAGGAAGAAAAGCGGCAAAGGCGTTTAAAGAAAGATATAGGCCAGGAACAAGACCCTGAAGCAACAGTTTCCGATCAAAAGGATGAGGTTTCATTACCTATTCAAGATGCTTAAAGGAGAATAATTAAGTGTATAAAAATTTTAATGAATTTGGCATTTCAGACAAGATAATTGTCTCGCTTTCAGAGATGGGCTTTGAAGAGCCCACCCCAATACAGAAGATGGCAATCCCGCCGGTTCTGCAGGGAAAAGATATTATTGGTCAGGCACAGACAGGCACAGGCAAGACAGCTGCCTTTGGAATACCGCTAATAGAACAAAGGCCTGAGGCAAAAGGAAGGTATCCCTACGCAATAGTTCTTGCGCCAACGCGGGAACTTGCTGTTCAGGTATCAGAAGCGCTTAATAAGATGGGGGCGAGAGCCGGTGTTGTCTCACTTCCCATCTACGGCGGGCAATCCATAGAACTTCAGATAAGGAGTCTGAAGAGAGGGGCAGACATTGTGGTTGGGACGCCGGGAAGGGTGCTGGACCATATAAGGAGGAAGACACTCGTTCTCAAGGATATAAAGACAGTAGTCCTTGATGAGGCTGATGAGATGCTGAGCATGGGTTTCATAGAGGACATAGAGAAAATCCTCGGCGGAATACCCGGAGAAAGACAAACGATGCTCTTTTCCGCCACCATGCCGAAAGAAATTATCCGCATTTCAAAAAACTACATGAACAAACCTGTGCATGTGGGCGTGGATGCGAGCGAGATGGTTGTCGCCAAGACAAAGCAGGTATTTTATGAGGTGCGCGAAGAAGACAAAATAAAGGCTTTAACCCGTCTTCTGGATGTTGAAGGCCCCGCGCTTACTCTCGTATTCTGCCATACAAAAAAGGAGGTGGATGAAGTCGCGGGAAGGCTCCAGCAGATGGGCTATCCTGCAGGCGCAATCCACGGAGACTTCACGCAAAGCCACAGGGACGAAATGATACGAAAGTTCAAGGGCGGAGATATAGACATACTCGTTGCCACAGATGTTGCGGCACGCGGACTGGACATACCTGATGTTTCTCATGTCATTAACTTCAGTATTCCGCAAGACCCTGAGGGCTACATCCACAGGATTGGCAGGACAGGCAGGGCCGGCAAATCAGGCATTGCGATAACATTTGTCACTCCCAGGCAGTACCGCCAGCTAAAGCTCATAGAGCAGTTTGCAAAGACGCGAATAAATAAGGCAAAGCTTCCAAGCAGAGAAGAAGTAAGAAAGGCGAAGGAGGAAGAGCTTGCTGCGGGTGTTGAAGAGATGATAAAAGAAGGCAAACACACTCGTTTTTATGACATGGCAAAGAGACTCTTTGAGAAATACTCTCCTGAGGACGTCTCAGCAGCGGCGCTGAGCATGCTGCTTGATACGGAGGATACGCAGGAGATTGAGGAGCAGGGAAAAGGATATGCAGGACAGCAGAAGGATTCCGTACGCTTATTCATGACAATAGGCAAGATGGATAAGATAAAGGTGGGAGATATAGTCAAATCAATCTCTGCAGAAGCAGGCATTCCCGAACGGAAGATAAGCAATATTGCGCTTTTTGACAAGTTCAGTTTCGTAGAAGTCCCGGCTGACCTTGCCGACAGGGTTATCAGCGCCATCAACGACAGCATCATAAAAGGAAGAAAGGTCAAAATCCAGCATGCCAAAAAGAGGGAGAGGCGATAATTATCTTAAGAGGAAGTGATGAGAAAATATCTGCAGATATGCGCGGTTGGAATTGTTTTCTCAGTATTAGCGGGTGTTTTGTTTGTAAAACTCAGCCTTGCGGACATTCAGTCAATAGTATTTGGCTTTGACGGCAAGATTAACAGCGACGGCATTGCTTCTCCATGGAAGTTAAAGGAAAAATACGGCGCGGCTGACGTAAAGATTGTCTCTGACAGCAGTGAAAAGGTTGTTCAGCTTAAATCTGATAATGCCTCCTTTTCAATAGAAAGAGAGGTTCATGTGGATATCAAGAATTACCCTTATCTCGCATGGAGATGGAAGGCTTCAAAACTGCCGCTTCATGGCGATGTCCGCAGCGCAAAAACAAATGATCAGGCGCTTCAGCTTCTTGTGGCTTTTGAAGACCGCAAAATACTCAGTTATATATGGGACTCAAATGCGCCCGAAGGCACAGTAGCTGATGAGTCCATTGCGTGGCCTGTCAGCCTGAAGGTGAAGGTGCTTACCGTGAAAACAGGAACTTCAGATACAGGCAAGTGGTTAACAGTCACAAGAAATGTGTACGATGATTACAGGAAATTATTCAACGAAGACCCGCCTCATGTAAAAGGCATTAGAATCCAGACAAATTCCCAGCATACAGAGAGCGCAGTAGAGAGTTATGTCGGGAAGATTGTATTCAGCAAAAATCTGTCTGTGGCAAGATAGTCTCGGAAAACCTAATGTGTAAGGGGTGTTATCACTATCAGATGAAACCGCAAGGGAGAGCAAGAAAGAGCTGATACTAAAAATGGGGACGGTTGTGCTAGTGTCCTGTCCGTAACAGTTCTTTACATTTTTATGTAGTGTCATTCTGGCTTGTCCAGAATCTTTTCCCTACAGAGAATGCAAGGCATGAGGAAATTACCGCTCAAATCGGCACAAAGTGTTATTTTACCAGTCCATATGCTTCATGGCAGAGAGGCGCCAATGAGAATATCAATGGACTTATCCATGTAATAGTATCTTTATTCTGATAACATTACAGTAATCTGGTCCCTTTCTTCCAGCGTTAGTTGCGAACACTCTTTCCCAATAGACACTTAAGATAATATTCCCCTGTCTGCTCTCCCAAGTGTTGCACTTTGTTATTGAATTGGCGACATAAATGCCACACAAGCTTAAATTCTAAGGCATCCCTCCCTCTCTCCATCTCTCTAGCAAAAACCTCGCTCCTTCTTTATCCAATGGCTGATTTCCTGAGCTGCATTGGGGGTCTTGAATGCAGGAAGGGCATCCTTCCTCGCAGGGGCATTCTGATATAACTGTCAGCGCTGCCTTAAACCACTCATCCATAACATCAAACGCCCTTTTTGTCAGCCCAATTCCGCCTTCATACCCGTCATATATAAATATCGCAGGCTTTTTAAATAGAGGGTAAACCGGGCAACTCAGTCCGCCTATATCTCCCTTGTCGCATAAGGCAAAGAGAGGCATACATGCTATTGAGGCATGTTCAAATGCATGGAGGCTCCCTGCAAGGTCATAGCCGAGAGATTCCATGTCATTTTCGGTATCTTTATCTATCCTTAACCATAATCCCTCTGTATCAAAAATATATTCCGGCATATCAAGGTCATGCCTTGAGAGCCTTGTCCTGTCAAAAATATTTTTCCTATCATAGCCTATCACCCTGTTTTTCATTCTTAATCTGCCTCTGAAAACTTTCAGGCTTCCTATCTTCCTGACTTCCATCTCTTCAATCACCTCTGTTTCATCCTTTGTGCGCGCCTGAGTGTAATACAGGACATCAACCTCCTTGCAGATAACCTTCTTTTCTTCAATAAGGAGTTCTGATACCCTGTACTGCCTTCCGCGATGCAGATAGATTGCGCCAGGGAACGCCTCTCTGAAAATTCTTGCCCCGCTCAAATCTCCAATATGCCTTCCTGATTCATCCAATATATAAAAAGGCTTTCCGATAGCCCTTATCTCAACCTCTCTATGCGGCGTCCTACTTCGTGAAAACCAGATGTCGCCTTTTTTGCCGGGATTTAATATCCCTTCCTGAACAAGCTCTTCTATCAAGGGCATAAGTTTTTCAGTGTCATAAATGCTGTCGCAGGCTCTCAGATATATCTCGGATGAGGCACATGGAAGATGTTTTTTAATGATATTTTTGTTCTCAGGGTCTATGAGTCCAGCCTCATGAGATTTTTCGAAGAAGGCATCGGGATGTCTCATAAAATACTGGTCAAGCGCATCCTGAATCGCAATCATCGCAATCAAAGATTCCTGCCCCTGCCTTCCAACCCGCCCTGCCCTCTGCCATGTGCTTGATATTGAACCCGGATAACCTATGAGAATGCATACATCAAGTCCACCTATATCAACACCGAGTTCAAGGGCGCTTGTTGAAACAACACCGAGGAGTTCACCGCTGAAGAGTTTCTGCTCTATCTCTCTTCTTTCCTCTGGAAGGAAACCTGCGCGATAGGGGCTAATTTTTTTGGAAAACTGAGGAACCCTGTCAACAGTCCACTTATATACAAGCTCTGTAATCTTTCTCGCCTTTGTGAACACAATGGTCTTAAAGCCTGCCTCAAGGCATTTAATGAATAAAGCGGTTGCCTCTGTATAAGGGCTTTCAAGCAATGGATTTATGAACATGAAGTGTCTTCCTGCCTGAGGAGCGCCGCTTTCTGTCACAGTCTTAAAAGGCAGTCCGCTGAGTTCCTCTGCAATGTCCTGCGGATTTGCAATCGTAGCTGAACAGGCAATGAACTGAGGGTTTGAACCCCAGCAATTGCATATCCTTCTGAGCCTCCTCAATACATGAGCAACATTAGAGCCGAACACTCCGCGGTATGTGTGTATCTCATCCACAACAACATACTTGAGATTCTTAAAAAACCCTTTCCATTTTGCATGAAAGGGGTTTATTGCAAGATGGAGCATATCAGGGTTTGTGAATATTACATTCGGCATTTTCTCCCTTATTTTTTTCCTCCTGTAGGCTGTAGTATCTCCGTCATAGACCTCTCCAAAGCTCAATGGGGACTTTGTCCCCCTCACGAAATCCTCCTTAATTCCAAAGACAGCCTCGCAAAGCTCATTCAGGTTTTTCACCTGGTCCTGTTCAAGTCCTTTCAGAGGAAAGATATACAGGGCTCTGGTTTCAGGATTTTCAATTATGGATTCTATAACAGGTATGTTATAGATAAGACTTTTCCCGCTTGCAGTCGGCGTCATGACAACAACATTCTCGCCCTGCCTGATTAAATCAATCGCCTCAACCTGATGTCTCCAGAACAGTTCAATCCCCTGATTCTTAAAAACCCTTCTTAATCTCTCATCAAGGTCAATCTTTTTATACAACGGTTCTGCGGGATGAATATACCTGTGTTCTGTTATTGATAGGCTGAACCTGTCATCTTTTTCAAGCGACTCAATAAGACTGAGAATTGACATTTCTACCGTTCTATTCCATAGCGGTGAAAAACTGTCAGGGACAGCACACTAATAGATTCCTCTAAGAGTCTTCTTCATCTGCTGACCACCCGTATTCGCCTATCAAAGGCACAAAAACACACGGCACATGCGATTGTTCTGACAAAGTGCCTTTGGATTTTTTTACAATCAAAAGCTGCTGCGCAAACCGTATTCCGACAGGGGCAATAATGATACCTCCGTCAGATAACTGCTCTATCAACGGCTCCGGAATCTTCGGTGAACCAGCTGTTATCAGTATCCTGTCAAAAGGAGACTTTTCAGGCAAGCCGAGCGTGCCATCGCCGGTTATGATATGGACATTGCCATATCCCAGCGCCTGAAATCTCTGCTCTGCCTTTTTAGCAAGTGCAGCTTTTCGCTCTATCGTAAAAACCTCCATGGAAAGCTCTGCAAGGATTGCTGCCTGATAACCTGAGCCTGTCCCTATCTCAAGGACTTTTTCATTCCCCTTAAGCTCGAGGAGTTCTGTCATTATCGCAACCATATACGGCTGTGATATTGTCTGCTCATCGCCGATTGGAAGAGCCATGTCGTCATAAGCATTGTGCTGCATATAATCATCAACAAAAAGATGTCTCGGCACCTTTCTCATTGCAGAGAGGACTCGTTCATCCTTTATCCCCCTCGGAATAAGCTGGGTATCAAGCATCAAGTCTCTTAATCGTTTGAAATCTTCCATAAATCAAAACTCAATTTTAATATTCATCAACTTTTAACTTTCAACTCTTAACTCTTTCTAAGATTTCTCTCGCCGCTATAATCCCTGACACCGATGCCTGAATCAGTCCTCTGCTCACCCCTGCGCCGTCTCCAACAGCAAAGAGATTTTCAACCTCTGTCTCAAGGTTTCTGGTCAGGGTTAACTGCATTGAATAAAATTTAACTTCCACTCCGTAAAGAAGCGTATGTTTTGAATTCACTCCTGGCGCGATTTTATCAAGGGCATCAATCATCTCAAGGATATCCGAGAGATAACGGTAAGGTATAACAAAACTCAAATCTCCGGGAGTTGCATCTTTCAAAGTGGGCTGGACTATTCCCTTTGCTATTCTCTCAGGCGTTGAACGCCTTCCTATCTGCAGATCTCCAAGCCGCTGGACAATAACGCCCCTGCCGATGAAGTTAGCCAGCCTCGCAATATATCTTCCGTAAGATATGGGCTCATTAAACGGCTCCGTAAAAAATGTGCTTACAAGGAGAGCAAAGTTTGTGTTGCTGGTTCTTCTATCCGCATAGCTGTGCCCGTTAACTGTCCAGATGCCCTTCAGAGATTCCTTTACGACCTCGCCGTAAGGATTAACACAGAAGGTTCTTACCTTATCGTCAAATTTTTTTGAATAAAAGATTAATTTCGGCTCGTAGGTAATGCTCGTAAGATGTTCAAAAACAGAGGCAGGGATTTCAACCCTTACTCCTATGTCAACAGGGTTCTGAAGCAGGGTAAGACGAAGACGCCTTGATTCCTTTTCGAGCCACCTTGAACCTTCCCTGCCCGGAGCTAGTATCACATAATCAGAATAGATTTTATCTCCGTTTTTGAGCCTGATTCCAACAGCCCTTCCCTTTTCTACAAGAACACTTTCAGCATCCGCACCGAATAACGTTTCAACTTTATCATTCAGCAACCTTTTAATCTTCTTCAGTAAAACTCTGCACCTGTCCGTGCCTATATGTCTTATACTTGAAGGTATGAATACAATATCGTTTTTGGATGCAAGCCTCTCTATTTTCTGAATTTCCTCTCTGCTTCCTCCGTAAGCCTTTTTAGGGGCGCCGTATTTAATGTAGATGCTGTCGGCATAGTCTATCAACGACTGAAGCGTATCCTTGTCTGAATATCTTAAAAGAAATCCACCGACATCAGGCGAGAGGTTCAGTTTTCCGTCGCTGAATGCCCCTGCCCCGCCCCATCCGCTGAGAAGAGCGCATTCAGGGCATGCCTTGCAGGATACATTTTTTATCATCATTGGGCATTTTCTCTGGTCTATATCCCTGCCCTTTTCTACAATGAGTATCTTTGCATTCTTCTTTTTATTGACAAGTTCAAGCGCAGAAAAAATACCTGCTGGGCCTGCACCGACTATTATGACATCGTATTCCTTCATTACTTCTAAAATTCAAAAATAAAAATTAAAAGAGTAAAATTGCAATTCAAACTTTAAAATTTTTGCATCTTGCTTTGAAGTTTTTACTTTTGATTTTTGCATTTTGAATTTATTTCATGCCTGCTTGTGTACTGGGAATAAGGTTTTCTTCAAAAACTCCAGCGCGCTATAATTCGTCAGATCAAGGTGTATGGGTGTTATGGAGACATAGCCTTTTTGAACAGCATTAATATCTGTGTCCTCTCCGTGCTCCCAGTAAGGAGTGCCCCCCCCTATCCAGAAATGCTTCTCTCCCTTTGGGTCATATGTCTCCTGTATCGCATTGTCATATATACGTTTCCCCTGCCTTGTGAATTTTACGCCGTAAATGTTTTCTTTTTTTACATTCGGCAGATTGACATTAAGAAGGGTATCGTAAGGAAGCGATTTTTCAAGCGTATACTTTGCGATTTCAATGGAATAGTAAGCCGCAGTATCAAGGTGGAAATTCTTTTCGCCTACTATTGAGACAGCAAATGACGGTATTCCCATGATAGTACCCTCTATCGCCGCCGAGACAGTGCCTGAGTAGGTAATATCATCACCAACATTCCCGCCTTTGTTAATGCCTGAGACAATCAGCGCAGGCCTTTCAGGCAGTATCTTATTAACGCCTATTGCAATACAGTCCGTCGGAGTTCCGTTGACTGCATAAATGTGCTCAGTTAGTTCTTCAGCCTTCAGCGGCCTGTGCAATGTTAATGCGTGGCTTACAGCGCTTCTTTCCCTGTCAGGCGCAACAATATAGGCATCTCCAAGTTCCTGCATCGCCCTGAAAAGCGCAATAATCCCCTGAGAACGCACTCCATCATCATTTGTGACAAGGATAACAGCCATTAAATATTGTATCACAATCTGAAACTAAGCTGGCACAGTGCTTTACCTTCAAGTATTTTTTATTTACATTCTCAGATGTTAATGTGATAGCATACAGATATAGGGATATAAACTATAGACTGTCTGATCTAGCAGAAAGTCCATTATCTGAGAAAATACTGTCTTCTCATAGTTCATATGCCATCTCCTTTTGTTTTGCTAAAGGAGTATGGCTATCAAGAAATTTTGATTTCAAATCGAAAAATCCTAAAATGCCTCTAAAACTGTGCTGTTTCATTATGTTATAAAGTCCTCATATTTCAATATTTGGACAGTAGTGAAAAATGTTAATTGATAAGTTATCCTAATATTGTAGTATTAACGAGAAGGACAAAGACATGCCGCAGAGGGTAGCATTAGGCGGAATCGAATCATAGGCACAGCACATCCGACAGCTTTGCAAATTCCTCAATGCTTAAAGTGCCAGGCCTTCTCTGCGGATCAATGCCTGCCATAATAATTTCATCTTTAATATTTTCAGATAAAACTTTAAGAGCATTTGCAAGCGTCTTTCTCCTCTGGGAAAAGGCAGTCTTAACTATTCTGAAAAAAAACTTCTCATCCTTAACCTCCACCGGAGGTGATTTTCTTATCCTCATATGAATCAAGGCAGAATCAACCTTTGGCACAGGCCTGAACGCGCCTTTAGGAATTATAAACTTTAATTCAGGAATAGCATAATACTGAATCATGATAGAAAGAACGCCATAGTCTTTAGTGCCGGGGTTAGCCGCGATTCTCTTTGCAACCTCTCTCTGAACAGTAAGCGTCATGGATATGAGATTCCCTCTGCTCTCAATAAGCCTGAATATTATCGGAGTAGTGATGTAATAAGGAATGTTTGCAACGACCTTGAATTCAGGGAGGTCTTCATATGGGTATCTGAGGGCATTTCCATGTACTAATTCAATGTCCTTATCAACCTCATCTTGCCTGAGTTTCTCGTAAAGTTCCCTGTCCAGTTCTATTGCTATTACCCTCTTTGCCCTCTCTGCAAGCAAACAAGTAAGCCTGCCGTGGCCTGGACCTATCTCAACAACAGTATCTTCAGATGATATTCCCGCAGCCTGTACAATCCTCCTGAGTATGGAGGGATCATAAAGAAAATTCTGGCCTAAATGTTTTTTTGGTTTCATGATTTAATTATACCTGAAGAAATCTTGGTTCTTATCTCACATAAACCCCGTAAATATTATACATAAAATGTCCTTTAACAGTGAGTTCTTCCTCGTTCCAGTCTTCAGGCAACGGCCAGTAAGGCGCTGCATCTTTAAGCGCCTTCATAGCTGCTTCATCAAGGCTTCTGTATCCGGATGTCCTGACGAGTTCCACCTTGCTTAGGCTCCCGTTCTTTTTAATCGTAAAGCTGAGATAGAGGTCTCCGTAAATCCCACGCATTGCCGCATCAGAAGGATACTGCCATATACCTTCAATCTTATCTTTAAGCCTCATCATGTAGCCATCATATTTAAATCCCTTAACATCAAATGTGATACTGCTTTTCTCCTTCTGAGCTTCTGTTTTCTTTGCGATATTCTCTCCTGCCTCCCTTGCGCTTTGTAGCGGCGAGAACCCTTTGCTTTTCGGTGCATTCATCTCTATATCTTCTCTTTTGCCTGGGAATTGCAAGCCTGTGCCAGGAGGAATGCCTGATTGCGAACTTTTCAAATCCTCTGACCCATTGCTCATTGAGCCTGAAGGCGCTGTCGTTTGTGCAGGGGCTTCCTGAATCCTAGCGCTCTGCGGGCTCTTTGAACCAGTGGATGGGGCAGAAGGAACAGAAGACTTTGTTGAGGATCGTGGCAAGGATGCGGATTTTCCATATGGGACAGGCAGCAGCGCTGCTTTATAACCGCCTTCCATCCCGACATCCTCTGCGGTAACAAGCCTCGCAAAGAATGGCTTGCCCTTTTGTTCTTTAGTGACAGGCGAAATAAAGAGAAGAGACATTGCAAGCAAGTGAATTATCAGAGAGTATGATATGAATCTTTTCTGTATCAATTTAAAACTTTTCTGAAAAAGTTTGCAAAAGAGATTAGCTTCCTTCCATAAGAAGATTTTTCAAGCCAGAGCTTCATCGTAGCTGCCTGAATCTCCTGTCTTCTGTAGAGGGAAACAAGTTTCTCGGCAGAATTGTCACCCCTTAGGAAATAATCGCAGAGCTTTCTCATGATCATAAACCTGCTGTTAAACCTCTTACACCACAGCTTCTTATAATCAGAGGGTTTCCCAGCTATTATTGCCATTGCTGCAAACTCCCCAGCCTTCATCGCATAGTATATACCCTCATATGTCAGCGGCATTACCTGCCCTGCCGCATCGCCGATAAAGAGTATATTATCTTTATTATATAACTCTCCACCCCATAATGGCACCTTGTACATCCTTGTTGCAGCACTATCATCATTCAACCCCCTTCTTCCAAAGAATGCCTTGAGCATGCCTTTCAACTCTCCGGGTTCAGAACTGCCGGTGCCTGCTGATATACCTTCAGCCTCAGGAAATATCCATGAATATGATTTGCGGGCATGTGATTCGCCAAACCAGAACTCACACGTATCGGCATCGCCATTTTTTATCTTCGTGGTGAGCGTATAGATGGCAGAAGGTAGCTTCAACCCGAGCGCAAGCCTTACCCTTGAATTCACGCCATCAGCAGCTATAAGGTAGTCAGTTCTTATTTGCTCTTCTTTGCCGTTAATATTTACCCTTGCAGTTATCTGCTTACCCGCCTCCTCAAAATGGCTGAACTCGGCTTCAATTAACTGCGCCCCTTTAACTTTTGCGTCTTCCCTCAATAGAGAATCAAACTCACCCCTTTTGACTATGGCAATAAAACCGCCCTCAAGCCTAATATCAACAGTGTTATTCAGAGGAGATACCAACTTTATACTTTTGACACCCTTTTTGATAATATTTCTGGGGATGAGTAATTCATCAAAGGCAGCGTCAGGGATTCCGCCGCCGCAGGGTTTGACAAAAGAAAAATTCCTTTCAAGCAGGATTGTGTCTATTCCTTCTTTTGCAAGGAAACGGGCTGCTGTTGAACCTGCAGGCCCTCCGCCTATAATAAGAACTTTAGTCCTTATATCCATAAAATTAAGTGAAAAATAAGAAGTGGGGACTAAAACCTCTTATTTCCTCCCTCCCACTTCTCACTTTTTACTTCCTGCCTCTTACTTCTTTCAGAATCCGGGCGGGAAAGGACAATGAATCCTTGCCCTTTTTATTCCTGAAGAGCCACCAAGGAAATATGCAGCTATCTTAAAAAAGAAATTTCCGACAGAGCCCGATATTGTGCCGTCCCTGTTTTCACCCCAGTTAAGGGTTTTTTCATTGTTGTTTATAGCGATTATCAGATATACCTGTCCATCTTTCATCTCTTTTATATCTTCGTCGCTTGGAATAGGCAGTCCCTTTGTCACACCGAACTGAGTATGAGAATGGAAGTCACCTATGATCTGAAGCCTGTCAAATTTCTCTAATATAGGCTCTATCTTCTTATGATTCTTGTGCTGGAAGGTAACTCCCTTATGTTTCCTTCTTGCAGTCTGAAAGCTGAATGCATGTTCAATTATAAATCTGCCCTCAGGTTTATATCCGAGAAGAAAGCCCAGGCTCTCCCTCTTGTATACCTCGGCAGAGCTTAATAAAAGGTCTATAAATGCATTCTCGGATAAATAAACCCTCATTTCTTGACCTCATGAGCAGGCAATCTTACACTGAGTACAGGACACGGCGCGTCTCTTACCACCTTTTCCGCGGTGCTTCCGAAGATAACTCTGTCAAGCCCTTTCCTGCCATGCGTGCCTATAACTATAATGTCCGCCTTATTCTCTCTGGCAAATTTTAAAACCTCTTTGTGCGGCGTCCCCTTTAAAACAATACGTTCAATGTCCTTTATCCCTCGGAGTTCTTCAACGCCATACCTGTCCATCTCTTTTGCCGCATTTTTCTCAATATCCCTGTACAACTCGTCCAGCGACACATGTGGCACATACCACCCTGTTGCCTCAGCTATGTCCTGAATAACATGAAGCAGACAAAGTTTTGCGCCATAATGTTTTGCCATATCAGCCGCATAAGGCAGGGCATTATCCGAGCCCTCTGAAAAGTCCGTAGGAAAAAGAATATTCTTAACGTTCATATCACGCCTCCCTTAAATATTTAGCTGCATCCTCAGGGGATGTTGTTATCACATAGAAACCCGAACCCCACTCAAAACCGCTCACTCTCGTAAGTCTCGGCATTACCTCTATATGCCAGTGGAAATCCTCTCCGAGCGTATGCCAGTGATTACGCCTCGGTATCATGTTCGGCGCTGTGTGTATAATATAATTATATGGCGGATTTTTCAGTATGGTCCCGAGTTTTTTGATCATAGCTGACAGCATCAAAGCAAGGTCTTCCATCTCCTCTGAGTTTATCTCCTGAAATGCACAGGAATGCCTTTTCGGAATTATACAAAATTCAAATGAAGAACTCTGGGCATAAGGGCAAAAGGCAATAAATTTTTTCGTCTCGAAGATTACCCTTTGGCCATACCGCAATTCTTCCCTTATTATATCGCAGAAGATACACCGCTCTTTATAAGAATAATACTGTTTTGCGCCGTTAAGTTCTTCCTTTATGCGCCTCGGGATAATCGGAGTTGCGATAATCTGAGAATGGGGATGAGAATAAACAGCGCCTGCTTCCCTGCCGGAATTTTTATATATCAGTACATATCTCAGCCTTAAATCTTTCTCAAGGTCTGTAATCCTCTCTTTATAAAGTGAAACTACCCTTATCATCTGTTCAAAACCTATCTCACCGCTTGATTTATTATGCTCAGGCGTTTCTATGATAATTTCATTGGCGCCGATGCTGTTCATCCTGTCGTACATGCCGACACCCCGCCTACCAAGGTCGCCTTCCACATGAAGTATTGGTTTCAAACTCGGGATTACCCTTGCCAGCCATCCCGGTTCATTTGGATATGAACCATTTTCCCTGATTGCAGTTATTTCCGGAGAAGTTTCTTTTTCTCTGCCTGAACACAGAATGCATTCGGATTCTTTTACCTCCTCTTCCTGCAGATTATATTCCCATGGAGACATAGAATCTGATAAAACAGCAATCCATCTGTTCATCAAAGGGTCTTTCCTCAGTTCATGCATTATGCATTCCTCCTGTCAGACAGGCTATAGATAAATCTCAGCCCTTTTAATGTAAGCGCCGGCTCAATATGATCAACCTTCCTGAGAAACGGCGCAATAAGATCAGCATTGCCTCCTGTTACAACTATCTTAAAATTTTCTCCTTCGGCTTTTTCTGCCTCTGATATAATCCTTTCCACCGCGCCTGCTGTTCCATATACTATGCCTGAACGGATGCACTCTGCCGTATCCTTACCCATAGGAGAGAGCGGCTTAGAAAGCGTAACAGCCGGCAATTGTGCTGTATCGCTGAAAAGGGATTTACGCATAAGTTCCAGCCCAGGCATAATTGCACCGCCCTTATATTTATTTCCGCTCCCTATAAAATTAAGTGTAGTCGCTGTGCCAAAATCAATTACCGCGACAGGAGCGCCAAACAGGTCACACGCGCCTGCGGCTGCCGCAATCCTGTCCGTACCTAACTTTTCAGGTTCTTCTATCTGGTAATCAATACCTGTATTCATCTTATGGGCCAATATCACAGGCTCTTTTTTGCTCAGAGTGCTGCACGCCTTTTTAATGGCCTCTGTATGACCAGGTACCACAGAAGATATTATAATGCCCTCAGGCATTTTGTCTATATTTTCCTTTGCCACAAATTCATTCATCATCTCAGCATACTCTGAAAAAGGAAGCAAAGGAATGGTCTTTATCTTCTGGATTACCAGAGATTCTTCTGTAAAAAAGCCTATATTTATTGAGGAGTTGCCAATGTCTATGGCGATAATTTTCATCACTCTTATACCTCAAAGAACAGTCTTATTATACCCTGAATTAACCCGAAAAATGTAGTTAGATACCTATTGCATCACATAATAATCTATACGAAATAATATTGACATGCCCAAAAACAATACGTATACTACACGTATATAGAATGGGGGATTTTAATGCAAAAGAAATTGACCATAACCGTAGATGAAGAAGTTTATGCAGGACTTCATAAGACCATCGGCCATCGCAAAATCAGCAAATTTGTTGAGGAATTGGTGCGGCCGCATGTAGTGCACCCAAATCTGGAATTAGCTTACGCTCAAATGGCAAAAGACAAAAAGAGAGAAAAAGACGCCATAGAATGGGCAGAGATAACTTTTAAGGATATTGCTAATGAAAAGGGGTGAGGTCTGGTGGGTTAATTTTGACCCTTCCATTGTCGGAGAAATAAGAAAAAAACGCCCCGCTGTCATCGTCAGCAATGACGCGTCAAATAAGTTTCTCAATCGAGTTCAGGTCGTTCCTCTTACCGGTAAGACAGATCGTCTGTATCCAAGTGAATCGCTTGTTATATTTGACGGCAAGGAAAGTAAGGCAATGACTGATCAACTGGCTACTGTGAGTAAGATGCGGCTATTTAAATGTGTTGGCGTGCTTTCAGAAGAAAACATGCTGAGGATCGGCGAAACAATCAAAATACAATTAGATATTTACTGATTAGGGAGTGGGCGTCTTGAAAATAGCCTATTTTGACTGTTCTTCGGGCATAAGCGGAGACATGTGCCTCGGCGCACTCATTGACGCAGGTGTTCCTGTAGCAAAACTGGAGAATGAACTCAGGAAGCTTCATGTTAAAGGCTACAAGCTCAAAGTCAAAAGGGTAAAACGATCCGGGTTCGTGGCAACAAAAGCAGATGTTATCCGGAAAGCAGTGCATAAATCACATATAACAGAGCATAGAAAATGGAAGGATGTTGAACGGATAATCAGAACCTCTTCACTGTCTGAAGAAATAAAGCAAAAGGGGCTGAGCATATTCAAAAAGCTCTTTACAGCAGAGGCAAAAGTCCACGGCGAAACATTTAATGCAGCGCACCTGCACGAACTCGGCGCTGTTGACTGCATGGTAGATATTTTCGGCACAGTTATCGGATTAAAAATTTTGGGGATAGAGAAAGTCTATTCATCCTGCGTTAACATCGGAGGCGGCTCTGTCATGACAAGACACGGCATACTTCCTGTGCCTGCACCTGCAACAGCCGAGCTGTTAAAAGATATCCCTGTTTATTCTGACGGAATGGGCTATGAACTGACCACTCCGACAGGCGCGGTCATATTAAAGGGAATCCCATCTTCCTTCGGACACATCCCTGATATAGTTATTGAAAAGATAGGGATTGGCGCCGGCAATAAGGATTTTAAGGATAAACCGAATGTGCTCAGAATTCTTATCGGCAAGAGTAAAGAGCAGAGAGCAGAAAACAGAGGAGAAAAGGTTGCGGTGATTGAAACCATCATAGATGAGATGAATCCGCAGATATACGAATACGTAATGGAAAGGCTGTTTAAGGCAGGCGCTCTTGACGTCTATCTGACGCAGTTGATAATGAAAAAAGGAAGGCCCGGAATAAAACTGACAGCGCTTTGCAGCAGCAAAGAAAAAGAAAATCTGATGAAGATAATATTTGAAGAGACAACAACAATAGGTCTCAGGTTTTATGAGGCAGACAGGCAAACGCTAAAAAGAGAGACAAAGGAAATCAATACCGCATTAGGCAAGGTAAAAGTCAAAATCTCAAAACTCGGCAGCAGGATTATCAAAACAATACCTGAATACGAAGACTGCAAAAAACTTGCAAAAAAACTGCATATGCCTCTGATAGAAGTGATGAAAAAAATATCTTTTCAATCTTGAGAAATGCCCGTTGCTGAACCCTTTGAGTGACATTAGAGACTTTTTGGTAACAAATCTCGGCGAAGTGAAAGATAAGCAATTTCAACTGTTTGAGTCCGAAGGGCGAGTTTTGAAATTGCCTGCAACGAGACATAGATTTGTCAACAAATCTCTGCAGAAAGCAAAAAGTGGTCCGGCAGCAGTACTTGCTATACCACTAACATTTCAAGCAGCGACTTTTGAACATGCAAGCGGTTCTCTGCCTGATCAAAGACAGCGCTGTGCGGGCCGTCCATAATCTCATCCGTTATCTCTTCGCCCCTGTGCGCAGGCAGACAGTGAAGTACGGTGACATCCTTTTTTGCACAGGAAAGAAGCTTGCTGTTTATCTGATAGTCTTTCAGCCTCTTTATTTTTTCCTCTGCCTCTTTTTCCTGACCCATACTGACCCATACATCTGTATAAATCACATCAGCCCGTCCCGCAGCCTCTTTCGGATCCCTGAGAATAATTATCTCGCTCTTTGCAGAAGCCTTTGCTTTTTCAAATACTTCAGAATCCGGCTCATAACCTTCGGGACACGCAACAGTAAGATTCATTTCCATCCTTGATGCAGCCTCAATAAGCGAGTTTGCAACATTATTGCCGTCGCCGATGTATGCAACCCTAACATCCTTCAGGCGTCCTTTTTTCTCAAGTATTGTCATTAAATCAGCCAGCGCCTGACATGGATGATGCAAATCGCTGAGCCCGTTGATAACAAGCATGGAAGAATGCGATGCAAACTCTTCAAGCAAATTGTGCCCGAATGTCCTTACAACAACTGCGTCAAGGTATCTGGAAAGCGTCCTTGCCGTATCCGCTGTTGTCTCGCCTCTGCCAAGCTGTATCTCATTAGGAGTTAAATAGACTGAATGCGCACCTAACTGATAAATGCCTACCTCAAACGAAACCCTTGTCCTTGTAGATGCCTTTCCAAATAGAAGCCCAATGCTTTTTCCGATCAGCGGGCATTTGCTAGCATCAATCCCTGATTTCATATCCATCGCCCGCTTCAAGAGTCTATTTATCTCTTCTGAAGATAAATCCCATAATGTCAGAAAATGCCTCTTCATTTAATACCTCTCGTTAACTATACACAACGACATTAATCGAATGTCATTCCCGCAAGCAAAGCGCATCGGGAATCCTTCATAAAACAAAGAGAGATTCAGGACAAGCCGGAATGACAGACTGTTTTGGACTGATGTCGTTATGTATAAAATTCAAAAGCCAAATTTTTTGAATTTTACTCTGTAATTTTAAATTTTCCATTTTGGACTCTTAACTATTTACGTCACATTGCTCAGCGCTTCATCCAGCATATCAATCATGCTGTCTATGTCTCTTACATGTACAATCAGAGGAGGAGTAAAACGAAGCACATTCCCTGCTGTACAGTTAAGGAGAAGCCCCTTTTCCATGCATGCCTTAACAATGGATGAACAATCCCTTGTAAGCTCCATGCCCACAAGAAGTCCCATTCCTCTTATGTCAGCTATCACTGCAGGGAATTCTTTCTGCAGGCTTTTTAATTCATTTTTGAGATATTCTCCCATCCGCTTGCACTGGTCAAACATAAAGCCGTCTTCAAGAATTGTCTCCATTGTCGCTATCGCTGCCGCACATACAAGCGGATTGCCACCGAATGTAGATGCATGAGAACCCGGCACAAAGACAGACGCCGCCTTGTCTGTGGCAAGCATTGCGCCTATCGGCACGCCGCTGCCGAGCCCTTTTGCAAGTGTCACTATATCAGGGGTAGCATTAAAATGTTCGTAAGCAAAGAGTTTCCCTGTGCGTCCCATACCTGTCTGAACCTCATCAAGAATAAGAAGCAGATTATGCTTATTACACAGCTCGCGCACTTTTTTAAAGTAATCATTGTCAGGGATCTTTATTCCTCCCTCACCCTGTATCGGCTCAAGCATAACAGCGCAGGTATTCTGTGTTATTGCAGATTCGAGCGCGCTGATATCATTAAAGGCTGCATGTTTGAAACCCGGGACCAATGGCTCAAAACCTTTCTGAAATTTCTCCTGTCCTGTTGCCGTGACAGTTGCAAGAGTCCTTCCGTGAAACGAATTAACAGCGGTTATTATCTCAAATTTATCCTTGCCGAAATGCTCCTTCGCATATTTCCTGGCAAGTTTTATTGCTGCCTCGTTTGCCTCCGCTCCGGAATTACAGAAAAAAACCTTGTCTGCAAAAGAGTGCTCCACAAGTAGTTTTGCAAGTTTTATCTGCGGCTCTATATGATAAAGATTTGAAACGTGAAGCAGCCGCTGAGCCTGCTTCTGGATGGCTACAACAACCTTGGGATGGCAGTGCCCGAGCACATTTACCGCTATGCCACCAACAAAATCAAGGTATTCCTTTCCGTCAGCCCCCCACACCTTCATACCGCGGCCTTTCCTGAGGACAATTGGAAACCTGTTATATGTATTCATCAGATAATGTCCAGAATCTTCGAGAAGCTTCTTGATTTCCATAAGTGATAATAACGAAAAATTCAATAAAAATCAAACGTAATAATAAATTGACAGATTAGGAAAGTTATGGTAATTTTGCAGCAGAACCACTCTGAATACAGAGGCAGCAAAACCTTGCAGATAATTTGGATGTATGCAATTATAAGGATATAAGATGGACAGCAAAGAAAAAGATATTGTAAACACCAAGGATATAATAAACCAGTTTACCGTTATTGTAAGGACTGCTTATATCCACGACCCGGGGAATATCGCCGTCACAACAGCAATGGACAGGTTTATTGCGCTTACGAGTCCTTTCATTGAGGCTGAGGGAGAACTGATGCTGGATATTAGAGGAGAATTCTTCTATATCAATGATAAAAGAGTAAGATACCCTCTTGAGTTCCTGCCAAACTTTGATTTCCTATCAAGGGAATTCAGGAGACGAGGCCTTGGCAGTATTGCTTTCAAAGATACCTTGCAACATGAAGACATCAGGACATTTTTGAAGGCATTTATAACATCTATGTTTTCAGAAACAACATTCGAGACTCTTGAAGAAAGCATGTCCGGCATTGACAGCATTAAGGTTGGGAAGCTGAAGAAGATAAAGACCGCCGGAGAAGGAGAGCCTGATGTTCGCAGAGTTGTAAAAAAAATATATTTCAACGCTGTTTCGCATACAAGGGCTGTCATGAGCAAATTAAAAGCAGGGGAAGAAGTGAGCATGAGAAAGACTAAGAGGGTGGTAGAGTCAATGGTTGACCTGATACTGGAGGAAGAACAACTTCTTATCGGTATGACCTCAATTAAAGACTATGACGAATATACCTATAATCACTCGGTCAATGTGAGCATACTGTCAGTTGCGCTCGGGCAGAGGATCGGACTGAGCAGAAAGGCGCTGACAGAACTCGGAATCGTAGCGCTATTCCATGACATAGGGAAGATAGAAATACCAAAGGAAATACTGAACAAGTCTACCAGTTTTACCGAGCAGGAATGGGACACAGTAAAAAAACATCCCTTCTGGGGCGTAAGGGCACTGTTGAGGATGAAAAAAATTGATTACACATCAATAAGATCTGCCATTACTTCATTTGAGCATCACATGTACTGTGACCTTTCCGGATATCCTAAGCCGAGACAACCATTAAAACTAGACTTTTATTCAAAGATAGTAGCGCTTGCCGACAACTATGACGGGATGACATCATCAAGGGTGTATGCAAGGATACCCATGCCGCCTGACAAGGCTCTAAGCCTTATGATGGAAAAGGCAGGGACACAACTTGACCCAATCCTTTTTAAATTTTTCACCAATATGATGGGTATTTTCCCTATAGGCACACTTGTTATGCTTGACACAAAAGAACTCGGACTCGTCTATCAAAGCAGCGCTATGTTTTTAAACAGGCCAAAGATTCTTGTCATTATTAACAGCAAAGAAAAAAAAGTTGACAGCTATGTTGTTGACCTTACGGAAAAAGACTCTGACGGCAAATTCGTGAGGACAATTGTCAAAACCTTGGACCCGAATAGATTTAAGGTCAATCTTGCAGATTATCTATTATAAGACAATAAACCTTTCTGTTCGTTCGCTTTTTGGCAGGCATATGCCTGCCAAAATAGTTATGGACTATGATAGGAGGCTGGGACTGGATTGAGGCAAGATTCACGGGTCTGTCAGAATAGGGGCTGAAGTCGCAATGAAATGGAGCGGATAGCCCCGCCTGAGAAATTGCAATGTAATAATATAGCGAACCAACGTGTGCAGTATTACAAGGGTAGTTTAATATTGCC
>JAPLLK010000048.1 GCA_026387575.1 Nitrospirota bacterium | reverse complement strand
TAATATCACTTCGCCCATGCAATAGAGCTTAGGTTTTAATCTCGCTATTATAAAATAATACTAAAGGGCGGTTAGCTCAGTTGGGAGAGCGCCACGTTCGCAACGTGGAAGTCGGGGGTTCGAATCCCCTACCGTCCACCATTTTTTCTTGCGCCTATTGACCTCTCTCATCTTAAACTCTATAATGTCTTAAAATTATCAGACAGAATGAGAGGTGCTATTCATGCAAAAAAAGATCTTTCTATTAGCAGTCCTGTCTATTCTTCTTGTCTTTAATCCAGCCTTTTCCGCAGACAAAGACAGCTTCCAGATAAAGAAACAGCCTGAGATACAGCAGGTAAAACCGAAGAAGCCTGTTAAGATAAAACTGAAGCGCTCTGCCGAAGGGAAATATTCGTGGGAACTTTCAGGAGATGATACTGATGAAGTTGTGCGAGCGGACAGAAAGCTGAGAAAATTGTTGAAGATAGAATGAAACACAGAATTATGTTATATTCACATTCGTGGAGGTTTTATGAAAATAGTTCTTGCATATTCCGGCGGGCTTGATACCTCTGTTGCCATAAAATGGCTTAAGGAGACATACAATGCGGAGATTATTGCTTTTTGTGCAGACCTTGGACAGGGAGAAGACCTTAATGCTGTAAGAAAAAAGGCATTGAGAACCGGCGCCTCAAAAGCCTATGTTGAAGACCTGAGAGAAGAATTTATCAGATTTTATGTCTTCCCCATGTTGAGGGCAAATGCAGTTTATGAAGGAACATATCTGCTTGGCACATCAATAGCAAGGCCGCTAATTGCTAAAAAACAGATAGAAATCGCCAAAAAAGAAAGGGCAGATGCAGTGTCCCACGGCGCTACAGGAAAGGGCAATGATCAGGTAAGGTTTGAACTAACCTACTATGCGCTGAACCCAGATATAAAAGTAATAGCTCCGTGGCGTGAATGGCCTTTTAACTCGAGGCAGTCATTAATCAAATATGCCTCAAAACAAAACATTCCTGTTCCTGTGACAAAGGCTAAACCTTACAGCACTGACAGAAATCTCTTCCATATAAGTTATGAGGGAGGAATTCTTGAAGATCCATGGGCAGAGCCTCCAAAGGATATGTTTACCATGATTGTCCCTCCTGAAAAGGCGCCGAATAAAGTTACGTATATTGAGATAGATTATGAGAAAGGAAACCCTGTTGCCATAAACGGCAAAAAGATGACTCCTGCAAAACTTCTTGATAAGCTGAATTCAATCGCCGGAAAAAATGGGATAGGCAGGGCTGATATAGTTGAAAACAGATACGTCGGAATAAAATCACGCGGTGTTTATGAGACACCCGGCGGCACAGTCCTTCATATTGCCCACAGGGCGATTGAATCAATAACGCTTGACAGGGAAGTTATGCATCTCAGGGATTCATTGACCCCTAAGTATGCCGAGCTTGTATATTACGGATACTGGTTCTCCCCTGAGAGAGAAATGTTCCAGACGATGATAGATGAAGCTCAGAAAAATGTTACGGGCGTTGTGAGGCTCAGGCTTTACAAGGGAAACTGTCAGGTTGTCGGAAGGAAATCGCCGAAATCTCTTTATCAGCCCGAACTTGCGACTTTTGAGGCAGAGAAGGTTTACAATCAGAGAGATGCCGAGGGATTTATAAAGTTAAATGCATTAAGACTGAAAACAGGAAAACCTTTCAGAAAAAAGTAGAAAATGTTTACGATAATGCAGACATTGCTCAAAAATTTATTTAACTCGATGAGAATCCAAGATGCTTGATTCAGGATTCAGGATACATGATGAGAAGTTTTTTGTTACGCATCGTGCATCATGTATTTTGCATCACGCACAAGGTATCGAAAAATAAATTTTCTCGCAGCATCTTCATTATTTCAACTCTAATTAACGAGGAGACAAATGTCTGACCCTAAATTCTGGATTGCGCTGAGTGATGTGCCTGATATCGGGACTGTGACAGCAAGAAAACTGCTTGCCATCTATAAAAAGCCCGAGGCTGCCTTTAAAGCGCCGTATAAAGAACTGGCCAATATCCGCGGCATAGGCCCTGCAAAAGCAAAAAACATAAAAGAATATTCAGAATGGGGAAAGATAGATACTCAGCTTAAAAAACTTGACGCCAATGGAATAAAAATAGTTACTTTCAGCAATAAGGATTATCCCGAAATGCTGAAGAATATAGAAGACGCTCCGATTATACTTTACATCAAAGGGATAATCCAGAAAGAAGACAGATACGCTGTTGCAATTGTCGGTTCAAGAAAATACAGTTCGTATGGAAAACTTGCCGCTGAAAAATTATCCTCCGGGCTTTCCTCTATGGGATTTACCATTGTGAGCGGTATGGCAAGGGGGATTGATACGCTGGCGCACACCGCTGCTATTAATTCCGGCGGCAGAAGCATTGCTGTTCTGGGCTCAGGGATTGACGTGCCATATCCTCCTGAGAACAGAGGATTAATGGAAAAATTAGCAATTTCAGGATGTGTGATAAGTGAATTTCCGCCCGGCACACCACCTGAAAAAGAAAATTTCCCGAAAAGGAACAGGATAATAAGCGGATTGTCTCTTGGTGTTCTTGTTGTGGAAGCGGCTGCTGACAGCGGCTCATTGATAACAGCAACTTATGCCATAGAACAGGGCAAAGAGGTTTTTGCAGTGCCGGGCAATATTAATTCTGCAAACTCAAAAGGCACGAATGACCTGATTAAGAAAGGGGCAAAACTCGTGCAGAGCGCAGAGGATGTAATAGAAGAACTTACGCCTATCCTGAAGGGTTACATGCGGACAAGGGAAAGGGCAAACATAGATCTCCCGGTTGAAGAAAAAAGCCTTTGTGATATAATGACGGCAGAACCTAAGCATGTTGATATGCTTTCAAGAGAGAGCACGATGCCTGCGCAAAAGGTGCTTGGAATCCTTCTCAGCCTTGAATTAAAAGGAATTGTGAAACAAGCAGAAGGAAAGAAATTTTTTCTTGCATGAGCTAAATTGCTTGGATTGATTTATGGAGGTATTTGGATAAATGAATTCTGTAGTTATTGTTGAATCACCCGCAAAGGCAAAGACAATAAATAAATTCCTTGGAAAGGATTTCACGGTGAAGTCTTCCATTGGCCATATCCGCGATTTGGTGGAGGGAGAACTTGGAGTGGATGTGAACAATAATTTTCAGCCCAAGTATGAGGTTCCCGCCAAGAAAAAAAAAGTGGTAGCCGAATTGAAAAAAATTACCAAAGGCGCGGATATAGTGTGGCTTGCAACAGATGAAGACCGCGAAGGCGAGGCCATCGCGTGGCATTTGTCGGAAGCGCTGGGTTTGAGCGAGAATAAAACGAGACGCATTACTTACTCTGAAATTACGAAAGACGCAATTCAAAAAGCGATTAAAAATCCGAGAACAATTGATAAAGATTTAGTTGACGCTCAACAAGCGCGCAGGGTTTTGGACAGATTGGTCGGCTATGAGATTTCGCCAATCCTTTGGAAGAAAGTGAAGCCTGCGCTATCGGCAGGAAGGGTGCAGAGCATTGCCGTGAGATTGATTGTGGAGCGGGAAAGAGAGATACAAAATTTCAAATCCGTTTCATCTTACAAAGTGTCGGCTGTTTTTCTGAATGAGAAAAGCGAGATGGTGAAAGCGGAACTGCCGAAAAAATTCCAAACTAAAGAAGAGGCGAAATCATTCCTCGAAAAATGCAAAGGTGCTGAGTTCTCCATTGCCAGCATAGAGACAAAACCCGCAAAGAAATCTCCATCCGCGCCGTTCACCACTTCAACGCTTCAGCAGGAGGCGGGAAGAAAATTTGGATACTCGGTTGCGCAAACCATGCGGATCGCTCAGGGGCTTTACGAGAGCGGAAAAATAACCTATATGCGCACGGATTCAGTAAATCTATCCGACACTGCGCTTGGCCAGGCGAAGAACGAGATTGAAAAATTGTACGGAAAAGATTTCCTGAATATCCGTCGTTACAAAACAAAGAGCAAAGGCGCGCAGGAGGCGCACGAGGCCATCCGCCCGGCATATCTCAGCGTTTACAAAATTGAAGGGGATGCGCAGGAGCGGCGCATCTATGACCTGATATGGAAAAGAACTATTGCCTCGCAGATGAGTGATGCGCTGCTGGAGAAAACCACAGCAACCATCCGCGTGTCAACAACTGAAGAAAAGTTCGTTGCCCAGGGAGAGGTTCTTAAGTTCGAGGGATTTCTCAAGGTGTATCTCGAAGGAAAAGACGAGGAAAACGAGGAAAATGCGGAAGGCATCCTGCCTCCTTTAAAGATTGGAGAGAAGCTCTCAAACAGAGAAATAACTGCCACGGAACGGTTCACTTATCATCCGCCCCGCTACACCGAAGCCACGCTGGTGCGCAAACTGGAGGAACTCGGCATCGGCAGGCCTTCTACCTATGCTCCAACCATCTTCACCATTCAAAAGAGAAATTATGTGGTGAAAGAAGACCGCGACGGCGTGAAAAGGAATTTCAGTTGTCTCACGTTGAAGAACGGGACTATCATTGCAGAAGAAAAATCCGAAAACACAGGCGCTGAGAAATCAAAGCTCTTTCCCACTGACATCGGCATGGTGGTGAATGATTTTCTGATGGATAATTTCAAGAACATTATGGATTTCAATTTTACGGCAAAGGTGGAAGAGGAGTTCGACGAAATTGCCATGGGAAAATTAGTGTGGACAAAGATGCTTGCAGAGTTTTACAAACCCTTTCATAAAACCGTCGAGCATACAACGGAAACATCCGCGCGCCAGAGCGGCGAGCGTGTGCTCGGCAAAGACCCTGTGACGGGAAAACAGGTGATTGTGCGACTCGGAAAGTTTGGGCCTATAGTTCAAATCGGGCATCAGGATGATGAGGAGAAACCGCGATATGCTTCGCTTCGCAATGGTCAGCGCATGGATGCCATCACCTTTGAACAGGCAATGGAACTATTTAATCTGCCGCGCAGCCTCGGCACACATGAAGGCAATGAGGTGATTGTTAATATTGGCCGTTTTGGCCCGTATATAAAATATCGCGACGAATATGTGTCCCTCCCGAAAGACGAAGACCCGCACACGATTTCTATGAAAAGGGTGAAGGAAATCCTGAACGAACCCCGTCTGCCCAAGATATTGGGCAAGTTTCAGGGTGAAGACATCATCGTGGCTAAAGGAAGATTCGGACCTTATGTGAAATATAAGAACACCTTTGCATCTCTTATCAAAGGGGAAGATCCGTTTGATGTAACCATAGATCGCGCCATTGAACTGGTGACAGCGAAGGAGAAGAAATATTTGGATAAAATCATTAAATCGTGGAATGAGGACACACGGGTGCGCGTGGTGAACGGCAGATACGGCCCGTGTATTCAGTCCGGGAAAAAATTCTTCCGCATCCCCACGAGCAAAAAGCCGCAGGATATTACTCTGTATGAATGTCTTGCCATAGCGGGATTAACCGAGGAAAAGAAAAAATCCAAAGCTGCAAGCGCAAAGGGAAAAACTAAAGTCAAAACCCGCAAGGCGGGATAAGAAAAACAGCCTTTTTAGATATTTTCCCCTGTGTAAAAAAATATTTCAAAAAAGACAGGCAAGGTAATCCAGTGCCATAAAAAAGATTCCGGATACAAGGAAGAGGTTGCTCAATTAGAAGAGACAAAGGCATAACTGACAAAAGACTGCTCATCATAGGCATCGGCGGCAGCCACAGCGGAGCCGGCAAAACAACCATTGCCGAGGCGATTCTGAGATACCTTACCTCTCAAAGTTCGGCGTTCAGACCCGCCTGCTGTATGCAGGGCAGGGTTCGGAGTTCAAAAATAAAAAACAGGGAATCACTCGTCACTTGTCACTCGTTACCTGTCACTCGTAAGGATTGGGGCGCAATCAAATACACAAAAACTGTCATTTACACCTCCATAATTGATGACCCTGAGACATTAACGCAGGAAAGCAAGGATACTGCAAGGCTCATTAATGCAGGCGCCGAAAAAGTGTTGTGGGTTCAATCGCCCCCTGAAGATCTCAAAGAGGTTCTTCCCATGGCTGTTGACAGGCTTTCACATCTCAGAGGGATAATAGTGGAAGGCAACAGCGCCATTGAGTTTTTAAAACCTGATATTGTAATATTTATATCTGGAAGGCATGGCGGCGCTTTAAAGAAAAGCGCTGAAAGAGTTCTTGAAACTACAGACATAATTTTATTTGAGGATGAATCTTCCATGAAACTGCCTGCAAAGGCAAAGAGATTTAAAGTTGTTTTTGCACCGGTGTCGGGATTTGATGAATGCTTGGATTACATACAGAAATTGCTGAAATGAGAGGCGAATGAAAAACAGGATAGAAGAAGAGATTAAAAGAAAGGCTGTCAAAGGCAAACTTTCATGTAGTGCTGCAAGGAAAATCGCAGAGGAAGCCGGAGTGGCCTATAAAATTGTCGGTAATGCCGCTGACAGGCTCAAGATAAAAATTGCAAACTGCCAGCTTGGTTGTTTTTGATGATTACACTTTTTTTTGAACTTGCACTGACATTTTATTTTACAGCAACGATAATCAGCATTGTTGAACTCTTCAGGAGTTCAAAGACAACGACAAAAATAATGCTGCTCTTTGTTGCAACAGGTTTTGTTCTGCACACTATAAGCATAGTCCTGCGTTATGCCGATGCAGGCCGTATGCCGGCAGTGAATCCTCACGAGGCAACATCTTTCTTCTCATGGTGCACCGTGCTTTTATTCCTTATTCTTGAATTCAGATACAAGATTGGATTGCTCGGTTCATTCATTATGCCCCTCGTCTTTGTCCTGATGCTTTCATCTGCAATGCTGCCGAGAGAGATTAAGCCTTTAAGCCCTGAACTCCAGAGCTACTGGCTCAGCATTCATACTATACTCGCATTCATAGGCAATGCATCATTCGCAATGGCATCGGGTATAGGCGTCATGTATCTGATTCAGGAGCACTATGTAAAATCAAAACATCCAAGCGGGCTTTTTCAGAGGCTGCCGAGCCTTCAAATCCTTGACGAGATAAATTATAGGCTGATAACAATCGGCTTTCCTCTGCTTACACTTGCAATCATAACCGGAGCACTCTGGGCACAGAGCGCATGGGGAAGTTACCTGAAAGGAGATTTCCGTGTGGTATGGGCAATTATCACATGGCTTACATACGCCGTAGTTCTGCATACACGTCTTTTAGCAGGATGGAGGGGGAAAAGGGCTGCAATACTGTCTATCATCGGGTTTCTTACAATCCTTATCGCATTCTTCGGGATTAAATTAATCAGAAAAGGTCTTCATGTTTTTCTATGAATATTCTTATTGTAGGGCTCAATCATAAAACTGCTGATGTTGATGTAAGGGAAAAGCTTGCCTTTAACGGACAAAAACTTGAGGAAGGCATGCAGAGGATTAAAACCCTTCCTGATGTAAAAGAGGCCGTCATCCTGTCAACATGCAACAGAGTTGAAATCTATGCTGCTGTAACCAACGCTGCAGCAGCGCATGAGGCAATAAAAAATTTCATCTCTGAGTTTCATGGAATTGACAGGAGCGCACTTGAAACATCACTTTACGCATACGAAGACATAAACGCTGTCAGGCATGTCTTCAGGGTTGCATCAAGCCTTGATTCAATGATTGTCGGCGAACCTCAGATACTCGGTCAGATTAAAGATGCGTTTGATTTTTCACTCCAGAAAAAAACAACAGGGATACTGCTCAATAAACTTATGAAGAAGACAATCTCTGTTGCCAAGCGGATACGCACAGAGACAAAGATTGCTGAAAATGCAGTATCAATAAGCTTTGCCGCTGTTGAACTCGCAAAAAAAATATTTACAGACCTTTCAACAAAATCATTCATGCTCCTCGGCGCCGGTGACATGGCAGAGCTTGCGGCAAGGCACCTCATGAGCAACGGAGTTAAGGATGTCCTCGTTGCAAACAGGACTTATGAGAGTGGAGAGAAACTTGCCAAAGAATTCAATGGCAGGGCTGTAAGATTTGAAGATTTTATGCATGAAATGGTCAATACGGATATTGTGATATGTTCAACCGGAGCATCAAAATACGTGCTCATGAAAGAGCAGATGCAGAAGGTCATGAAAGAAAGAAGGCACAAACCCGTTTTTATAATTGACATCTCTGTGCCAAGAAACATAGACCCTGAGATAAATAACATAGACAATGTCTATCTTTATGATGTTGATGACCTGCATGGTATTGTTGATACAAATAAGCTTGAGCGGCAGAAAGAGGCTGAGAAGGCGGAAGGAATAATAGCTGAAGAGATAGAGACCTTTCAGAAATGGCTGGCATCGCTTGATTCTGTTCCGACCATTGTTGCCCTGCGCGAAAAGGCTGACGCAGTTAAAAAAGAGGAAATTGAAAAACTTCTTAACAAACTGCCTGCGCTTGGAGAGAAAGAAAGAGATGCCATTGAATACATGGCATCCGCGATTGTCAACAAACTCATCCATCCGCCGACCACAGCATTAAAAGAAGACTCCGAAGACAGAGACATCCTCATTGCAGCAATCAGGAAACTTTATGGATTGAATGAGAAAGAGGAGTAAAAGACCTAAACAACTGTCCACTGCTGGGGCAGGAACAGGCGTTCGTAGGTCATCATCGCAAACCTGTCAGTCATCCCAGCAACAAAGTCACAGACCATTCGGTGTTTGTTAAGTTTCTTCTCAGTAGGAATATCCTTAAAGACCTCTTCTATATGTTCAAGGTAATACTCGTATAAATCCCCGAGTATCTTTTTTGCCTTCCTGAACTCTATTTTTGTAGCATCGCTCTCATACACACGTTCATAAAGAAAATCTCTCAGCATGTATGTTGCTAATGACACCTCAGAACTCATAGAGAGCTTTTCAATACCTGTTTCGAGGGATTGATATATGAAGTCCTTTACCATTTTGTCTATTCTCCCTGAATGTGTATCTCCGAGTATAGTTACAATTTTTTTTGGAATGTCGGTTCTTTTAATAACCCCTGCCCTTATCGCATCGTCAAGGTCGTGGTTAACATAAGCAATGATATCCGAGACGCGCACAACTTGACCTTCAAGTGTCTCTGCCCTGTCTGCCTTTGTTTCAGGAATAATCATGCCCTTGCCTTTTGAATGTTTTACAATGCCGTTCCTTACCTCGTAAGTGAGATTCAGGCCCTTTCCTTTCTGCTCAAGAAAATCCACTACTCTCAGGCTCTGTTTATAATGGTCAAAACCTTCGGGATGTATTTCCCTTAATATTGCCTCGCCTGCATGTCCAAACGGCGTGTGCCCCAAGTCATGCCCAAGCGCAATCGCCTCCGTTAAATCTTCGTTTAATCTCAATGCGCGTGAAATTGTCCTTGCAATCTGTGACACCTCAAGAACATGTGTGAGGCGTGTTCTGTAGTGGTCGCCTTTCGGCGCAAGGAATACCTGTGTTTTGTGTTTTAATCTTCTGAATGCCTTTGCATGGATAATCCTGTCACGGTCTCTCTGAAAGCATGTCCTTATCTCGCCCTCTTTTTCAGGCTTCATCCTGCCTTTGCTGTTTGCGCTAAGACATGCTTTTGGATGAAGGGTCTTCTTCTCAATCTCCTCTGTTTGCTCCCGAATGTTCATAATTCACACAATATACAAAAACCTCTTCTTGAACTCCTTCACTTTCATATTCGCCGAGACTGCTATTTTTTTGATATTCTCAGGTTTGAAATCTTCCTTTTCCAGTCTCATCATATATTCCCTTCCGACAAGATACGGTTCAGAGGTTATGTCAACGTATCTCATCTTCGGCTTTCCAGTCTCAGGCTCAAACATCTCACAGAAAGGCACTGATTTAAGTTTGCCTTCATAAAACACTATCATGGAGCCTGTGCCTCCCATCAAAAGAAATTTCACAGCCCCGTATCCGAGGTTCCTTGTATATTCAGCATCAAACGGAATCGGGTTCGCAGCCCTGAGTTCATAGCCTATGTTTTTATCAACAATTGTGACTTTTATGCCCCGGCTTTCAAGGCTCTTATTCACAAGCATCTTCATCACCCTTCCAAGCTGAATCTCAGAGAGCCTCACCCTGCCTGTCTCATCCTTCTCAACACATTCATGCCTCAGAAGCTCTTCAGGATCAAACTTGTTTGCAATCCCCTCTGCGAGAATGGCAACGCCGTAATCCTTGCCTATTGAAAGCCTTTTGATAATAGAGCCTTCAAGTATGTCAGCGACTTTTTTTAATGAAAGTTTTTCTTCCTTTCCGTGCCCAGCGGATCCTGTGGAAAATTCCTCGGGGATTAACGTGACTGTTGCTCCTGCTGCCTTCCCTATGCCGAGCGCAAGATGTCCGGTGTACCTGCCCATAGTTGTCACAAAATACCATCTTCCTGTTGCCCTTGCATCTTCAAGGATGTTTTCTACGATTTCAACTCCCCAGTGCCTTGCAGTCTCATAACCGAAGGTAGGCATTCCGCCTGGCATAGGCAGGTCATTGTCTATCGTCTTGGGAACATGGACAACTGCAATGCTCCCTTTCGCTTCTTTTTCTATCCATCTTGCCATGTAGAGAGTTCCTTCACCGCCGATTGTAATAAGATGCCTTGTTTTGAGCGACCGCAACGTTGACATAAGAACCCTGAAACGTTCTTTAGCCTTCTCAGGGAAATCTCTTGATGTTCTCAGGATTGAACCGCCGGTGATGTGGATCTTGCTCACATTATCAAAAGTAAGTTCTAAAGCCTTCTTCTTATCTCCTGCAAAGAGGGTTTTGAATCCTCCGACTATGCCTATCACCTTCTTGCCTTTTTTTATAGCCTCAATAGACGCAGCGCTGATAGTTCCATTAATGCCCGGTGCAGGCCCTCCGCCAACGACTATTGCAATTGTTTCTTTCATATCATTTTCCTAATTTATATATCCTCATAGCTCTCTCTGTAACGATTCCGGAATCTCTTTCTTTACATTCACAGGCTTTACCGTCCTTCTGACTATCTCCTTTGTGTTCCCGACCTTCAGCTTGTCAAATAGAAGCCCGAACCTGTCCTCAAGCTCTTTCATCATCGGACTCTTTACATCTGACGGCAAGTACCACCATTTTTTCTTTAAAGGGCCGAATCCTTTCTTCCTTGTGCTGTACATAAACTGCTCTTCTGTCTGGCCTTCTTTCCATTCTTTTGCGTATTCTGTCTTTATAAACTGATATATTTCATTCCTGAATTCTGAAGGCATTGCCTTGCTGTCATACATGATATTTTGAAACCCTGTTGCAAGATGCACCTCTGATGTGCCTGTCTCAGGGAACATGTGAAATGCCTCTTCAGGGAGTGTTGATGCTCCGTGCTGCACACAGCCTGAAAGTCTGTATTCTTTCCTTGCCATATCAGACAGTGTTCGCAGAGTGTCAAAATCAATCTTTACCTTTGCGAGCGTGCCGTCAGGAAGCACAACTCCTCCATGGGCTGTGCCTGTCTGCACACTGAGCTTGCTCAATCCCTTGCCCGCCTTAAATGTTTCCTTAAATCCGTCAAGATACGTCCTGAGTTCATCAGGATTGCTGTTCTTCCCTCCTATCTCTCCTATCTCTCCTCCGATTGAAATATCAAAGCCCTTCGGCTGAATTTTCCTGATATATGCCCCGAGTTCCGCTGTCTTTTCAAAATTCGGTTTCTGCTGTTCTTTTGTTGTCGGTCTTTCAAGGTCTACAAGCGTTGAAGAGTCAATATCAATGTTATAAAACTCCGCTTCTATCGCCTCTTTTATCAAGCCTTTTACATAGTCTGTTTCAGGTTTCGGGTCAGCAAGATAGTTTTTTCTTACAAGCTGAAAATGGTCTCCCTGCACAAACACAGGGCCATTGAATCCTTCCTTAACAGCAGCGGCAAGCACAACAGTGGAATATTCAAGCGGCCTTTGTTTTGTATACCCTATCTCTGAACGAGCAATCTCAAATATTACTGCGCCAACATTCATCTCGTTTGCCTTTCTGAATATTGCCTTTGCGGTGTCATAGGTAAGCCCCCTGATATTGATTGCAGGCACAGTAAACCCCATATAGCTTTTTCCCATTTCTTCATAGAGTCCATGTATTGACGCTGGGACAGCACCTGCTGCCTTTGCAGCCTCCTTTATTAAAAGGAAAAGTGCTATTTGCCTGTCCTTATCTTCTGTGAATACCGCTTCATATATAAGATCATCCATTGCTTTTCTCAGCCCAGACTTATCTTTTAATTCCAGAATGCCATTGTTGACAGAGAGAATACCCTTCAGCCCTTTTATATCCATTTTATCCTCCTGTGGATTTATGAAATAAATTTTCAGCTAACATATTAGCCCCCAAATGCATTATTATGGTCAAGTTCAGGGAATGCATGGTTTACTCCGGAGCCAGTTTCGGCATACCCTCAGTATTTGAAAGCATGACTGCTGTCTCATCATCAAGTTCGCCTGTTTTCACAAGTCCCTCCCTTTCCTGAAATTTCATCAATGCCTGTTTCGTCCTCGGCCCTAATTCCCCTGTTGCGGGATAATTGTACAGGCCGCGCGCCTTTAACTCCTGCTGTAGCGATAAAATCCGGTTATTGCCTCTATACCTGTTTTTGTAAAACACTATTCCCTCTGTAATCATATTCTTGAATGTTTTTACCGGCAGGATATTCTTTCCCTCTCTTGGGTCTATGAGCATTGCGTCATTTCCCACAACCCATCTGAGAACAACGCACCTGTTTGTCTTCCCATGCTTCAGAGAGATTATACACGGCATGTTAAATTTCACCGCCCTATCAATATCGCTGCCGAGTTTATAAACAGAAAACCCTCTCCTCGCTATCTCCTTACCCGCCTCAGCGCTGCCTTTTAAATCCTTTTCTCCCCAGATGTTCAGGAGATTTAATGTGCAGGCTGCCTCAAAAAGCTCTTCATTTGAAACCATATATATTCCATCACTTATGAAAAAATCACCCTCTATCTTGACTCCCTTTAACATACTGCTTATCTTCTCAAAATAACTGTCTTCTCTGGATACATTGCCGTATGCAAGGATTACAATAAGAAAGAATATAGATACTCCGATTATTGCAGGCTTTAAAAAACCTGTTGTTCCTTTGCTGTCAGGGAAGCTCAAATCTCTTACAGCTTTCCTTACCATGCCCACATCCATATTAATCTTGCCTTCTGAATAGGAAAACAGCAGTGTCCTGTCACACGCAAGGTTAATAAGCCTTGGGATACCTCGGCTGTATTTGTAAATAAGTTTTATGCCTTTTGCAGGGAATGTTATCATCCCGCCGCCTGCAAGCCTCAACCTGTGATTTATGTATATAGTTGTATCATCGCGGCTCAACGGCTCAAGGTGATATCTGATGGCAATCCTCTGGTCAAGTTGTTTCAGCGGTTCGCTTGCAACAATTCTCTTTAATTCAGGCTGGCCGACAAGAATCACCTGAAGCAGTTTTTTTGTGTTGGTCTCAAAGTTTGACAGAAGCCTGATAAACTCAAGGCTTTCAAGGCTCAACTCCTGCGCTTCGTCTATTATGAGGACTGCCTTTTCATTTTTTGAAAATGCGTCAAGGAGAAAATTGTTAAGCGCCTCAAGATTGTCCTTCTCTGTAGTGCCTGCGGCGGTAACGCCAAAATCATAATTTATAAGCTTAAGTAGCTCAAGAGGATTAACCTTAGGATTGATTATCAGCGAGGTATGAGTATAATGACCAATGTTATTAAGGAGATACCTTATCAATGTTGTCTTTCCGGAGCCCACCTCTCCTGTGAGCATAATAAAACCTTTATTCTCTGATATGCCGAAATTCAGATGAGCAATTGCTTCCTCGTGCTTCTTGCTCATGTAGAGAAACTTAGGATTAGGCGTCAGGCCAAACGGCTCTTCCCTGAAACCAAAAAACTTGTTGTATATCAACCCTGCCACTCCTTCTTTTTTTCTTTCTTTTCTTCCTCTGTCTTTTCTTTAATAGTTACATCCCTTGCAAAGTCAGGACACTGGAGACCTTTGCCTGATATGGAAAATTTTTTCTGGCATGTTTCCCGCCATGCGCAGACTGCACATAAATCCATCATGCCTCCTCGTATGACTAACTGAAACCCACAAAAGGCTGTCAGCTATTTTGCCCTGACCTGAAATGCCAGCTTAACACCTTTTCTATGTTACCTGCAACGCTGTCTTTAGAGTTTATTATAAAAGTTTTCTTCCATATCTGGAAGAGTTCTTTTTCAACCCTCGCAACAGGAGGTGGAGAGGGGAACCTTTTTCTCAGTTCCTCCTCAAACATCGGCACAATCTTATCTTTCATTCTCAGTTCCGTGTCCATAAAAAATACTGAAATCTCAGGAGAAAGATCAAATGTTCTGTCAAGAAAGGCGGCAATCTCGCTGTTATAAAGCTGCTTCGGAGGAGAAGACTTCACCTCCATATACAGGATTGACCCGTCAATCTTTGCAATGACGTCATAATCACCGCCGACCCTCGGCCTTTTAAATTTAACTCCCCATGCTGCCTCAGCCGCAAATTCTCTTCTGAAAATTTCGCAAAGGAACCATTCAAGTGTCTCGCCAAAATTCTTTATCGGCCTTTTTATCAGTCTGAAGCCATCGCCTGCCGGTTCAACCACCTTCACAGAAAGAAGAAAATTAACATAGGCATCCGTCACATCGGATGTCGCATATCTTGTGACCTGCTCTTTCGTAAAAGATTCCTGATGCTTTATCACATCTCTGATAAAAAGGCGGAAAGAGTATTTTTTCAGCATCCCATAGAAATCATTAATAAATTTCTTAGCAGGAAGCACAAGGTCTTCTGAGGGTTCTTTTTTGTATATTCGGAATCCGCGGCGTTTAAGAAGCGCCTCAAGCTCCGGTGTAAGTTCGGAAAGTATCTTCCTCAGCCTTTTTATCTCAGCGCGCAATAACTGGTTCTTATTGTTGTCTTCATTTTCAGCCATAAATCAGGATAGTGTAAGTTTCGTTATAATCTACGCTTAAAATTCAATTATTCCCTTCCCAATGTCAGGATACGTGCTGCCTATTTTTGCCTTTTGCTTTGATAGTGTAACATCAATTCTGTAAATATGAATCAGGGTATAACTCTCAATGGTCAAAACAATCTCTTAAAGAGAAAGGAGAATTATACCCATGAAGAAGAGTTTATCAAAGAAGGCAAAAAAAGTCATTGAGGAGAATCTGGAAGAGTTTAAGGCAATGCCGCCGCTGACAGAGTTGACGAGGAGCGTGCACTCATCATGGTTTACTGGCAGCTCAAAGAGCTGAGATGGAATGGAGTGATTATGAACAAAGAGGCAAAGGCAATCCTCGCTAAAAATCTGCATATCAAGGATTCAGAGGATTGCGGCATAATCGAAGCTATGAAAACCCTTGAGAATAAAGCCCTGATGAGATTTTACAGAAAAGAGTTGACACTGTCTTCGTAATTGGACATTTTCTTGAAAAATTTGTAATCATTCGTAAATGGAATTCTCGGAAAATCTATCTTCAAAAACTCGGCATATTTTGTTCTGGACGTTTTGCTCCCGGAAGGGTAAAATGGATACTATGAACATTTGAAGGAAGATTAAATAGTCCTAATTTAGGGAATACTCCAGGACGAGAACGTGAGGATCTCTTAAGATGGACAGGAAATCCTAATGGGCAAATTAAACCTGGCCGCTCATGGATATATAATGTCCTGTTTAAGGCTGTTAAGCTGTTAATTAATTGACTTCCATGTTAAGGGGGAAATGGTTCATTTAATGTCCAAAGAAAATGTTAGGCGATGGGCAAAAGAGATCATTCCCGTCTTTGTTATTTTGCCTCTTTCCATCCTATTTTCACTTTTCCCCGATACTATCACCTTATTAAAAGTTTGGAAGGTCACCTATACCGTCTTTTTCAGGTTTTTTCAACGCACCTTTTCCCTCTGTCTCCCTCTTTATCTGGTGAACCCTATCTATCACTTTATCATTGATAAAGGAAAGCGAGACCTTCTCCGGATGGAACAAAAGGAATCCTTTAATATAGCCCCAATCAAACATTGGATCTATCGTCCCTTTCAAGGAATCGGGATAGGATTCCTTTTTGGGGCCAAACTGGTGGGCTTAATCCAGATCACTACAATGCCGGCTGTTGGATCATCCCCTTCCTTTCAAATAGGTCTGTTTAACCTCGGACGACTTCTTATTGTTGCTGGAATTACTATGCTCATTTCCCTCCTCTTGTCCATCCTCTGGACGTTTGATGACTTGGGAATAAGATATCACAACCGAAGAGATCAAGAAGTAAAAATGATAGGGAAATATGCAGGAATGATGGCCCCTCTTATTTTCGGATCTTATGGCATGTTCACTCTTTTTAAAAATTATCCGACTATTGATGCCCTTATCCGTGTAGTTAAGATTATCATTGCTCTCTATCCCCCTTTAGTAGTCTTGGCCGTTGCCCACACCCATTTCATCAAAAGAAGACCGGATTTTGTTTCCAAGATGGGCATCTTAAAGGAAGGGAGCATTTGTCAGGTCAATAAGAAGTTATGACAAGGCAGATAAAAGAAAAAACTGGTTTTATTTATCAGCTATAAGTTTGAGTGTTACTCTTCTGTGGCGGGGGCCGTCAAACTCGCAGAAGTAAACTGCCTGCCATGTGCCGAGAACGAGCCTGCCCTCGTCAATAATAAGAAGCTGTGATGTCCCAATAATGCTCGATTTTATATGCGCGTCGGCGTTTCCTTCCCTGTGGGAGTAATTCATCTCCTGCGGAACAAGTCTGGTCAATGCATTCTGTATGTCGCGGTGTACTGAGGGGTCTGCGCCTTCATTTATTGTTACCGCTGCTGTTGTATGAGGCACATAGACATAGCATATTCCGCTGACAATTCCTGCCTCTTTAATGACCTCATTAATCTTTTCAGTTATGTCAATAAATTCACTTCTCTGGCTGCTTCTTACATTTATATATCTAAGCATCTATCCTCCATCTAAACTCCCAACTCTTAACTCCTCACTTCTTATCTCTGTTATAATTATACCTGAAATAACAGCATAAAAAACTATGATAAATTACCACAAAACATGGCGTCTTATCAATTCGGGTCCTGGCAGCGCATCCTACAACATGGCGCTGGATGAGGCAATTGCTATTTCTGTCAGAAAAGGCAGTTCGCCGCCTACACTGAGGCTGTACTCTTGGGACAGGCCATCCATAACTCTTGGCTGTTTCCAGAAAATCGGAGGAATAGACACCGAATACTGCCGTGATGCATCAATCCCCATTGTAAGAAGGCCCACAGGCGGGAGGGCAATACTTCACAATAAAGAACTTACTTACAGCTTCTCTGTAAAAACTGACAATGATTTATTTTCGAAAGGCATCTTTGACAGCTATAAAAAAATAAGCGCCGCTTTTTATCTTGCCCTCTCAAAGCTGGGACTCACACCTGAGGTCAGCATAAAAAGAAAACCAGCCAATTCCAGTCTCAGAACTCCGGACTGTTTCAGCCCTCTCTGCTTTCAATCAGCATCTTATGGCGAGATAACTATTAACAGCAAAAAAGTGATAGGCTCTGCGCAAAAACGCTGGCCTGACGGACTTTTGCAGCAAGGATCAATACCGTACCACATTAACGACCCCGAAGCATTAAAAATCTTCAGGCTTCACTCTATTCGGGATATAAAAGACGCAATGGCAGGACTTATGGAGGCAGTTCCAGATTTAAGCGATGAAAAGTTCAGGAATATAGTAAAGATTTCTTTTGAAAAGGCATTCAATATAGAATTTTTCTCAGCCCTTCCTTTTAACGAAGAGGAGGTGCTGGCTCAGAAGCTTGACTCTGAGAAGTATCGGACAGAGGAGTGGAATTTCCGGAAACAGGTGCAGTCCCTTCATCAGGTGTTTCAGAGAGCTTAACCTCAGTAGAAAAATAATATATAAATATTACGGCAACTATAACCAAGCCTAAATAGCTCTGGATAGCATAAGAAAAAAGCTGATACGGAATAGCTATTATAGCGCCGATTAGAGGTATCAGGCTAAACGGCGCTCCAAGAAGGACAAGAAGAAAAGTTACAAGGAAGTATCCTCCAAAAGCAAGACAATAAAGCCATAATGTGGCAGGGTTGCGATATAGATATTTTATGGTGTCTTTTATTGCCTGCCAGGGCCCTGTTCCTTTAAGGACAATAGCGGCAGTCCCATACAATGTAAGGGCAATTGAGGAAATAATAAGAGCAAGTCCTATGCAGAACAACAAAAGTGAAAGGAATATCCCCAAGACAACAGCCAGTGTCGTTTCATACCCTTTGACAATAGATATGATAACTCCTATTCCTCCTACAAAAACACCAAGAATAAAGGCAACCCCTAAAAATATAATTCCTATTATCGCAGTGAATCCGACCATGGGCCAAAAAAGCCGTTTACCCTCCGAAAAAAAGGTATTCATATTAAATCTGTCGGTGCTGTCCCTTACAGCCCTGCCTATCATGCCTGCGGAACCTCCAAAAACATAAAGCCCTATCGAAGCCGCAACAAGTAAATAGACAACAAAGCTCACCGCCAGCACAATAATCAATCCGAGATATTTTGTTATGATTTCCGATGCATCCTTCATCGTCCCGAGGAGATTTTTGAGATCTGTCATCTCTGTAAGGTCAAGTCCGAATATCACAAAGGCGACTGCAAGTGGGATACCGACAAATACAAAAAACCCTATGCAGTTTACGAGAATCATGCCAATTTGAATAAGCACAAGCTGCCAGTTCTTATTTACAAGCCTGAAACCGTTTTTTATCACATTGCTGTAGATCATAATTTTGTATATTATATCACTAATTGACGAAATAGTTTACAAACAATTATACTTCTTAAAATATAAAATTGCCATGCTGGAGCCTGCCCTGAAAAATAAGAGGAGATTCTTCGCGGAGTTTACCCTAAACGGGCAAATAAGATTCCTCGCTACGCTCGGGATGACAGAAAGTGAAGAGGCTCGCAATGACAGAGAATAAACGGCTCTTCATGAATGCCGTTAGGGGTTTTTTAAGATGAATGCATCAACAAAAAAGACAATACTCAAGATTAGAGGAAATTCTGTCACAAAGGCAGATGATGCGGTAGCCGTTGAAAAGAGGCTTAGAATACTTATAAACGAGGAGGAGGTTATAAGCCTTTACTGCACTCCTTTTATGATAAGAGAGCTTGTGGTCGGCATACTCATGACAGAAGGAATTATTAAAGGTGAATGGTGTGCTGACAGGATGAGCATAGAATACGGTGACGATATTGTTGTAAACATAAATTCAGCAGACGCAGTTATCCCAAAAGAAGGCAGGGTTCAGACATCAGGCTGCGTAGGCGGTATCACATTTGTAAAAAAGGTAGAGGATGAAAAGGTAAGAGATGAATTTTCAATTGAGGCAAAGAGCCTTCTCAGCATCTTTAAGGAATTCCAGATCCGTTCTGACCTCTACCGGCTTACAGGGTGCGTTCACAGCGCCGCGCTTTCAGACGGCAGGCACATTATCGCATTCGCAGAGGATATAGGAAGGCATAATGCCGTTGACAAGGTCATAGGATATTCTGTGCTTGAAAACATAGGTCTCGCAGGAAAGCTGATGCTTGCAAGTGGTAGGCTTTCATCAGAGATTGCATCAAAATGCTCCAAATGTGGCATCCCGATAGTTGCAAGCAGGACAGCGCCAACTCATCTTGCAATTGAGATTGCAGGATTAAGGGGGAGTACGCTTGTCGGATTTGTCCGGGGGGACAGGCTCAACGTTTATACGCACCCGCAGAGAATTATACACACAGAATAAAAATAGACAAGAATAGCATTTGAGCAGATTTTTTACCGATATTCAAAAAGTAAGCCATATTAAAAAATAAAGAGGCAAAAACCTCTTCGCCTCAGGCGAATCCGTAGAGGCGGAGAAGTCTATCCCGATTTTATCGGGGCGCGAATGAGCAAAAATGCTATTCTTGTTTACTATATATATTTTATATGTTTTCATTTGAGGCGCTAATAAACAGCATTGAGGACGCCATTGTTCTGTTTGACAGAAAGGCTGTGATAAAATTTGTGAACAGAACCGGCGAGGAGCTTTTGGGGAAAAGCCTGAAAGAAGTAAAAGGGAAAAAGTTCAAAGAATTATTTCCGGAAGAAAAAACCATGGCAGGATTGATAAGAAAGTCCATATCTGAAGAACGTTCTTTCAGCGGTAGGGGGGTAAATATAAATATTGGCAAAATGATAAACGCTGACTTTAACATCTCGCCGTTTTTTGTTCAGGGAGAAACTCAGGGCGCTGTCCTTTCACTTAAGGAAAACATCGCCATTGCTGAGAGAGAGGACTATCAGTTTGATTCCCTGATATACCTCCTCGGCGCTTTAGCCCATGAGATTAAAAACCCTCTTGGAGGCATAAAAGGAGCAGCGCAGCTCCTGCGTGAAAAGACACAGACCGAAGGCATCGGCGAATATGTGACTCTTATAATCAAAGAGACGGACAGATTGAATTCAGTACTGCAGAATTATCTGACAATTTGTAAAAAACCGTCATTCCACTCGCTTAATGTCCATGAAGTTTTGGAAAAAGCATTATCTATCATGGACATTCCAATGAAAGACAAGGGCATCATCTTGCAGAAGACGTATGACCTGAGCCTTCCGAGAGTTATGGGAGATGAAGGGAAACTGCTTCAGGTATTTCTGAATATAATCAAAAATGCCATAGAGGCGATGAAAAAAGGAGGAAGCCTGACAGTCCTGACAGGTGTATCAAGGGAATATGTGCGGCAGAAGGGCAAACCAAAACGCTGGGCTGTCACTTCCGTAAAGGATACAGGCGAGGGAATTCCTTCCGAGGATATTCCAAAAATATTTCTTCCGTTTTATACTAAGAAGAAGCACGGAACAGGCATAGGGCTGGCCCTATCAAAAAAAATTATTCTGGACCACAAGGGATTCATTAAGGTTGAAAGCCATGAAGGAAAAGGGGCTGCATTTAATATTTATATACCTTTTGAGGGGGAGTAAGAAACGCACATGATATAATATTTTCGCTCATTCGCGTCCCGATAAAATCGGGACTCCGAGGTTTTTGCCTCTTTATTCTCAGAATATTTTTTTGGAATATCGGCAAAAAATCCGCTTAAATACCATATCATGCGCGCTTGGCAAATAATTCAATGAACAAAGAAGTTCTGATAATTGACGATGATGAAAGCATAGCGTGGGTCATAGAAAAGGCTCTTGAACCGCAGGGCTATAAGATCGTCTCGCACACAAAACTCACTTCAGGCATGAAAGCCGTAAAAGACGAGCCGCAGGTCATACTGCTTGACCTTATCCTGCCTGATGGAAACGGCATTGACGGGCTTCGCGAAATTAAATCATCAAATCCCGAGGCAACAGTGATAATGATAACAGCTCACGGGAGAATGGAAAGCACAATCGATGCGATGAAAGAAGGCGCTTATGACTATATTGAAAAGCCCTTTGATATTGAGGAACTCAAGATAGTCGTTGAAAAGGCATTTAAGGATATGGCTTTGAGGGAAGAACTCAAAAAGTTCAAGGAGACAGAGGCAGAAGCGCCTGAGATAGTGGGAAGGAGTGAAAAAATACTTAAGGTATTCAAAGAAATAGGAAGGGTTGCAACAAAGGATATCACAGTTCTCATCACAGGCGAAAGCGGAACAGGCAAAGAGCTTGTTGCAAGGGCAATACACCATAACAGCAAAAGAAGTTCCGGCCCCTTCATTGCAATAAACTGCGCATCAATGCCAAAAGACCTCATTGAGGCAGAGCTTTTCGGATGGGAGAAAGGCGCATTCACAGGGGCAAAAGACAAACGCATCGGAAAGATAGAATCAGCAAGCGGAGGCACATTATTCCTTGACGAGATATCGGAACTTGACATGAACCTTCAGGCAAAACTTCTGAGGTTTTTGCAGGACAATGAATTAAGTCCTCTTGGGAGCAACAAGGTGACAAAGGCAGATGTAAGGATAATAGGCGCGACAAACAAAAACCTGAAAGATGCTGTGAGCAAGGGGTTATTCAGGGAAGACCTTTATTATAGATTTAATGTTGTGCAGATTAAACTGCCTTCATTAAGAGACCGCCGGGAAGATATACTCATACTCGCAAAGCATTTCCTCAAAGAGGCGCAGAAAAAATTCAATACAGGGCAGAAAGAACTCTCAAAAGAGGCAAAAGATTTCATAGCCAAGTATGACTGGCCGGGCAATGTCAGAGAGCTTGAGAACACAATAAAAAGCGCCTGTATCCTGTCAAACGGTACAACAATAGAAAAGCGCGACCTCCACGTTGAGGAAGGGAACTCTTATTCAATAAAGGAATTCCTTGAGGATAAATTAAAGAAATATCTGAAAGACATGACACAACTTGAGACAGCGAACCTGCACACAACTGTAATGTCCGAAGTTGAAAAGGCTGTGATAAGCATTGTCCTTAAGGAGACAAAGGGCAATCAGCTCAAGGCAGCAAAAACCCTTGGGATAAATAGGAATACACTGAGGACAAAGATTAAAGAGTATAAGATTAAGTAGTTTCCGCTTCTGTTTTTCCCCTATAAAGCCGCAGTTTTGAAAATGAAAATTGATAAGGATTTATTGTGAACGAGTAAACTCAGCGGGGGCTATCAGCCATCCGATAAGGACCTACCCCTATCGGTAGGTGGGGTTATCACTTCAACAATTCTGGCGCTGGTTATATATCCTGCCATCTATATGCCGTGGAAAGGGCGGGAGTTTAAAAAAAGTTTTTTTATTAAAAAATTGCAGGCATGCAGGCATAATATGATAGAATAAAAACAATTATGAAGCAATTTGAGATAATAGACATTTCAGGCGATGTCGGCATAAAGGCTTTTGGCGGAAGCATTGAAGAGGTTTTTAAGAATTCTGCCATTGGAATGTACAGCCTGATAACTGACCTCGAAGGCGTGAAGGGAGAAAAAGACATCAGCATTTCTGTAGAGAGCAATTCCCTTGAAGGACTTCTTGTTTCATGGCTGAATGAACTCATATTTCATTTTGACGCATATAATTTTATCGGGAAGGATATTGTTATATTGGAGATGAGTGATAGAAAGTTGAAGGCAAATGTCAAAGGAGAGGAATTTGATACTGAAAGGCATGGGAGAAAATTATTGCTAAAGGCAGCCACATATCATAGACTGAAGGTAGAGAAAGCAAGAGATGGATGGGAGGCGGATATTATTTTTGATATCTGACGGGAATTTGCAATGATAATAATAGGTGAGAATGCTTTCTGAAAAACTTAAAAGGATTGATGACACAAGGATAGAAGTCCCCTCTGATTACAAGCCCGGAATGAGGGTTAAGGGGATAATTTATGTGGATGAGGTTCTTGAGAAGGCGCTTGAATCCCAGTCTGTTGATCAGGTTGCAAATGTTGCAACACTGCCGGGTATTGTTGGGGCTTCTATGGCAATGCCGGACATTCATTCAGGTTACGGGTTTGCAATCGGCGGGGTGGCGGCATTTGACTTAGATGAAGGGGTAGTCTCGCCCGGCGGTGTGGGCTACGATATAAATTGCGGTGTGCGTCTTTTAAGAACCAACCTGATGAAGAACGATGTTACGCCGAAATTAAAAGACCTTGTCGGAATACTTTATAATGAAATCCCTTCCGGAGTCGGTTCAAAGGGCAAGATACGGCTTACGTCTGAGAGCGAAAGAAGATTGATGCTGAATGGCGCCCGCTGGGCTGTGGAAGAGGGATACGGAGAGATGTCAGACCTTGAAAGGATTGAGTCAGGAGGGTGCATTGCCGGCGCAGACCCTGACCTCATAAGCAAAAAGGCGTATGAAAGAGGAAGGGCGCAGCAGGGGACTCTCGGTTCCGGAAATCATTTTCTTGAGATACAGTATGTTGATGAGATATACGATGAAAAATCTGCCGATGCAATCGGTCTGTTTGAAGGACAGGTTACTGTGATGATACATACAGGCTCGCGCGGGTTCGGGCATCAGGTATGCACCGACTTCCTTGAAGTGATGGAGAGGGCTGTCAGCAAATATAATATTGAACTTCCCGACAGGGAACTTGCCTGCGCTCCGTATAAAAGTTCTGAGGCACAGGACTATCTTTCTGCGATGAGGGCTGCTGCAAATTATGCGTGGGCGAACAGGCAGTGCATAATGCACTGGACAAGAGAAGCGTTCATGGATTTTTTCAGGACAACACCACGAGAACTCGGAATGAGTCTGATATATGACGTTGCGCATAATATTGCAAAGGTTGAAGAGCATATTGTAAATGGCAGGAAGAAAAAACTGATAGTCCATAGAAAGGGCAGTACGCGTGCATTCCCGCCGGGTCATCCGGACTTGCCCGGTGCCTATAGGAAGATAGGACAGCCTGTCTTGATACCCGGCGATATGGGAAGGGCATCGTTTGTACTTGTGGGAACAGAGAAGGCAATGAGCGAAACATTCGGCTCAACCTGCCACGGTGCAGGAAGGATGATGTCAAGGCATCAGGCAATAAAGAAGGCAAAAGGACGGGCTATATGGCGTGAAATGGAAGACAAAGGCATAATAGTCCGCTCTGCAGGAAGAGAGACACTCGCCGAGGAAATGTCAGAGGCGTATAAAGATGTTTCAGATGTCGTAGATGTTGTCCATAAAGCAGGAATATCAAAAAAGGTTGCGAGGCTAAGGCCGCTGGGAGTGATAAAAGGATAAGCTATTGGTTATTGCCGATATGGCATTCGCCCCTATAAATACTGATAATCTGCTATAATCTTCCAATGGAAAAAGTTCTCTCTATTATCCCTCTCGGCGGGGTTGAGGAGATAGGCCTTAACATGACCGCAATAGGATACGGAGACGACCTGATTGTCATAGATGCAGGTCTGATGTTTCCCGAAGAAGACATGCTCGGGGTTGATTTTGTTATCCCGGATTTTTCTTACCTCATCGAAAATAAGGACAAGATAAAAGGCGTTGTGATTACCCACGGTCATGAAGACCACACAGGCGCGCTCCCCTTTCTTTTAAAAGAGATAGATGTCCCTATCTACGGCACTCCGCTTACACTCGGACTTGTTAAAGAGAAACTGAAGGAACATTCTCTTGAAAATGCCACACTCATTTCTGTAAAGCCGAGGGATGTGGTGAACCTCGGAGTGTTTTCAATAGAGTTTGTGCGCGTGACCCACAGCATTGTTGACGGTGTGGGATTGGGGATAGATACGCCGCTTGGGAAGGTTGTTCATACAGGAGATTTCAAACTTGACCCGACGCCTGTTGACGGGCAATTAATGGACTTCCACAAATTTTCCGAATATGGAGAGAAAGGCACCCTCGTGCTACTTTCAGACAGCACGAATGCTGAAAAAGGCGGATTTACATTTTCCGAGAAAGAAGTAAGTCGTGCATTTGAGGACATCTTCTCAAAAACGCAGGGGAGGATAATAATTGCGACTTTTGCCTCAAACATACACAGGATTCAGCAGGCGATTGACGTTGCAGTAAAGTTTGGCAGAAAAGTAATTCTCTGTGGCAGGAGTATTGTCTCAAATGCGCAGATTGCCCTTGACCTTGGCTATCTCCAGATACCGAGAGAGACATGGCTCAGGCTCGAGGATTTAAAAAAGCTTGAAGACAGAGAGGTAGTGATTATAACAACTGGCAGTCAGGGCGAACCGATGAGCGTACTCTCAAGGATAGCTACCGATGAGCATAAAAATATAAAAGCCAAGCATGGAGATACAGTAATACTTTCAGCAAAGATGATTCCGGGAAATGAGCGTTCAATCGGAAGGATTATAAATCATCTCTTCAAGAGAGGCGCAAATGTCATATATGAAAAGGTTTCTGAGGTTCATGTATCAGGACATGCGTCAAAGGAAGAACTCAAGCTCATGCTCAATCTGGTGAAACCAAAATACTTCATACCCGTTCACGGCGAGTACAGGCACCTTGTATATCACTCACGCCTTGCTGAAAAAATCGGCATCCCTAAAGAAAATATATTTATTCTTGGAAACGGCGAGGCGCTTGAGATTGCAGATACAGGCGCTGCTAAAAACGGCAGGGTGAATTCAGGCAGGGTATTTATTGACGGTAAAGGAGTTGGAGATGTCGAAGGCATGGTTCTTCGCGACAGGCGGAGGCTTGCGTATGACGGTATTGTGCTTGTGATAATTGCGGTTGAGAAACTCACAGGCAGGGTTGTCTCCGGTCCTGACATAATAACAAGGGGTTTTGTATTTGAAGATGCGTCGCCTGAGCTCCTCAATAATGTTAACAGCCTTGTCTCTGATACGCTGAGAGAACTTGACAGGGAGATAATGTCAGATTCCTCTCTTGTTAAAGCCAAGATTAGAAACGCACTCAAAAAGTATCTTAGGAACACAATGGAAAGAAGCCCTATGATAATGCCGATAATATTTGAGGTATAAAAATAAACTAATGATTTCTGAAAAGGCAGGGAGGGTATGATAAAAAGGCTATCTTTTATTATTGTACTTGCGGCTGTTTTTTAAACAGGTATTGCATACGGAGCCGATAAACAAGAATCGCAAAACCTGATTCTGAAAGAGATGATTGCCCTTGATAAAGCCTTTAAAATAACAATTGATGCGGTTGTATTGAATCAGCTAGAAAGAATTGCACCGGCATTTGAGGATGTTCATAAAGTAAGAGAGCAGGTGGAACACGCTGTAAAAGAGAGAGAAAAAATAATTCTTCCTAAAAACCAGAGCCTGTTTAAGGTATTTGTAAGGATGTATAACAGGTTTCACCAGGAGGTGGAAATCCTTGTTGATGCATCCAAGAAGAAAAACATGAAGGCTGTCCAGAGGCAGGTCAACAAGCTTCTCAATATGTGTGTTAGGTGTCACGGTTTATTCCGGAGGTAGGTTTCATCCTGAATCTGTTATAATTACACACAATGTTAGAGTCTATAATTCTTGGGATTGTTCAGGGATTCACGGAATTTCTGCCTGTAAGCAGCACAGCGCATCTGATATTATTCCCATGGTTCTTCGGATGGAAAGGCAATATTGATTCGCTTACGTTTGATGTAGCCCTTCATGCAGGGACACTGTTAGCCCTCATAATCTGTTTCTGGAAAGACTGGGTTGAGATGCTTCTCAATAACAGAAAACTGCTTGCGCTTTTTGTTGCGGCAACTCTGCCCGCCGGCATGGCGGGAATTCTGTTTAAAGATGCAGTAGAAACAACGCTTAGAAGCCCTTTGATTATAGTATTCACTCTTGTATTGTTCGGGATAGTGATGCTGATTTCTGAGAGATGGAAAAGAGGAAAGGAAATCAAAGGCATGACATTCTCTGATGCGGTAATAATAGGAGTTTCCCAGGCAGTAGCCCTCATCCCCGGGGTATCCCGCTCAGGAATTACGATCTCAGCAGGTCTTTTCAGGGGTCTTGAAAGAGAAGCGTCAGCGCGTTTTTCGTTTCTTCTCTCAACGCCTGTTATCTTTGGAGCAGCGCTTCTTGAGGGAAGAAAATTAATCTTCAATGCAGGAAACTATGACCTTAACCTTTTTATGACAGGATTTATTGCTTCCGGTGTAACAGGCTTTATCGCAATAAAATTTCTCCTGTATTTTTTAAGGAAGCATCCCCTGAATGTTTTTGTGTATTATAGGTTTGTTCTTGCAGTTATAATCATTGGAGGGATATGGCTGAAAGGATAAAAAGGGTTAAAGACGAGGTCCTTGGTATTGTCTCAATCTTAGGCGGTATTTACATCGGACTGAGCCTTGTAACCCACAAAAAATGGGACCCTTCTCTTTTCACGTTTACTAACTCTTCCACAAAGAACTACGGCGGCATAGCAGGAGCTTATATGTCAGATGCTTTGCTGATGATTATAGGTATATCAGCCTTTGCTATTCCGCTGTTTATAGTTGTATACGGCGTTAAGAGACTGCTCAGAAAAGAAGCCCACAGGATACATTTGATCGGCTCACTGCTTTTTGTTCTTTCTTCTGCCATGCTTTTGTCTCTGATGTCATCAACATTTAATCTTAAGGTTGAGAGTAATCCGGGAGGAATCACAGGCCTGTTCATCGCGGATTTTATAAGAAATCTTTTATCAATACCTGGAGCGTATATCTTTTCGCTGGCAGTGTTCCTGTCTTCTATAGTGCTTCTCAGCCCTGTATCATTGGTATCGCTTGCATTGAGAGGCAGGAAGAATGAGGCAATTGAAGAAGAACAGGTATCTGAGCCGTTGATTGAAGAGAACATTATTCAAGGCGTAGAATCTCTGGAGCCTTTTCTGACAGAATCTGCACGACAGTTTGGACAGGAGGCGCCTTTATTAAAACCGATAAATACAATTCCACGCAGGGCAGGAGACTATACGCTGCCTTCTTTAGATCTGCTTAATGTATATGACTCAGGGATAAGGCCGTCAAAGGATGAACTTCTGACAAGTTCTTCTCTGCTTGTACAGAAACTTTCTGATTTTGATGTGGAGGGAAAAGTAACACAGGTGCAGGCAGGGCCTGTTGTGACAATGTATGAGTTTGAACCCGCGCCGGGAGTAAAAATAAACAGGGTTGTTTCACTTTCTGATGACCTTGCGCTTGCGCTTAAGGCTCCAGGAGTAAGGGTATCTACGATTTCCGGCAAGTCAGCCATCGGGATTGAAGTGCCGAACAGGCTGCGCGATACAGTATCCCTGAGAGAAATTATATCTTCGGACAGCTTTAAGAAAAACCATTCAAAACTCACGCTGGCGCTAGGTAAAGACATATTCGGCGTCCCTGTTGTTGCTGACCTTGCGAAGATGCCGCATCTTCTTGTTGCAGGAGCCACAGGCTCTGGCAAGAGCGTATCAATAAACTCTATGGTGATGAGCATTCTTTACAAGGCGTCACCGAAAGAGGTTAAGATGCTGATGATAGACCCTAAACTTCTTGAACTTTCCGCTTACGAAGGGATTCCGCATCTTATCTCGCCTGTCATAACAAATCCGAAAGAGGCGGCAGAGGCGCTGCGTAAGATGGTTTTTGAGATGGAGAATAGATACAGACTGCTTGCTCAAAAAAGCACGAAGAACATAGAGAACTACAATAAAGTGGTTTCAGAGGAGGAGCGGCTGCCTTATATTGTTATCTTTATAGATGAGCTTGCAGACCTGATGTTTGCCTCTGCAAATGAAGTTGAGGATGCCATAGCAAGGCTTGCACAGATGGCGCGAGCATCAGGCATACATCTTGTCCTTGCAACACAGAGGCCGTCGGTTGATGTTATCACAGGCGTCATTAAGGCTAATTTCCCGGCAAGGATCTCGTTCCAGGTTACCACGAGGATAGATTCAAGGACTATCCTTGATGCGCAGGGCGCTGAACAGCTTCTCGGTAAGGGCGATATGCTTTTCATGCTTCCGGGGGTAAAAATAATACGCATACACGGTGCGCTTATCACAGAAGATGAGATAAAAGCCGTTACAGATTTTATCATGTCACAGGGAGTCCCGGATTATTCCATATTCGAAAATATACGGATAGAAGAGCCGATGGATAACGAGCCCTCGGCCGAGAGAGATGAGATGTATCATAAGGCAGTGGAACATGCAGAGTCTGTGGGTGAGGTGTCCATATCGTCAATCCAGAGGCGGTTCAAAATAGGTTATAACAGGGCTGCGCGTATTATGGCACTAATGGAGGAAGATGGGCTTGTGGGCATGCCGAAAGGCGCAGGCAAACCCAGAGATTTTCTGAGGAGAAGAAGGTGATTACAGGATACAAGATGCAGGATACAGGATGCAGGATAAAAAAGGGCATATTCCATATTTTATTTGTTCTGACATGCATCGTGTATCCTGCATCTTGTATTGCTTCTTCAACTGATGATGAGGTTACAAGGATTCAGGAGGCTTACAGGAATATAAGCGACATAAAAGCCGCCTTTGTCCAGAAGAACTATATGAAAGACCTCGGCAGAACAGACATATACAAAGGCGTTCTTTTTATAAAGAGGCCTTCAAAGATGAGATGGGAATACAAGGGTAATAAGCCGCAGGAGATTATAATAAATAACGATAAGATTCTGATATATAAAAAGGCGGAGAAACAGGCATTCAAGAGCGCTTTCAGCAGGCAGACATACGGTCAGGCGCCTGTTGCCCTGCTGAGCGGTTTTGGGAAAGTAAGGGAGGAATTCAATATAACTAAGAAAAATAACAGGCTGGTTCTTATGCCTAAAAATCCTATGGGCAATATTGTTTCTGTGGAGATAGAAACATCCGATGAAGACTTTCCTATAAAATCTTTTATAATAAATGACATGCGTTCAAACAGGATTGAGATACAGCTTAAGGATATTGAGATAAACACAGGCATTAAAGATGCGGCCTTTGATTTTTCTTTACCTGAAGGAGTGAACATCTATGAGCATAATTTTTAAGGCTCTCAAAAAAGCGGAGGAAGAATCAAGGCTTGAGAGCGCGCCTGTCAAAAAAACTCAGGCATACCACTTCACGAATAAAAGGGTATTGGGTATAATTGCCGCTGTTCTTGCCGGAGTTGTTGGGTTTGCGCTTGTCGGACTTTATTGGCTTCAGAAAAGACCTACCTTAAAACCTTTTGTAAAGACTGAACCAAAAGTTACAACTGTTCAGCCTAAGGCCGCTGCTGAGTCTGTTAAGAAAAAAGAACCGCCGGTTGCTGCTGCCCCTGATACAGCAAAAACTCATGAAGATGCGATAAAGCATATCAGGGATAAAAAATATTCTGATGCAGAAGATATTCTCAGGAAGGCGATTCTTGCAAAGCCTGATGATGCGATGATGCACAATCACCTTGGGATTGCATTAAGAAATCAGGGCAAATACAAAGATGCGGCAAAGGCTTATGAGAAGGCTCTTAAGCTTAAGCCTGATTATTACGAGGCTATGAATAATTTAGCCGTAACCCACGAGATTCTCGGAGACAAAAAGAAGGCGAAGTTTTTTTATAAAAAGGCGCTATCTCTGAACCCCTCGTATGCTGAGGCCCATTTGAATTACGCGCTGCTGCTTGAGGCAGAAGGAGATAGCCTTACTGCAGAGAGCCACTATCAGACCTTTCTTAACCTTTCATCTGACGAAGCTCTGAAAAACAAAGTCAAAGAGCGGCTTAAAGGGCTGAAGAAGTAAGGAACTGACAGACCCGTGAATCTTGCCTCAATCCAGACACAGTCTCCGTCCGCTATTTGTTTTTGCTCCCCAGAACGTCATCAACCCAACTCAGCGCGGCAGATACCGTCGGAAACCCTATGGTGCTTGTAAGTAGAAGAATTGCATGGTATATTTCTTCGGGTTTTGCCCCTGCCTGCAAAGCCCTTCTTGTATGGGAATGTACGGCGCCCTCTGACCTGATGGCAGCGGCAGCAGCAAGTTGAATCAGGTGAGAGGTTTTATTTTTTATAGGGCCTGATGTCTTTGCAGCCTTTCCAAGACTGTCAACAGCCTTGAAATATTTTTTAAACCTTTTCCTGATGCTCATGTATTGCCCCGGAAGTTTAGCCATAGTCTCCTCCTTGTTGCGGTGTTATAAATTTTTACCATTTATTGACGCAGATTGCAAGAAAATTCAACAGCAGGAGCTTTTTAGTTGCAAAGTCTATTCGCAAGTATTATCCTTTCAATAAGTTAGACATGGCAGTGCGGGGAATGGGGTTATCTGGCGGAATTGCGGCATATTCTAAAGAAGTTTTAAGAATTGTGGAATATGACATAGTAGCTACAAATATAGCCACATGGAGGAATGCAATGAAATTCGCCAATGTCAGAGAACTTAAGAACAAGACGTCCGAGATATTGAGAAACGCAGAAAAAGAGGCTGTGATTATCACATCCAAGGGCAAGCCGCGGGCAATTGTCACCGCGATTTCAGAGGAGGACTTTGAAGACTATCTGCTCGAAAAAAGCGTTGCTCTGCAGGACATGCTCGCTGAATCGCAGGCAGAGTACCATAGCAAGGGCGGCGTAACTCTGGAGGATTACCTGTCAAAAAGGAAAAGAAAAAGTGGATAAGTTTCAGATCATCCTTTCACCCAATGCGAGTAAAGACCTTAACAGCTTCAGTGACAGTGTTTGCGGAAAGATTGTTCGAGCATTACAGGCACTCAGGGACAACCCTTTTCCCAGAGGAAAGCTAATCAAAAAAATCTAAGGAACAAAGACGAATTATTACAGGCTCAGGGTGGACAAGCATCGCGTTTTTTATATGCTTGAGGGAAACTGTGCCGTCATTTTGCGAATTCTCGGTAAAAAAGACCCAATGACTTTTAGTGGAGAAGCATATAAGTCGCGCTCCGCGGGGGCGCGTGGATTGAAACAAAAAATGTGCCGCAGACAGGATAACCCAAAGCAGGTCGCCCCTCGCGCAGGGGCGTGGATTGAAACTAATGCCCTGCTCTTTACATTCGTGCTGAGAGCGTCAAGGATATTTGCAGAGGGCTGAAAGCCCTCAGACACGGTTCCCTTGCCTAACATTATCTCAGCACGGGCAAAGACATTCTTAATGACATCTTCAACTTCGGCTATGGATTCGGGAGAAGGCTTGCCAAGTTTAAGTAGCGGCTTATCTTCAAAATTAGGCTTGACAATATCATCGTCAGAGAGTATAGTCTTATTAGAGCCTTTGTTTGGCATCTTCAGGGATGAAGCGTAAGCCCTTTGAATCTCTGCCGAATTAAGGCTTTTTGTTTTGTCATAATACAAAAGGTTACCATTTATTACCCTATTTTCTATCCAGCCGGTGCCTCTTCCATGAAGGGTAATTATCTCATGGACTTCGTATCTACGGTGGGCTGTGTTCATCTGAATAGCGACTATCACATTCTCGCCTTTATCTTTCATGCCAGTAATAACTACAATTCTCCCTGCTTGTTCTGCCCTTAATATCATAATTGGTTCATATAACTCTCTCGTAAGTTTTTTTAGTTCATCAATAGGGATTATATGTTTGCCTGTGCCAATGCCTTCAGGATAAATTGTTTTTTGTAGGATACTATGGCTTATTACAATAGGGAACTGTTTTGCCCCCAACTTTTCAAGAACTTCAGGTGTGCTGCTCACCACAAGAGGAATATCTTTGCGGATTTTCCCCTGCTCCCATGCGTCCAGAAAATTTGAAAATTGTGCTTCCGTTTAAGGGTTCAGTAATAGATTTAAGACCACTGGATTCGGGCAAGGTTCCCTTGCTTTTCAAAGATGGAGTTTGGGTTGATGGTGGAAAAGTTAAAGTCGGAGTTATATCAGATTCCAAGCCCTTAACCGCAGAAGAAGCAGCTGCCTTAACCGATGGGTCTATCGTATCCCAATAGTTTTTCCATAAATCATTAGAGCGTTTCATGTCAGTTCTATATTTGTGAAGCTCTTCAGGAGGCAATGCCTCAATATCTTTCTTCGTCCAATTCCTATAGTCCCTATAAATTATCTCTGTTATCTTCTTTATCTTTTCACTTCCACGGGTATGTAGTTGTATCTCTCCGCTTATGCCATCGCCCATATCAAGGGTAATGTGTAATCCTCTATATCCGAACTGGTTTAACGGTTCTTCTATTGAAGCCTCTGCCGCTTTAAAATCCCACTTGCCTTTCAATGAGTCAATCAATGCCAGAACTTCGTTAAAATCATGTAAGATTAGAATTAGTCGCGCCCCGCGGGGGCGCGTGGATTGAAACTTTTGTAACGACAACGACATAAAGGCAGCAGCAAAAGAACTCAAGCTTGCCGAGTAGTAAAGCGATGAAGGGGGCGGGAATTCTCCCATCCCCGCTCATTATCGTAACTTTACCAGCCTTTTGGAGACCAGGAAAACAAGCATTAAACTACTTTATTGACTTCAGCCTCTGTATTTCCATCCTGATATTATCTGCATTCGGGGAGTTCGGCGCAAGTTGAAGATATCTCTCGAATTCTTTAATCGCTTGAACGTTGTCTTTCAGGTCATAGGCCAGAACAACCCCTAAATTCATATGTCCATAAGGATGATTGGGGTTTAGCTCGAGGGCTTTTCTGAATTCCTTGATTGCTATCTCGGGCTTGCCGGAGTTTCTGTAACATGTTCCCATGTCAACCCTAACATCGACATTCTTGGGGTCGATAGCGAGGGCCCTTTGATAGGCGTCAACCGCCTCATTAAAGCGGGATGAGTCCATAAGAAAATTGCCGAGACTTATCCATGCATTCAGATTCCCGGGGTCATTTTGTACAGCGTCCTGAAGGAGCTTAAGCTCATTCTCTGTATAAAGCATGCCGGCGGGGGGGCTGAGATTGAGACTTCGGTTCCTCTTTCCTCTGGCATGCGGTTGCTACCGTAAGCAGCAATAAAAAGACAAGGATTTTTTTCATCTTTTCCTCCAAATGTGATGTGCAGCTATTTTAACAGAATATCCTGAGATTTTTCAGACAACATTAATGAGTTGCTCCCCGAGTGGGAACATCTGAAAGAATCTCCGATAGATACGAAGCATCGAAGTTTTCATTGACAAAAAAATCCTGCCGTTTTACAATTTTTATATCGATAAGAGAAAAGGGGGATAAATGGCTACTACAACAATATCGCCGAAATATCAGGTGGTCATACCAAAAGATGTGAGGGAAAAGCTTCATCTGAAGAGCGGGCAGAAAATGACTGTTGTCACAAAAGGAGGAGTGGTGTATCTGATTCCTGAAAAACCCGTAGAATCTTTCAGAGGTTTTTTAAAAGGGATGGATACAAGGAATATAAGGGAGGATAAAGACAGGTAATGTTTCTTATGGATTCATCAGGGTGGATTGAATTCTTTACGGATGGGCCTCTCGCTAAAGAATATTCAAAATATCTTAAGGACATCTCAAGGGTAGTTACTCCCACAATTGTGCTTTATGAGGTTTATAAAAAGATAAAAAGAGAGCGGACAGAAGAAGATGCGCTATCAGCGGTTTCTCTGATAAACAAGACATCAGTTATCCCATTTAGTGAAAGTATAGCTCTTCTGGCAGCAGACCTTAGTCTGAAATATTCGCTCCCGATGGCTGATGCCATTGTTTATGCAACGGCAATGGAAGAGAACTGTAAAGTAATCACAAGCGATGCTCATTTCAAAGGTCTTGACGACGCAGTGATTATTCCGTAGCTATATATCTACCTTCATTCCTGCCGCCATCTTTGCGGCAAGAACAGTGTTATACATAAGCATTGCTATTGTCATAGGCCCTGCGCCACCGGGAACAGGTGTTATGTAACCTGCCCGTTCTTTTGCAGCATCAAAATCAACATCGCCTACAATCTTTCCTTCCGGTGTAACATTTATGCCGATGTCTATAACCGCAGCGCCTTCTTTCACCATGTCGCCTGTAATGGTTTTTGCCTTGCCTACCGCAGCGCACAGTATGTCTGCCCTGAGACATTCTTCCTTAAGATTAGGTGTTCTGCTGTGGCAGATAGTGACTGTTGCATGTTTTCTGAGCAGGAGCAATGCAAGAGGCTTTCCAACAATTACACTTCTGCCTACGATAACCGCATGTTTTCCCTTTGGATCAATGCCGTATGCCTCAATCATTTTCATTGCGCCGTGGGGAGTGCACGCAACAAACCCGGGTTCATCAAGCACAAGTTTTCCGAGGGCCTCAGGCCCGAACCCGTCAACATCCTTTGCAGGAGATATCCTGTTCATTACCTCTTTTTCATCAAGCCCTTTTGGCAGAGGAAGCTGGACAAGAATCCCATCTACCTTTGTGTCATTATTAAGCTGGTCAATGAGTTTTATCAGTTCTGGCTGTGTTGTTGTGGCCGGTATTTTGTGGGCAAAGCTTGCTACGCCTATTTCAGCGCAGGCCTTTTCCTTTGATGCAACATATTTCTGTGACGCAGGATTTTCTCCTACAAGTACAACAGCAAGACCCGGATGAATTCCTTTAGACTTAAGCTCCTCAATCTCGATCTTTAATTTAGCCCTAATATCTGCCGCTACTTTTTTGCCGTCAATTAATTGTGCTGCCATAGTTCCTCCTTAATCTCTTTTCTTTATCAGTTCCAGCAGTTCTTCCCGTGTTGATTCCTTTGTCCTGAATATCCCTCTTACTGCTGATGTTACTGTTCTTGCCCCGGGTTTTTTCAATCCGCGCATGCTCAGGCACAGATGCTCTGCATCAATAATCACCATTGCGCCTTTGGGCTTCAGCTTTTCCATAAGCATGTCTGCAAGCTGTGCTGTAAGACGCTCCTGCACCTGCGGTTTCTTTGCAAGGACTTCAACTGCCCTTGCAAGCTCTCCGATGCCTGCTATCTTGCCGGCGCTTGGTATGTATGCAACATGGGCGCTGCCTATGAAAGGCAGGAGGTGGTGTTCGCATACAGAATAAAAAGGGATATCCTTTAAAAGCACCATCTCGTCGTGGCTTTCGCCCTCGATGTGTTTGAGTATCTCCTCTGTCGGAGTCTCAAGCCCAGAGAATATTTCTTCATACATCTTGGCAACGCGGGAAGGGGTGTCTTTGAGCCCTGCCCGCTCAGGGTCCTCGCCGATGCCTTCAAGTATAAGCCTTACCCCTTTTTCTATTTTTTTGATGTCCAAATCAGCGCCCTCTTATCTTCTCTTCCCCTCAAACAATGCAGTCGATGACTCGTAGAGCGGGTTTAAAGTTTAACATTTATGAATATTTGGTGTCAAAGACGCAAATAAGGTAAAATACCTCAAATGAAAATAAGGATTTATACAATACACAAGGAGATGCTCAAGGAGCTTGTCCTTACATTTCTTTTAAGCCTCATCGCTCTCAATTTTATTCTTATAATGGAAAAGATACTCAGGTTGAGCAGGTTGCTTTCTGTTGTAGGAGCATCTCTCTTTGATATGTTAAAGATAATACTGTATCTGCAGCCGCCGATGCTGATTCTTACACTGCCGATGTCACTTTTAATGTCAACTCTACTAACCTATGGCAGACTAAATACCGACAATGAGATAGTAATACTCAGGGCAAGCGGGATGACGTTTAAGGGGATAGCTGCACCTGTATTTATTCTTGGGCTAAGCTGTTTTTTCACAGGAATGCTTGTGAGCTTTTATCTTGGACCTGTCAGCATGATAAAACTGAGGGAAACGATTTCAAATGTAATAACGACAAGGGCTCCTGCCGCCATAGAAGAAGGAGTATTTACCACCTTGTTTAAGGATATTGTGCTTTTTGTAAAAGAAAAACCTGAGGCTGACAGGATGCGCGAGATATTTATATATGATGAGAGGAATAAGAAAGAGCCGAAAGTTGTGACTGCAAAGGAAGGCAGGATTTCCGCTGTGGATGGCGTTGATATCGCATTTTATTTAAAGGACGGATATATGCAGATTGCAAGCGGGGCCAGTTCAACAGAGTTCTTCTTTACAGGGTATCATCTGTCCTTAAACCTTAACACAGAACAGTCTGCCAGGAAAAACAGCGAACTTACACCATTTGAACTGTTCCGTGAGACTAACAACCTGTCCCGGCAGCAGGCAGTGCCTTTCTTCCTTGAACTGTACCGGAGACTCTCTCTGCCCTCCGTATGTCTGATACTCATGCTGCTTGGCCCGCCGCTGTCGCTGTTTGCAGGGAAATCAGGGAGGCTTGGCGGTCTTACTCTCGGGCTTATGATATTTGCTGTTTTTTATATTTTGCTCATATACGGGGAAAATCTTGCAAGGTCAGGGAAGATACCTCATTATATTGGAGCATGGAGCCCGACAGTTATACTTGGTCTTTTCTCAATCGGTGTGTTTAAAAGGGAGAATAAAAGGTAGCAATGCTGATAATCCAGAAGCATTATCTCAGGGAGTTTTTTAAGGTTTTAACTTTAATTGCAGCAGGGCTTGCCCTCATATTCAGCCTTCTTGACCTGATTGATAAGATAGACGACTTTCTGCCGTATAAGCCTTCTATAAAAAGTCTTATACTTTATGTGGTTTTCAATTTCCCTCGGTATCTTCTCTATCTTTTCCCGATGGCAATTCTTCTTTGCAGTTTGTTTGTTGTCAGTCAGGCAAAGAGGAGAGAGGAAATAACATCAATTAAAGCGGCAGGGGGCCGTCTTAGGACTCTGTTTATGCCTTTCCTATACGGCGGCATAGCTTTAAGTCTCTTCGGTTTTGTCCTCGGAGAGGCGGTAGTCCCTGAATTTTCAAAGAGGGCATTCGAGCTTAAAAGTTCAATCATGAAAAAGGGCAAGAAGTTCTCATTTAAAGAAGGCACGATGTGGCTGAGGGCAGCAGACGGTTCTATAGTGAAGATAGGACTGTATATGCCGGAGGAAAAGATTTCCAAGGATATCAGCATATTCAAGGTCGGCAGCGGACGCATGAGAGAAAGAATAGAGGCTGAAGAAGCGCGATGGATTGATGTCAAAGGTTCTGACGGGAAATGGGTGCTTGAGAACGTGACTGTATATGACATGGAGCAGAGCTCAATAAAAAACTATAACTCGCTTGAGTATCCGTTCATAGGCCCTCCTTCTGTGTTTGCCGAAGAGATACGGAAGCCTGAAGATATGGGCATAAAAGAACTCTTTAGGTATACAAAGAGATTAGAGGAGGCAGGATTCAGAAATCTGAAACTTCTGGTTGATTTGAATTCTAAGATCTCATATCCTGTTGTTAATTTCTTTATGGTTTTGCTCGGAATTTCTCTGCCGATGAGGGGGAAAGCAGGGGGAGGGCTTGCAACAACTGCGATTGGCATTTTTATAAGCCTTCTTTACTGGGTCAGCCATGCAATGTCCCTCTCAATGGGATATACAGGGATACTTCCTCCTATTATAGCGGCATGGTTTGTCCCTCTGGTATTTGCAGTTATAGCTGTAAAATTCTTCAGAAAGATTCATGAATAAGAAGGGTAATAAAAACCGGACATTTCTAAATTGGCTTGATAGATTTAAATTGGTTTTTGTCTATGTAGAATACCCGTGTTAAAGTAGAGGCGTGACGACAGGAGATTGCTCAAAGCATGTTTCGCTCAATGCGTATATTTCAAAATAGAACATTTATCACATGGGCAATAGCCACATTAATGGTTGGCATTGCTGTGTCAGGAAACAGCGCAGTGTATGCCTACGAAAAGCCGGAAGTTTTTGTGCAGATGGGGCATTCGGGCGAGATTACCTCTATGGCTATCAGCCCTGATGGCCGATATATGCTGTCGGGAAGTCAGGACACAACCATTAAACTTTGGGATGTTTCCACCGGTAGGGAGGTGAGGACATTTCAGGGGCATTCAGGCTTTGTTAACTCCGTTGCCTTCAGCCCCGATGGCCGTTATGCGGTATCGGGAAGTACGGATAAAACCATTAAGTTTTGGGATGTCTCTACAGGTAGGGAGGTGAGGACATTTCAGGGGCATTCGGACGAGGTTACCTGCGTGGCCTTTAGCCCTGATGGACAGTATGTGTTGTCGGGAGGCGGGGACATTAAACTTTGGGAAGTATCTACGGGCAGGAGGGTAAAAAGAGTATTCTGGGGGCAGTCATGGCGTGTCTATTCTCTCGCCTTTAGCCCTGATGGCAAATATGCGCTTTCGGGAAGTGAGGAGGGAATTAAACTTTGGGATGTTTCTACGGGCAAGGAGGTGAGGAGGTTTGGGGGGCATTCGTTCTCCGTTGCCTTCAGCCCTGATGGCAAGTATGCGCTCTCGGGAGGTTGGGACAAAACAGTTAAGCTTTGGGACGTGTCAACCGGCAGGGAAGTGAGGAGGTTTGAGGGACATACATCCGATGTTAGGTCAGTCGCCTTCAGCCCTAACGGCCGGTATGTGCTTTCGGGCAGCAATCTCATCGGTGGCGATGGCATCATCAGGTTTTGGGAAGTATCTTCGGGCAAAGAGGTGGTGAAACTAATAGGATCTTCCCCGGTCGCCTTCAGCCCTGACGGCCGGTATGCATTGTGGAAAGGTACTGATTTGTTCGATAAAACTATCAGGCTTTGGGATCTTTCTACCGGCAAAGAGGCGAGGAGGTTTCAGGGGTATTCAGACGAGATTATCTCTGTCGCCCTCAGCCCTGATGGCAAGTATGCGCTATCAGGGGGCAGGGATGAAACTATTAAGCTTTGGGATATCTCAACCGGCCGGCAGGTGAGATCTATAAAGGGGCATTCACGTTGGGTTAACTCCGTCAACTTCAGCCCTGATAGCAAGTATGCGTTGTCGGGAAGTACGGATAAAACCATTAAGCTCTGGGAAATTTCTACTGGCAGAGAGGTGAGGATATTCACGGGGCATCCAGACTCTGTTTATTCAGTCACTTTCAGCCCTGATGGAAAGTACGTGTTGTCGGGAGGCGGAGAAACTTTCAGGGGAAATAATAACAACACTATTAAACTCTGGGAAGTGTCAACGGGCAATGAAGTGAAGACGTTTCAGGGAGAGCCGGGCGCGGTTCGATCTGTGGCCTTCAGCTCCGATGGCCGGTATGCACTTTCAGGAACCCGCTATAATATTAAGCTATGGGATGTTTCTACGGGCAAGGAGGTTAAGAGGTTTGAGAGGCCTTCTTTCCATGTTGCCTTCAGCCCTGACGGCCGGTATGCGCTGTCTTCCGGAGGTGAGGATTACACGGTGGTGGGAGGTGGAAAAGATTACACGATTAAGCTTTGGGACGTGCATACTGGCAAAGAGTTGAGGAGGTTTAAAGGGCATGCATGGTGGGTTACCTCTTTTGCCTTCAGCCCTGATGGCCGGTATGCCCTGTCAGGGGGTTGGGATAGTGCCGTTAAACTGTGGGAAGTTTCTACAGGCAAGGAGGTGAGGACATTTCACGGGCATGCAGACCGCATAACCTCCGTCGTCTTCAGCCCTGATGGCCGGTATGCGCTGTCAGGGGGTGAGGGCGGGACAACAAAGATATGGAATACAGCTACAGGTAAAGAGATTTGTATGATGGTTGGCTTTAAAGACGGCGAATGGGTTGTTATTACCCCCGAAGGTTACTTCAACGCCTCAAAGAACGGCCCGGCTCATTTGAATGTAAGGCTGGGCAACCGGGTCTTCGGATTGGATCAGTTTTATGATGTTTTTTATCGCCCTGATATTGTGGAAGCTAAGCTGAAAGGGGAAGATATCACTACATTAGCCTCTACAAATCTGGAAGAGGCATTGAAGAATCCTCCGCCCTCTGTGGAATTCGTTACGGTTTTCTCAGAATCTTCGGATAGTAAAGTCAACATCAAGTACAAAATAGCGAGCAGCGGTGGCGGGATCGGTGAAGTCAGACTTTTCCATAATGGCAAGCTTATCCAGTCCGATGGTTTTTACCGGCAGGCAAAGACAGCACCAACAGGAACGGCAACACTTCTTGCCTTTAATACAAGAGCCATAAAAGATGAATTGCGCAGTGTAGTTATCGTGTCCAGAAAAGACAAAAAGTTGAGCCCCATCGAATCTACGCCCAAAGGTGATATTTACGAAGGTACGATTACCGTAGATGCCATATCAGGAGATAACGATATCAGCCTTGCCGCTTTCAACAGGAACAATACCGTCCAGAGCATTCTCAAGACGGCAACCTTTAAATCAACCCTCAAGCCCGAGGATTCTCACCTCTACGTACTATCGGTAGGTATAGACGAATACAAGTCCATCATTTCCCAAACAATCAAGCCTATGGATGTCTTTGTTCTGTTCATTGCCAGCCACGGTGTCCTTCAGTCGGGTCTCTATTCCATCGTCACCCATGATTATGACGGAAACTTAAGCGGTAGTAACGTTATCAACTCCAATGAGATCATGGAAATCTCCAAGAACATGAAGGCCCTGACACAAATATTTATCCTGGATACTTGTCATGCCGGAGGATTGGACAACTTTGTCAGCGGGCTCTATGATGCGCGTATGACGGTATTAGCAAGAAACATGGGGCTGCATATGTTTGCTTCGGCAAGCTCCACTGAAGAGGCATTAGACGGTTACAAAGGTAAGAACGGGATGTTCACCTATACTCTGCTTGAGGGTCTCAATAACAACAACAATACTGACACGAACAAGGACGGTAAGGTCAGCATCTATGAACTCGGAGCCTACGCCAGGGAGCAGACAGTGAAGTACTCGAAAGAGACCGGACATAGCCAGACGCCTGTGATAAACGATTTCGGCAAGGATGTCTCAGTGTATGTAATCCGTTAAAGAATGCTTCAGCCCTTCCGGCTTTTTACTCTTTCATTAGTTTTTTTATCTTCTCAATATCAGGGACGACCTCAGCTTTAAGCCTCACTTTACAGCACAGTCCCTTCACATCATCATTATAACATGTTCTTTGAAGTATCCAGACATGCCCTACGGTGGAATTTGTATATGCAGATACAAGGGCTTTCTTAAGTTCAGAGCCCTTGGTTTGTGTATTGATATTAGTTATCACCTGCTTGACTGCTCTATGCTTGGCATCATCTATTGCTGCTGTGGTGATCTTTGCCTGGTCGCTTCCCACCATGCATATTAAGCCATCAGATTCAGTAGTTGTAGATTGAGCTATATAAATACTATCTTCTTCAGGCTCTGTTTTAGGCGGAGGCGTTGGTGCCTCGGTCGTCTTTTTTTCAGGAACAGGTGCAGGAGCTGGAACTTTGCTTGGCTCTTGGGCTTTCTGTTTGGTAACAGGGGTCTCGGAAGGTTTCTTTTTAGGTGAGGGTGCTGGTGCCTCGGTTGCTTTTTTCCCAGGAACAGGTGCAGGAGCTTCAGCGGGTTTTTGCTCCGGGACAGGCGGCGGTGCGGGTGCAGGAACGGGAGCTTTGCTTGGCTCTTCAGCTTTTTTACATCCTGCTGGAAGGATAAATATTACAACAACCAATAAAGAAATTATAAAGGTCAAAAACTTTTTCATAATTTATATTGCCTCCTCTTTTAAAGACTTATGCACATGTTAATCTATATTATTTTGGTATTAATTTGCAATGCTTATTGAGTTTAATTCGTCCTCTTGAAAAAAAATACCTTTTATGTTAGGCTGATACCTCGCTCTATGTGGTCCCGTATGGGTATAGGGGAAAAGGCGGAGGAAAAACCAGAGGAGGATAAAAATGGTAGCATCAATGAAAGAACTTCTTGAAGCCGGTGTCCATTTCGGGCATCAGGTGAAGCGTTGGAACCCCAAGATGAAAAAATATATCTTCGGGGAGAGGAACGGCATCTACATCATTGACCTTCAGAAAACGATGAAGGGGCTTGAGGATGCGTATAATTTTGTTAAGAAGGTTGCTGCAGGCAACGGAACCGTTCTTTTCATCGGCACAAAGAAACAGGCGCAGGATGCTGTATACGAAGAGGCAAAGAGGGCAGGGGCCTTCTTTGTAAATCAGAGATGGCTCGGCGGTATGCTTACTAATTTTTTAACAATAAAAAAGAGCATAGAAAGACTCAAGCAGATAGAGACTATGAAAACAGACGGCACATATGATCTTCTTCCCAAGAAGGAGGTCGCTGAACTTGAAAAGGAGCGAGGCAAACTCGAAAAAAACCTCAGCGGCATAAAGGAGATGACGAGCATCCCTTCCGCCGTATTTGTTATAGACCCCAAAAAAGAGCGCATCGCTGTAGCAGAAGCGAGAAAGCTTTCCATCCCGGTAGTCGGTGTTGTTGACACAAACTGTGATCCTGATGAGATTGACCATGTTATCCCCGGCAATGATGATGCTATCAGGGCAATAAAACTTCTGGCTGCGAAGATGGCAGACGCAGTGCTTGAAGGCAGGGAGACATTGTCAAAGAGCATGGCTGAAGAAACAGAAAAAGCTGCGGTAGAGGAAAAAGTGCATCAGGAGGAACAGGCTGAAGCAGAGGTGAAGGAGATAAAATGATGACGACTATTTCAGCCGACAGGGTAAAAGAACTCAGGGAGAAAACAGGCGCAGGCATGATGGAGTGCAAAAAGGCGCTTACCGAAAGCAATGGCGATTTTGAGAAGGCGATAGATTGTCTCAGGCAGAAAGGCCTTGCTTCTGCTGCTAAAAAAGCCAGCAGGAGCGCATCAGAAGGGCTTGTTAGTTCATATATACATATGGATAAAATAGGCGTTCTTTTAGAGGTAAACTGTGAGACGGATTTTGTTGCGAAAACAGATGATTTCAAGGGGCTTGTTAAGGATATTGCCCTGCATATAGCCGCTGCAAATCCTTCTTACCTCTCACATGAAGATGTGCCCCATGATGTCATAGAAAGAGAGAAGGATATATACAGGGCACAGGTAGCAAACAAGCCTCCTCAAGTTGTAGAGAAGATAGTTGTGGGGAAGCTTGATAAATTTTTCAGCGATATGTGTCTTCTTGAACAGGCCTTTGTAAAAGACCCTGAACAGAAATTGAAGATAAAAGAACTCGTCACTGAGAAGATAGCAAAACTCGGAGAAAATATTGTGATAAGGCGGTTTGTTAGATTCCAGCTTGGTGAAAAACAATAGTCTGGTATGAAGTCTTCATTGAAGTATAAAAGAATACTTCTGAAACTCAGCGGTGAAGCCCTGATGGGACCCAAAGGTTTTGGCATAGATTCCACTACAGTGGATTTTATAGCAAGAGAGATTAAGAAGATTGTGAATATGGGTGCTGAGGTCGCGGTAGTGATAGGCGGCGGCAATATATTCAGGGGCGTGGAAGCAAGCGTGAAAGGCATGGAGCGCGCATCAGCAGATTATATGGGTATGCTCGCAACTGTTATAAACGCCCTTGCCCTTCAGAATGCGCTTGAAAAAAATAATGTCCCTACAAGGGTACAGTCTGCCATAGACATGAGAGAACTTGCCGAACCTTACATAAGGCGAAAGGCAATGCGTCATCTTGAAAAGGACCGCGTTGTCATATTTGCGGCAGGCACCGGCAATCCTTATTTTACAACAGACACCGCTGCTGCTTTAAGGGCAATGGAAATAGGAGCTGAGGTAATAATCAAGGCGACAAAGGTTGACGGGGTATATTCTGCCGACCCTATAAAAGACCCCAATGCAAAAAAATACGACACTATAAGTTATATGGATGTTCTCAGAAAAGGGCTCAACGTTATGGATTCAACTGCTATCTCATTATGTATGGACAACAACCTCCCGATTGTGGTATTTAACCTTAGAGGAAAAGACAATATAAAAAATGTTGCCAAGGGCAAAAAGATAGGCACCATCGTAGGAGGACACAATGGAGAAAGAGCTAAAAAGAAAGGCTGTTGAGAAAATGGACCACTCCATAGAAGCGCTCAAAAAAGAGTTTGCTTCCGTGAGAACAGGCAGGGCGTCCCTTGCGCTCCTTGACGGCATAAAAGTTGATTATTACGGAACGCCGACTCCACTTCAGCAGGTTGCATCATTAAGTGTGCCGGAAAGCCGCCAGATAGCAATCCAGCCTTGGGATCAGAAGATAATCTCCGATATAGAGAAGGCTATAATGAAATCAGACCTTGGACTGACTCCGACAAATGACGGAAAGGTCATAAGAATCAATATGCCGCTGCTTACGGAAGAGCGCAGGAAACAGCTCGTTAAGGTTGTAAGGAAAAATTCCGAAGATGCGAAAGTTGCTGTAAGAAATATAAGAAGAGACGTTAACGATGAAATAAAAGAACTTGAGAAAGAAAAACACCTGAGCGAGGATGATACAAAGAAATCGCTCGATGAAATTCAAAAATTCACAGATTCTTATGTTAAAAAAATAGATGAAATACTGACGCATAAAGAAAAGGAAATAATGGAGGTGTAAGATGGCAGTTAACGGTAACTTTATGCTTAAAATCGTTGATGCGAAACTGCCTGATATCCAGAAGGCTCTTCAAAAGGCAGGGGTAAGCGTGAGAAGCATTATAGAGGTTTTTAAAGAAGAAGGCAAGGCAGAAACCACAGAAAAACCGCAAGAGGTAAAATAATGGCTACAAAGAAAAATCCAAAAAATAAAGCCAAGAAGAAGGTTAAGAAGCAGCAACAAAAGATTTTAAAGCCTGAACAGAAAAAAACTGCAAAGAAAAAAGCGTCCAGACCTTCTGCTAAAACCAAGAAATCTGTAAAAGCAAAGAATGCAAGCGCAGCATCAAAGCAGGCAGAGGCATTAAGAAAACTTCTGATTCAAAAAAGAGAACAGATTGTTAAAGAGGCAAAGATTGAGATATCCAAATACATAAAAGGCGAAACAAGGCAGCTTGTTGACACTGCCCTTGATGACGGCGACTGGTCTGTAGTTGATCTTTCAGAGGACGTAAGCCTGAGGCAGCTCGGCACGCACAGAGAAGTAATGGTAAAGATAGACGCAGCACTTGGAAAGCTTCAAGAGGGAACTTATGGAATCTGCGAGGACTGCGGCGGCAAGATAAGCGAAGAAAGGCTAAAGATTCTTCAATTCGCAATTTATTGCAAGGACTGTCAGGAAAAGATAGAGCAGTTAGAGGCGATAGAGAAAGAACTGCCTATACGATAAGGCTGTAAGATACACGATGGAGGGTGAAGACTATCTTGCATTATGTATCAGGATAACTTACCTTCTCAAGAAAAAGGCCGTGCGCAGGCGCTGTAGGCCCGGTTTTACCCCTGTCTTTTAGTTTAATCGCTTCTGATACGGAATCCAGGGTCATCTCCCCCCTGCCGATTTCAACAAGCGTTCCAACGATATTTCTGACCATGTGCCTGAGAAATGCATTTGCTTCCACGGTTATTTTTATAAAATTTCCGTTAATCCTTGCGGTCATAAAATCAATACTGCTGATTTTTTCAATGCTCAGCGAGGTTATATCCCTTACTGTGGTCTTTGCGCCACATCCTGCTCCCCTGAATGCCGAAAAATCATGCCTGCCAAGAAGTGAATCACCGGCTTTTTTCATCTCATCAAGCTCAAGAGTATACGGAGCTCTCCATGCATACCTGTAAAGAAACGCAGATGAAAAATTTGTATTAGATATAATGTAAAAGTAGCTTTTGCTGAGAGCGTCATATCGCGGATGAAATGCATCTTCTGCTTCCTCGGCATTGAGAATTCTTATATCTTCAGGAAGAGTTGCATTGAGAGCCCTTTGAAGAGTCATCGATTCAAGATTTGAGTTTGTTCTAAATGAGGCGACTTGTCCGATGGCGTGAACGCCTGCATCAGTTCTTGAAGCGCTGATAAGAGCTGCCCTTTCCCCTGTTATCCTTAACAGCCTGTCCTCTATTATTTCCTGCAATGTGGCGTGGTCTTTCTGCCTCTGCCACCCGTGATAATCGGCGCCGTCGTATTCTATGAGCAGTTTTATATTCTTCATGTCTATAAATTTTTATGCGAGTTTATTTTTAGTTGGAGTTGAAAAAATGCATTTTACGGTAATAGAATTTCTGATAAGTTGCAGCGAGGTTATTTCAATCGGCCTCTTCAAGAAGTGACTCGTTAATGTTATTTACAAAGATGTCTACGAGGTTTGGATCAAACTGTGTGCCGGCATTTTTTTTGAGTTCTTCAATTGCATGATTGAAGCTGGCAGCAGAGGAATGCTCTGCCTTATCAAGCATCTTCCCGATATATTTATATGAATCCCTGCTGGTCATTGCGTCAAAAGCCTCTGCAATGGCAATTATCCTTGATTCAACGGGTATTGCATTGCCTATCAGTTCATTGGGGTATCCATTGCCTTCATACCGCTCATGATGATGCAGGACAAACGGAGCGATATCCGCATAAAAATTTATCAGCCTCAGTATTTCATAGCCAAGCTGTGAATGTGCCTTGTACTGCTCTTTTGATGTCACATCTTTTAGTTTTATTTTCAGGAAGCCGATGTCATGAAGCAGACATGCCTTGTATAATTTCCGCTTTTCATCCTCCGGCATATTCAGTTCGTCTGCCATCATGAGGCTGTATTTCGCAACTCTTTTTGAATGCCCGACTTTTTCATGGATATGAGTGTCCATTGCATCAACAAGGATGTCTGTGAGATGGATTTCATAATTTCTCTGGTCTTCCATAAATTGTGTTCTGGCAATGGATATAGCAGCCTGGTCGGCAAAATATGACAGTAGCTCTTCATCTTCCTGAGTAAAGACCCCGTTCTGTTTGTTGATGAGTTCCAGTATGCCGATGGTCCCTGCCTTTACTTTCAGAGGCACACAGAGGAGAGACTTTATCTCGTAGCCTGTCATTGTATCAACCTCGGGGTCAAATCTGCTGTCATTCTTTACATCCTCAATCCTGACATTGCTGCCATTTTCAGCAGCCCATCCTGCAATACCGACAGATTTTGGAATTGAAAGCCCCGTAAGATTAGGGCTTCTGCTGCCTTTTGCAATCTTAAATACAAGCCTGTCTTTTTCGATAAGCATAACTGAACCTGCATCTGCATTTGTGATTTTCAATGCACTTTGCATAATATTCTCAAGCAGTATGTCCCCGTACACTATTTCCCGTATATCCTTTGTGGTGGTCAGAAGCGTATTTAATTTGTCAGTATATTCACCTATTGTTCTAATAGCCTTTTTTGCAGCGCTGTTAGCAACGTACATGCCCAAGACCACGAGTCCTGCAACGATTGTCAGGATGGTTACCAGAGATGGGGTAGATATGTAATCAAGGAATAAATACAAAAACCTTATAATAAGAAATAAAAGGGCATAGACAACGAGCAGGACTATCCCGTTCAGTATCTTTATCTGCCGCCTTACGGCTTCTACAACAGATTTTTTGTCTTCTGTGATGCCTGTCATTGCTAATTCTCATATTATACTGATTGGGAATGGATGTCAATATTTTTTATGTGGATTTATAATGCACTTCTGAAAGTTCTTGAATAATCAGTAGTAAAAAGCTAAAATTAGCCACATGAGAATCATAAAGAAAGCAAAAGATATCAGTATAATCCTCAACACTTTGAGGAAGCGCGCTTCAGGAGGCGATTCTGCAAGGGAAAGGGTGGTGAATTCCATTCTTTCTGATGTGAAGAAAAACGGGGATGAGGCTGTTCTACGGTATACAAGAAAATTTGATTATGCGGATGCAGAGTCCCTTCTATTCAGGCCATCTGAGATATTAAAATTCGCGGGTAGGGCGGACAGGAAGGCAGTTAAGGCTCTTGAATTTTCAGCAGAGAGGATACGCAGATTCCATGAGATGCAGAAAGAAGAGTCATGGATGGTCAGGGATTCAGAATACAGGAAACTTCCTGCAAATAAAAATACTAAACCTGCTTTTTCCCATGCCCTTCTCGGTCAGATGATACGTCCGATAGAAAGGGTCGGAGTTTATGTCCCTGGAGGCAAGGCGTCGTATCCCTCAACTGTTCTCATGAACGTAATACCTGCACAGGTTGCGGGTGTGAGGGAAATTGCGGTTTGCGTTCCAGTGCCGCGTGGAGAAATAAACCCATATGTGATGGCAGCGATAAAAATGCTTGGTATTAAAGAGACATACAGAATCGGCGGAGCGCAGGCAGTCGGAGCAATGGCTTATGGAACTCAGACAATAAAAAGGGTCGATAAGATTGTGGGGCCTGGCAATATATATGTGGCTGCGGCAAAGAGAATGGTTTTCGGAGAGGTGGACATCGACATGATTGCAGGTCCGAGCGAGATTCTGATAATAGCTGATGCCTCTGCAAACCCTGCATTTATTGCAGCGGATTTATTGAGTCAGGCAGAGCATGATGAACTCGCATCCTCAGTATTGATTACAGATTCAAAGATTCTTGCCGAAGATGTCAGAAGGGAGATTGAAAGGCAGATGACAAAGCTTAAAAGAAGAGCTATTGCAAAAAAATCCCTTAAGAATTACGGAGCTGTTATCATTGTTAGGGATATTGCCCATGCTGTAAAACTTTCAAATAATATTGCCCCTGAACACCTTGAGATTATGACAGAAAGGCCTTCTGCTGTCCTTCCAGAGATTAAGAATGCCGGCGCAATATTTCTTGGCAGGTGGACGCCGGAGACTCTGGGAGATTATTCCGCAGGGCCGAATCATACACTTCCAACTGGAGGCACTGCGAGATTTTTTTCTCCTCTCGGAGTGTATGACTTTATAAAACGCTCAAGCCTTTTATCATTTACAGAAGATGGTTTTATGAAAATTGCAAAGACAGTGGAAACTATTGCAGATATTGAAGGACTTGAGGCTCATGCAAATACGATAAGAATACGAACAGGTAAGAAATCGTAACGCCTGAAGTCACGATGCAATTATTTCATTTAATCCTTCTTCAGCCATTGCCTTTTCAAAGGCGGGATCAAGTTTTCCACACTCTTTCGATAGCCGCCTGCGTTTTATCCTTTGCAGTTTATCGCCTACTGCTTCCTGAACAGCCTGACTGCGGTTCTGAAAGATATGTTTGCCGACAAGCCTGTCTATCTGCTCAATATATTCTTCATCTAAAGTGATAAATAAAAGTGATAAATAAAAACAAAGGGACACTTCCCATATTATTTCTTTCCTTTCTTCTTTGGCCTGCCGCCTTTCTTCGGAAAGAGATTTCGATTCAATATTTTCTCCAGTTTTTTTATAAACCCTTCGCTACCAAGAGGTCTACCGGTTGATGTCGCACGTCTTATGGTTGCACTTATCTCTTTTGCATCTTTATTTATGAATTCCCAGTATGATTTGTTTTCCTTTTCATCAAACTGCCACTCATCTGAAAGGATGTTGTCTTTAATGCCTGATATGTGTGCCAGTGCGCTTGACCACCTATAGTCTTCTGCCCTCTTGACAAGTTTTGCCCTTACCGGATTTTGCTCTATGTATCTCATCACTGCCCATAAATAAGGTGTTTTCTCAATGACTGACGAGAAAAACCTGTTTTGCCATAGCCTTCCACTTCTTTCATATTTACGGTTTATATATTGTGTATAAAGAAGGTTAGTCCCGCCTATGCCTCTTGCCAGTGATGTTTCCTTTTCAGGCACTGCAAGAATATGAACATGGTTTTCCATTAGACAGTATGCGAGTATCTTCATTTTATATTTGTCTTTGTATCTGCGAAGTGCCTCAAGATAAAACTGTTTATCTTTATCATCGAAAAAGGCTTTTTCTTTATTGTTCCCCCTTTGAGTTATATGATGGGGGTATCCCTCTGCGCACACTCTTGCAATCCTCGGCATGGGTATTATGTTACAGGAGGTATTACTAACTTGTCAAGGAATATGGGAAGTGTCCCTACATTTCCCCCTACATTTCCCCCCTACATTTCCCCTACATTTCCTATATTTCCCCCAGTGGAGTGAAATGTTCTGAGGTTTTCATTATCTTTAATTTCCTGAATTTGTTTCTCTGTAGTACACTGAGTACACTGGGGCGTTCCCTTTTGGTGCGGACGATGTGTATTCCAGACCAAGACGAGTGTAAATTTTCTGCCAGTAGATAGGGTCAGTCGCTCCAATACTTTTGCAAAAATCTCCAAACGATTGCGTCGTTTCGAGGGAAAGGAATTTTTCATTTTCGAGAATCCACCTATCGTATGCTGACACTTCTCTGTTAACAGTCTGCTCGCGTTTCAGAAATTCAAGGGAGTCGCGCGAGAGTGTTTTGGATAATACGTCCAATTGCTCCAGCTTGGCTATTAAATCATAAGGGATAAAGTAAGATAGCGAACCGAAAGGAAGTCTACAGCACATCATGTCTTCTGCAAACTGTTCTTCAAAATCGCTCCTATCCGCATGGAACAAAAACCAGTTGGCAAGTCGCAATTTTAGTGCGATATCAATTTGAAATATATCGTATCCTTGAAGGATAGAAATTGGCTCGTAGTGACGACAGAAGTGGCCTCTCTTTTTCTCACCGTTGCTGGAAGTGCCATCTCCTATAAGTGCTGTGGCTACTATACCAATAATGTGTTCTGCTTCCTCAATTGTCATCGTTGCCATGTGGATTCTCCATGATTGTTAGCATTGATTAATTATTCAACAAGTCTACACCTATAAAATTCTTAAACACTGCTGATGCACCCTTTTTTGTCAAATGAAGAAGTTTCAATTCACCATTTGAATTAATAGCGCATTCATCTGCCCAATCGGGAATATTGTGATGAGATACATAAAAAATATAAAGAACCCCTCCAATTAAAAATAAATATCTAAATCCATCACCATCCTTAACCAATCCAGGCGAACCAATAAATTGATGAGGTGCTTCTTTTAAATTACGATAAGAAGCCATAACACATGGATATTTTATTGGACCCCCTGAATTGCTGTTCAAAATCATTTGACGTATCTTGTCTTCATGTGGACCTAAATTAACATTGTTGTAATCAGGAAGTTTGGAGATACTCGCTCGCCACAGCAAGGACAAAATAAATAATTTAAATTTTGCATAGTCAATTTCTTCACATAATGTATATTTCATACCTTTAACATCCGTTATATTTTGCAGCTTTATTGGCACTCCACCAAATAAAACAAGACTGGCATATCTTTCAAGCTTACCTAATACTTCGTTATCACATGATTGACAAAGAATTTGACCTTCATTTGCACCAGTCTGCCTTAATCTGTCTTTAATAATATCTTTATCTTTGGTAACAGTAACCTCGAACAATCTATGCTTTTCATCAAATATGTCTTTGTACATGAAGGCAGGAATGATATGTGATTGTCGAACCAGCTTCTTATCTTTCAAGCAAAGTTTACATGACATTGTTTCCTTTATTGCCTTGGCCTTTATTGTCGTTGATTTATGCATTTATTATCTTTAATTTTGACTCAGAACAATTACTATGCGACCTGTCGTATTCTTCTAAAACTGTCTAAACTATATCACATTTGAAGGATTTTTCAAATGGAAAAATCACATAAAATCAATTGCACGGTATTTCCGCTGTTTCGTCTTTTGTGGTAATATGAACAAAAGCGAAAATGGCGGGAAATGTGGTGAGAGAGTTGAAGTCCATGCTTATAAAAATTAATGATAAAAATCTAAGCGATGTCCTCGAAAGGGCAGTGAAAATTCTTAATAACGGAGGAATCGTTGCCTTTCCGACTGAGACGTTTTATGGCCTCGGAGTAAAATTTAATATTGAAGAATCATTAAGAAGGCTTTATGAATTAAAAAGAAGGCCGGAGGATAAACCGATGCCATTGATTATTGGCAGCAGGGCGTTTCTGTCAATGATTGCTGCATCTATGGATGAGATTGCTGAACCGCTTATGGATAAGTTCTGGCCTGGGCCATTAACGCTGATCCTGAAGGCAAAGAAAGGCTTGTCATCATATCTTACTGCAAACACAGGCAGGATCGCAGTAAGAATTCCGGGAGAATCAGCAGCGCTTTATCTTGCAAGAGAGGCAGGATTTCCAATTACAGCAACTAGCGCGAACCCTTCAGGAATGCCGCCTGCTGAGGATGCGGATGCAGTCATAAGATATTTTGGCGAGAAGATAGATGTGGTGATAGATGGAGGCAGGACTGCCGGAGGCCTGCCGTCAACAATAGTGGATGTAACAGAGGAAAGCATAAGAATAGTTCGTGAAGGAGCGATAACGCGTCACCTGTTAGAAATATGAAAAATCATTTGGTATAATAGTCATCAAAGTTTTAGCAATAAGTTTACAGGGGGTTCTAATGAAGAAGATTACACTTCTGATATTGTCATTATTTGTCATTTTAGCATTTGCAATAGGCTGCAAAAAAGCTGAGGAGCCAAAGGTGTCTGCTCCTGCGCAGGCTGCGCCGGCTCAGGCTCCTGAGCAGAAGCCCGCAGAAACGTCGCCGCTAGCGCAGTCTCAAGAAAAGAAGAAAGTTAAGGCTCCTTCCGCATCAATGCCAAAACAAAAATCAATTGAATCTCAGGCTGCTGAGCCTGCTTCTGAGAAAAGAGTCAGCAGATTGGCAGCCCCTGCGCCGGAACTTACTCCTAAAAAATCAACTGAAACAAGGGCAATAATCGAGACAAAATTCGGAAATATAGAACTCAGATTTTTCCCCGATGTTGCGCCAAACCATGTGAAAAATTTTATTGAGCTTGCTAAAAAAGGATTTTACGACGGCACAACCTTCCACCGCGTTATTCCCGGTTTTATGATTCAGGGAGGAGACCCTAATACAAAAGACCCTGACAAATCAAAGCATGGCATGGGCGGCCCCGGATATAAAATAAAGGCCGAGTTCAACACAAAGCCTCACAAAAAGGGAACTCTTTCAATGGCAAGGGCTGCGGACCCTGATAGCGCAGGCTCACAGTTCTTCATCTGTGTTGCAAGTACACCATTTCTTGATGGCCAGTATACTGTGTTCGGTGATGTAGTTTCAGGAATAGAAGTCGTGGATAAGATTGTTAACCAGCCGCGGGACGGCAGGGACAATCCCAATGATAGGATTGAGATGAAAGTAGTGGTTACAGGAAAATAACTATTTTAGAATTTTATCCCGAAGTCGGTGAAAAGCCCTGAAATGTCCTTCAGCCTGTTAGTGAGCATTATTACGCCGAATGCAATCAGAAGTATGCCGCTGATGATAATTATTATCCGCATGTGCTTCTGGAGTTTTTTGGAATAACTTAAGAAGCTGTTTATGGCAAGCGATGAGAAAAAAAAAGGCACTGCAAGCCCGAGCGAATATACGGAAAGCAGTTTTATTCCATAAACAGCAGAGCCTTTTGCGCCTGCATACAGAAGGATTGAGACGAGGATAGGGCCTATGCACGGAGTCCATCCTGCGGCAAATGTCATGCCGATAGCAAAGGTCCCGATGTATCCGGCAGGTTTGCCGCTAAGATGCACCTTTCTTTCCCGCATCAAAAAATCAAGTTTAAGAAAACCTGCCATGAAAAGACCGAAGATTATAATGAGTATTCCCCCGATAACCCTTATCCATTCCTGATACCGGAACAGTATCTGTCCTGCAACTGATGAAGATGCTCCAAGCGCAATGAATACGGCAGAGAATCCCGCTATAAATACAAGTGAGTTTGTGATTGTAAGATTCCGCACCCGCTTCCTGTC
>JAPLLK010000044.1 GCA_026387575.1 Nitrospirota bacterium | reverse complement strand
CCTTTATTATCGGTGCCGAAGGGATGTTTTATGCCCGGCGGTTCTTTTATGGTGTCAAGGTCAATCTTTTCAGGGGCATAAGGCGAAATAACAGGGGAAAGGATTGCAAGGATGAATATTATGATTATTGCAGCGCCTGCTATTTTACCTGTCAGATGCATAGAGCCTTACCCTCGGATCAAGATAGTGGTACAGGATGTCAACGATGAGATTTATAAGAACAAAAACAATAGTGCCTATGATTATGCACCCCATAATGACAGGATAGTCCCTCTTTATTATCCCGTCCATGGTGAATCTGCCGATGCCGTCCCAGCCGAAAATCGTCTCTGTAAGCACGGCGCCGTTCAGATAACTTCCAAAATCAAGTCCGATTATGGTAACAAGAGGGATGAGAATGTTTTTGAATATGTGTATGGCATTAATTTTAAAGACGCTCAGGCCTTTTGCCCTTGCCGTGCCTATAAAAGGCATCTCGCTTATCTCTATCACAGAAGTCCGTGTAACTCTTGCGAGTGTTGCAATGGCAGGAAGGGACAGTGTAAGCGCAGGCATGACAAGAAATCTTATGTCGCCTGTGCCTGATGGAGGGAAAAGTCTCAGTTTAAGGCTGAGAAAGAGCATTATAAGAAGACCGCTCCAGAACACAGGAAGGCTCAGGCCTGTTATGGAGACTGCCGATATAATTCTGTCAACAGGCGTATCTCTTTTATATGCGGCAATAAAACCTAAAAAAATTCCTATCGGAACTGCTATGACCATTGCTGCAAATGCGAGTTTCATAGTATTGGGGAATTTTATCAGTATGTCGTCAAGGACTTTTCTGTTTGTGTAATATGACCTGCCCATCTCGCCTTCAAGCAGCAGTTTTACGTACCCTGCATACTGGCTGAAGACATCCTTATCAGCGCCGAGTTCTTTTCTTATCTTTTCTATTACCTCAGGCTGAGCCCTTTCTCCAACCATGCTCTGAACAGGGTCTCCGGGCAATGCCTTTGTAAGGGAAAAAGTGAGAAGCGTGATGCCGAACAGAAGCAGAACTAAGACCAGAAGACGTTTTAGGATATAGAGTTTAATGGCGAATTCTCCTTTCTGTTTAGTCTAAGAAAGCATGGGATGGCTTTGAGCGGCTTTGTCTGCCTCTTTTTTAGTCTTAAGCTTACCTTCAAACTGCATCTTTTTCAATCCGTAAATGAGCTTTCCGAGTTTTACTCCTCCTTTAAGTCCTGTTGCATCCATAATCTCCTCTGAAGTGAGAAGGCTTCTTTCCCATATCTTTTTAAATCTCTCTGTTTGACTAAGGAGTTTTATATTTCCTGAGAGTATGAGAAGGTCAAAGGCAGCATCTTTTGCTTTAAAGAAAGTGTTAAAAAGATTTTCCTGAGAGAATATGTCCTGTTTTTTTGATTTAGATAGAAGCTCATGCACTATCTTGAGCCTCTCGAATATAATCCTGCTTAACCTCAATCTGTTGCGGCTGAGTGTTAAGCCTGTGAGTAGCTGTTCAAGTCTAAGCAAACCTTTATATGTTAGTTCCTGAGAAAAAGGTTTTTCAATATTTCGTTTGAATTTTGAGGGAAGTTTTTTGATCTGTGACTCAAGAGAAGGAATGGTCTTGATATTCTCAAGAAGTCTTTTGTGCGGGATGGACAGAAAACATTCAAGCAGCCTGTCATCCGATGCCATTTTCAGGGCATTATGGAAGTTTTTAAAATTAAGGAGCTTAAAAAACTCAAGCGTAATTCTTTCAGCAGCGGATTTCCTGATTTCTTTTTTCAGGTGTCTTACCATTTTTCTTGTTTCCGGCTCTGCCTTCCAGCCAAGTTCTGAAACAAAGCGGTAAGCCCTGAGCAGTCTTAACGGGTCATGTCTGAAATTATTTATTGATATAGCTTTAATCCTATGTTTTGCGATGTCTTTTATGCCATTAAACGGATCGATGAGCCCTGTCTCAGGTGACCATGCAATAGCATCCATCGTGAAATCTCTCTCGGCAAGATTATCCCTGATTCCGGACTTAAGCTCCGTAAAATCAAGCGTAAGCCTATTTTGGAGAACAATCCTTATCATCTGCTCTTTTTTTAATTCAACTATGGTTGAGTTGTTCAGCTTCTTCTGTACAATCAACTGCGCTGCAAATTCCCTGATGTCTCCGCGGACAATGCAGTCAATATCTTTTGATTCTTTGCCAATGAGGATATCCCTCAGATACCCTCCGACGATATAGACCTCTCTGCCGAGGGAGAATATCTTTGAGTTGATTTTGTTTCCAAGGACTATTTTTTTGATGTTTTTCATGTTCAGGTATATCTTACCAAAAAATGAGACCGGCGATTATATATTGGAATGCGCAGGATGGTGCGGTTTGGTTTTAAGAATTCCCTTGACAGTGAACTATCGTTCACCATATAATAAGGCCATGACAAAAGACGTGAGGGAAAACAGGCTAAAGGCAAGAATCAGGGATATAGCGGATTTCTATCATAAAAAAGGCAGGATGCCGAGCTTTTCTGAGATAGGAGACATGGTCGGGATAAAGTCTAAAAATGCAGTATATAAACTGGTCAATAAGCTTGAAAAACTCAAGGTTCTGGAAAGGGATGACAAAGGCAGGCTCATACCAGTTTCTATAGCATCTTCCGTAAAGATGCTCGGCACTGTTGAAGCAGGGTTCCCAAGCCCTGCAGAGGAAGAGCTTTCAGACTCCCTTTCACTTGATACTCTCCTCGTAAAAAATCCTCAGGCCACTTTTCTCTTAAAGGTCTCAGGCTACTCAATGTCAGAAGCAGGCATACTGCCCGGAGACATGGTTATTGTTGATAAGGGACAGGTTCCCAAAAGCGGAGATATTGTGATTGCAGAGGTTGACGGCGAATGGACAATGAAATATCTGGATAAAAGTGGAGACGGCGTAACCCTTCTCCCTGCGAATTATAAATTTAAACCGATAAAGCCCCAAAAAGAACTGAAGATAGCGGGTGTCGTAACAGCTGTGATAAGGAAATACAGGTAAGCGTTTGGACACTAACCCTTTAACAATAAGCTCATGGCCTAAGGCAATACTTCATCTTGATGCCGATGCGTAGCAAAGGGCGACAGAGTTTTTAAGGGAGAAAACAAGAGGCAGCACATGGGACTGCCGGTGTTTCATATAAAAGTTTAACCCGCCTCAGGCGGGTTAAGAAAGGAGGACAGATTTATGGAAATAGCAACATCATCTTTACTGGCCGAGTTTGGTTTGCATGCAATTTTTTACGGCATAGGCATTTTTGCGGCTTATTTCATAGGCATGCAGTGCAGTTAAAGAGAGGAAGAGCGGAAGGTTTTTTTTTAAGAAATCTTCTGGAGTAAGAATCTTAATCCCTCTGTGCTGTTTTATAGAAATCAAGCCCTTATCCCCAGTTATTATGAACTTGGCATCAATTGCCAATACGCATTTTTATGACGAAAGTATATGGCGAGTGGCTCTGTTGTATCTCAGAGAGCCGGAGTTTTGCAGTTTATTTCCTTAAATGTCTAATGTTTCCTCAAAAAAGGAATATAGACAGGCTTGCTTGTTTCTAACGTGGCAATTTCATTAGAAAGTTGGATTGGCACGTATTTTGTATGTTATTCCTATCAGATAGTTAATTCCAAAGAAAAGGTGGTGAAAAAGATGAAAAAAGTTATAGCGCTTATGACAGCAATTCTTTTCGTGCTTGGCATTTCAGTTGTTTCTTTTGCAGCCGACACGGCAACTACGAAGGCAGCTGACGACAAGGCAGCAGTTAAGAAGGTGACTGCCGACGACAAGGCAGCAACAGAGAAGATGACTGCCGAAGACAAAGCAGCGGCCAAGAAAAAGGCAGCTGAAGACAAAGCAGCAGCCAAGAAAAAGGCAGCTGAGGACAAAGCAGCAGCCAAGAAAAAGGCAGCTGAGGACAAGGCAGCAGCAGAACCAGCAACTAAGAAATAATTAGTTTCCAGTTCCATGAGCGGGGCATCGATCAAATCATCGTTGCCCCGTTGTACTATATACAGGGGACATAATACTAAATAAGAAAAACCATCCTAACCGCCCATTTCCCAAAATCTCAGCTTTCCATCTTACTGTCTTGCTATCTTGCCGGCCTGCTTTTCTTGGTGAATATATGTGAATAGTTTCAGGTCTGGAAATGGCATATTCAAACGCCTCTAACTCATTGACACTCTTGGATTTTTACTGATATACTTCAAAAACTAAGAAGTAATAATAAGGGGTAGAAAATTTAAAGGTTTCAGGTTGTTTTTTTATGAATAAGAGTAGAAAAAAAAGACGGACAAGGGATATCCTTGCCATTATTCTCGCTGGGGGAAAAGGAGAGAGGCTTCATCCCTTAACTATTCACAGGGCAAAACCGGCGGTTCCGTTCGGAGGAAAATACAGGATAATTGATTTTACATTGAGCAACTGTATCAATTCAGGCATAAGGAAAATAGCGGTGCTTACACAATATAAGTCTCTCTCATTGAACAGGCACCTTGCGCTTGGCTGGGAACATCTGTTAAATCCTGAGCTTGACGAATTTATCATATCTGTCCCTCCTCAGAAACGTGTGGATGAGAGGTGGTATGAAGGAACAGCGGATGCGGTGTACCAGAACATATATTTTATAGAAAAGGAGGCGCCTGCCTATCTGCTTATTCTCTCAGGGGACCATGTGTATAAGATGGACTATTCCGAAATGTTCAGTTTCCATATCAGCAAGGGCGCAGTCGGGACGATTGCAGCAATAGAGATGGACCGGGAGAAGGCATCGTCATTCGGCGTTATTGAGGTTGATGAAGAATCAAGGGTAATGGGATTTAAAGAGAAACCTAAAAAGCCCAAGTCAATGCCAGGCTCTCCCAATCATGCCCTTGTTTCTATGGGAGTATATCTGTTTAATACTCAGGATGTATTAAGCGAACTCATGAGTGATGCGTTTCGTTCAACAGCTCATGATTTCGGGAAAAATATTATACCCGATATGATTAAGACTAAAAAGCTCTTTGTCTATAATTTCAAGGATGAGAATAAAAAGGAGGCAAAATACTGGAGGGATGTAGGTGCGCTTGACGACTATTGGAAGGCAAACATGGATGTCGCATCTGTTGATCCGATGTTCAATCTGTATGATAAGGAATGGCCGGTAAGGACATACCAGCCTCAGTGTCCACCCGCAAAATTTGTTTTTGCGCAGGAGCGTAAAGGCGGAAGGCTTGGCATAGCGTTGGATTCCATTGTCTGTGACGGATGTATCATAAGCGGAGGACGTGTGCAGAATTCTGTGCTCTCTCCTAATGTGAGGGTTAACAGCTGGGCAGATGTGAGAGAGTCGGTGCTTATGGAAAATGTTGAGATAGGAAGACATTGCAGAATAAAGAAGGCCGTAATAGACAAAGATGTCAGGGTGCCCGAAGGGACTGTTATCGGTTATGATATTGAAAACGACAGAAAAAGATTTCACGTTAGTCCTGAGGGTGTAGTCGTGATTCCTAAAGGTGTGGAGATTTAATGAGTCTTGTTGGAAGGCTTGAAGACCTTGCCCTCTCTGATATTTTCCAGATACTGAGCATCGGGAAAAAAACAGGGACGCTTGTAATCAATGGGGCAGAGGGAAACGCTATGATTGTGTTCAGGAACGGCCTTGTTGTCAGGGCTGAGACTACTCAACTCGGCGGAACACTTGGGCACTACCTCCTTAAAAACGGAACAATAAAAGAATCAGCCCTTCAGATGGCTCTGGAAGTAAAAAAAAAGCTGCCCGCAAAGTCTGTGGCAGAGATCCTTTTTGACCTCGGCGCTGTAAATAGCGACACACTGGAAAAGGCTTCCAAAAAGAGGATAGAAAAAGTTGTTTATCATCTTCTGCTCTGGCATGAAGGTGATTTCCAGTTTGAGCTTGATGACCTTGAACTGAAAGACGGTATACAGATAGAGGATATCGGCTGGGAAGTCTCAAAGGGAATCAGCCCTGAGTATCTTCTTATGGAGGGTGCGAGGGTGTATGATGAATCTGCACAGCAGGAATTTGTTTCTAATGAGGAACTGACAGGAGAAACAGCAGAGGAAGGCGGGTGGGAATCAGACTGGGGCGGGGATACAGTTGCAGAGAGAAAAGACATCTCAGCCCTCAAGTCGCTTACGCAGGAATTAAGATTCCCGAATTCAGCTTCCGAGATAACGCTGCTCATACTCAGATTTGCGAGCGATATTTTCCAGAGAGGCGTTTTGTTTATGGCCGGAGAAAATGAGATGGCAGGGCTTGGACAGTTCGGGCTTGAGATAGAAAGAGCTGATGAGAAGATAAGGGAGACGGCGCTTCCGCTGAAAGACAGTCCGTTTTTCACAAAGATTATTAATGAGGCGCGTTCATACAAGGGACCGATGGAAAAAGACAAAATAACGGAAATGATGATAAAGGAACTTGGAGGAGGCTGGCCACTTGAAGTTGGAATATTCCCTATAATTGCAGAGGGAAGAGTTGCCGCGATGCTTTATTGCGACAATATGCCGGCAGGCGAGCCTATTGCTGAGACGGAGGGGCTTGAGATATTTATAAGCCAGGCCGGGCTTGCGTTTGAAAAATCACTTCTTCAGCGCAGGCTTCAGGAAATGCAAAAAAGTATGGAGAACAAAACAAAGATGTGATGATTTTTATCATTATTTGTTAGAATGCAAAAATGCAATCCCGAAATTTATTCGGGACAAAATTCAAAGACTTTCCTTAATTTTACATTTTTAATTTTAAACTTTGAATTTCTCTTGGGGGTTATGTGAAATCAATTCTGATTGTTGAAGACTCAACAACTACCCGCTCTCTGATAAGGGCAGTTATAGAGGAACTCGGAGACTTTAACATCGTTGAAGCGCCCACGGGTTTTGATGCCTTAAAACTCCTTCCTGCTCAGGACTTTGATTTAGTTGTCACAGATATTAATATGCCTGATATAAACGGTCTCGAACTGATAAATTTCGTGAAGAGCAATCCGAGATACAGCAATATCCCTCTTATCATAGTTACCACTGAAAGGAGCGAGGAGGATAAAAAGAGGGGAATGGCGCTTGGAGCGGCCGCGTACGTGACTAAACCATTCAAGGCTCCGGAACTGCAGGACATTGTCAGGAAAGTACTGAACTTATGAGCTCAGCCAGAGAAGAGTTTATAGCTGAAGCATCAGACCTACTTGAAGAGTCGGGCAGACTGATTCTTGAGATACAGGATACCTATCAAACCGGACTAAATCCTGATAACATTAATGCGCTGTTCCGCTGTATACACACAATCAAAGGGCTTTCAGGGCTCTTCGAGCATCAGGGCATCTCAGACCTGAGCCATGCGCTTGAGTCCCTGCTTGATGGGATAAGACTCGGCAAGATTGATATTTCAGATGAAGTTGTAAGATTTCTGTTCAATAATATTGACATACTGAGGTCGCTTGTTGAAGATCTCAATAAAGATAAAGAACAGGATGTAAGCGGACATCTTAAGAATATAGAGGTGTTCAGAAATTCTCTTTCGGGGAAGACAAAGGGGCCTGAGCTTAAGGGTGTCATTGATGAGTCCATGCTCATGGTGCTGTCAGAGTACGAAGAGCACAGGTTAAAGACAAATATACAGGAAGGCAAGTACATTTATCTTGCAAAGGTGGTTTTCTCGCTGTCGGATTTTGATGAAGCGCTGGAAGAACTTACAAAGACAATAAAATCAAAAGGTGAACTGATATCTACGCTGCCTACCTCTTCAAATGTCCTGCCGGATTCCATAGGCTTCAATCTCATGTTCGGGAGCCTTGCGCCTGCAGAAAAACTTAAGGATGCGATAAGGTGTGAACTTGACACATTGGTCAGCCCGAAAAATGTAGAGGCTGCGCCCCAGCAGCCTCTACAGAAGTCTCAGGAGACTATGCTTAAAAGTACAACTACGACTGTGAGGGTGGACATAGAGAAATTGGACAGGATTCTTAATACTATAGGCGAGCTAACTCTTGCGAAAGGCGCTGTAAAAAGGATAAGCGAAGAACTCGCAGAGAATTACGGACCTTCTCCGCTGATTGCTGATGTGAATAAAATCTCCAAGACGTTGGAAAGGAAACTGGCTGAACTTCAAACCCAGGTTCTTGAGATAAGGATGGTCCCCATAGGGCAGATATTTTCAAGGCTTGCGCAGGTCATAAGGAAATATTCAAGGGAGACAGGAAAGCGCATAGAGCTTGTCATGTACGGCGAGGACACTGAGATTGACAAATATATCGCGGAGGAAGTAATTGACCCTTTAATGCATCTTGTGAGAAATGCGATTGACCACGGCATAGAGTCTGCGGAAGAAAGGGGAAAAAACGGGAAAAAGGAATCAGGAACCATTATTCTGAAGGCATTCCAGCGTGGCAACCACGTTATCATTGAGGTAAAAGACGACGGTGGAGGCATTAACATTCAGAGGGTAAAGGAGAAGGCAATTGAGAAAGGACTTCTGGATAAAAGCGCAGAGCTTGAAGAGAAGGAACTTGTAAATTTTATATTCACGCCCGGGTTCAGCACAAAAGAGGTAGTCAGCGAGGTGTCAGGCCGCGGTGTGGGCATGGATGTTGTAAAGGAGAAACTTGCGGCTATAGGCGGCTTTGCTGAAATTGATACAAAGAAAGGCAGGGGCACTACGGTTACTCTGACGATTCCGATTACCCTTGCCATCATAAAAGCGCTTATCGTAAGAGTTGGAACCATGAAGTTTGCGATCCCTCTTACTTCCATATCAGAGACGCTTGTTGTTACGCGGGGCGATATCCAAACCGTTGAGGGAAAGGATGTTTATAATCTGAGAGGCGAGATGCTTCCGATAACAAACATCGGAAAGGTTTTTGCTCTGACGGATGAAGAACCTGATAGGTTTTTTGCCGTTGTTGCAGGAACCGGAAACAAAAGGCACGGCTTGATGGTTGACGAGTTATTCGGGCAGCACGAAATTGTTATTAAAGCACTTGGAGAGTATTTTACAGGCATTCGAGGTTTTGCAGGCGCGGCAGAGATAGGTAAGCATGAAGTTATTCTTGTCATAGATGTTGACGGCCTTATAGATGACGCTGTAGTCAAACAAAAAGTAAAAGGGGGCATTTATGATCTATGAGGAATTCTATGGATTAAAACGCAGGCCTTTTACTAAAACACCCGACCCTAAATTTCTTTTCATGAGCAGAGCGCATGAAGAGGCGCTGGCAAGACTGCAGTATGCAGTTGAAGAAAAAGAACTTGTTGTCCTGACAGGCGATGTCGGCTGCGGCAAAACTACGCTAACGCGTGCGCTGATAGACTCGCTCGGAGAAAAATACAGGATTATTCTTATTCTTAACCCCCGCCTTACGCCGGCGCAGTTTCTCAGGACTGTTGCCAAGCGGTTTGATATAACTGCCTCAGGCGGATTTTCGAGCCACAAGGATGACCTTCTTGATGCGATATATTCAAAAGTTTATGAAGATTATCAGGCAGGGATTACCCCTGTGATAATCATAGATGAGGCGCAGCTTATCCCGAACAAGGATACATTTGAAGAGATTAGGCTGCTTACAAACTTTCAGCTTGATGACGCAAATCTCTTAAGTCTTATACTTGTGGGACAGCCGGACTTAAGGCGCAGGTTAAATCATAAGGTATATCTGCCGTTGAAACAGCGCGTCGGACTTTTTTATCACTTGGGGCCGATAAGTGAAGATGAAATAACGGGTTATGTGGAACACAGGCTGAGGGTGGGCGGATGCGAGGAGCAGTTGTTTACTGCCGAGGCGTTAAAGGCGCTTCATGCATATTCCGGAGGTGTCCCGAGGTTGATTAACAGCCTGGCGACTGCTGCGCTCTTAACCGGGCTTGGTAATGAATACAGGATAATTGAAAGGCAATTAATTAACGAAGCTGCTCAGGAGTTTGGAATAAATGGATATAGCGAAAATTAGAAAAAAGATTAAAGAAGAATTAGAGATTCGCAGAGGCGGAAAAGAAGGAAAGTCAGTCTCCATCGGCGACCCGCCTTGGCGGGAAGGCAGCGCTCAGCCTATGACCCAGGGGAAGTCAGAGGACAAGGCAGCCGATGATATTACAGCAGGCGCTCAACAGCCGTTGGCAGGGTCCGGGAAAACAGAAGACAGTCACCTCAGGCAACCCGCCTCGGCGGGGAGTCAGGGGTTAGGGGCAAAATCACAGACCCAAGTGCCTGCTCAGGTTTTTTCGGAGTCCCGACAAATCGGGACTGAGTCTGTTTCAAAAGCAGTTAACCCTCAAGAGGCAGTCTCAGGCCTGCCTGCGCTGTCAGCACGGCAGACAGGCATAATAGAACTTCTTACGTTTCAGCTTGCCGCGGAAGAATTTGCCTTCAGGATCTCTGAAGTTGGAGAGATTCTCACTCCCCAGCAAATCACAATGGTTCCGAAAGCGCCGGATTATATCCTCGGTATAACTTCTGTCAGGGGAAAGGTAATGCCTGTTTTAGACTTGAAAAAGAGGCTCTCAATTAAAGATAACGGCGCATCAAGCAAGGTGCGTAAAAAGATACTGACGCTGAAAGGCCCAAAGGGACGTATCGGGACAATGATAGACAGGGTAAACGGTGTTATTCGCATTGATGAATCCGACATTGTGGAGCCGCCGGCGCATCTCAGCGAGTCAGAACTGATGTTTGTAGAGGGTGTTGTTCTTTATAACGGCAGGTTTATCTCAGTCATACGTCTGGAAGAGGCGGTGGATATTAATCTAAAGTGAAAGATACACGGTGCAGGATAGAAGGTACAGGTTAAAAATCATGCATCATGTATCATGAATTTTTAAACCGGAGGTCTTATGAGAGAAAAACTTGAATTAAAGATAATTATTTCTGTTTTTGTCATGCTTCTTGTAGGTGTCGTCCTTGCGGGCACAATGGCTATGCTTATAGAGAAGTCAACTCTTTACGGAATTACAAGAGAAAATTCAGAGACCACGGCTACAATCATAAAAAAAGACATTGAAATGACAATGCTGGAGAACAGGCCCGACCTTACGAAAAAGCTTATAGACAGCTTGCGTGGAACCGCAGGCATAGCAGACCTTCATGTCATAAATTCCGAAGGGAGAGAGGCGTTCAAAAAAGATGTTCCGGTGACTGAATATGATGCTATAAATAAGATTATAAGTACAAAAGCTCCCATCGCGATAGAGGATGCAAAGGGATATGTCTTTTACAAGCCTTTGGAGAATACTCCTTCATGCAAGGGATGTCATTCACAGAAAGGAGATATACTTGGCGCTGTGAAGGTTTCACTGTCAATAGAAAAAGAATATGAAAGGGCAAAGAAATCAGTAATAACCGTTATTTTGCTTACGATTGTCGGCGCGCTTGGTTTCAGCCTTGTGCTCTGGTTAATGCTCAGGAGAATGGTCATATTGCCTATCAAGGCGATGGAAAAGGCAGCATTAAAGCTGGCAGAAGGCGACCTTTCATTTGATGTGGACATAAAGAGTAAAGATGAGATTGCGCGGCTCAGCACCTCTGTAAAAGAGTCTGTTGGTGCTGTAGGAAGGATACTGCAGAGGATACAGGACGTCTCGGTGAGGATCACGCGTGTTGTTGAAACTGTCGGAAAGGACTCTAAAAAGGTGCTGGACGGCACCCAGCTTGAGACAGAGGCGATATCAGACATCTCAAGCTCGGTTGAGGAACTGAATGCCGCAATATCAGAGATTACAGAGAGTACCGAAAAACTTGCTTCATCAACAGAAGAAACAGCAGTCTCAATGGAGGAAATGGCTAATGCCATAGGACATGTAAAAAACAATACCCACGACCTTTCCAGCGCTGTTGACGCAACATCATCTTCTATTGAAGAACTCTCCGCTACTATAAAAGAAGTTGCTAATAACGCTGATAATCTTTCAGTCTCAACCGATGAGACGCTTTCTGCCATAGAGGAAATGACATCTTCCGTGAAAGAGGTTGAGGCGAATGCAAGAGAGTCTGCAAAACTATCGCAGAAGGTCATGACTGACGCATCAACATTCGGCATGGACTCAATAGAAAAAACTATGGAGGGGATGAAGAATATAAAGTCTTCTGTTGAGAAAACAAATGACTTTGTAAAGAAGCTTGGCGGTAGGTCAGAGGAGATAGGCAAGATACTGAATGTGATAGATGATATTACCGACCAGACAACCCTTCTTGCCTTAAACGCCGCTATACTCGCAGCGCAGGCAGGAGAGCACGGGAAAGGATTTTCAGTTGTTGCAGAGGAGATTAAAGGTCTTGCAGAGAGGACAGCATTCTCAACTCAGGAGATAGGCTCTCTCATTCAGTCTGTCCAGCAGGAAGTGAAAGGAACTATTCAGGCAATGGGAGAAGGACTGAAATCAGTTGATGAAGGGTTTAGACTCTCAAGAGAGGCCTCAGACGCATTAAAGAAGATTCTGGACAGTTCTAAGAAATCTTCTGAGATGGCGTTCTCTATTGAACGTTCCACAGGGGAACAGGCAAAGGCGATAAGGCTTGTCTCAGAGGCGATGGAGCGCATCAAGAGCATGACGAATATGATTGCCAAGGCAACATCAGAGCAGGCGAAGGGGACAACCCTGATTATGGGTGCAACAGAGAAGATGAGGGATATATCACATCAGGTCAGGGCAGCGACTGACGAACAGGCAGCAGCCAGCAAACACATATCAGGGGCAATTGAGATAGTCTCCGACAAAAGCCAGCAGATTTCAAAGGCAATTTATGAACAGAAGATAGGTTCCAATCAGATGTGGAAGTCCGTAGAAAAGATCAAGGATATTCCAAAAAATAATCGCAACCTCGCCGTTAATGTGAATAATTCATTGAGGGGTCTGCAGAAAGACGCAGAGTTGATTGACAAGGAGATAGGAAGGTTTAAATTTTCCGAGGAGAAAGGCATATTAAAATTTGGAATTGTATCTTTAGAGTCCCCCGCAGAGATGTTTATGAGGTTCACCCCATTAACAGAATATCTCAGTAAAAAACTCGGTAAAAAGATTGAACCTAAAGTAGCAATTGACTTTGAGGAAGCCATAGATGCCATAGGCCGGAATGTTACACAGATGTGCTTTATGACGCCGTCCACTTATATAGAGGCTCGCAGGAAATACGGTGTTGATGTGATTGTAAAGGCATTAAGAGACGGTAAGCCTTATCAGCACTCGGTAATAATCACAAGGGCAGACAGAGACATTAAATACGTAGGAGACCTGAAGGGGAGGACATTTGCATTCGGAGACTTCTATTCAACCTCAAGCCACATTGTCCCGAGGGCAATGCTTTTAGAGGCAGGCGTAGACTTAAAAGACCTCTCTTACTATGACTATCTCGGTCATCATGATGATGTAGCTAAGGCGGTGCTGAAGGGCGAGTTTGATGCGGGAGGCATTATGGAAGACACTGCTTACAAATTCAAGGATCAGGGATTAAAGTTCCTAAAGATTTCAGAAGATATCCCTGAATTCAATATATGCGTTAATAAAGCGTTGAGCAAAAAAGATGTTTCTCTGCTGATAGCAGCCTTAACTGCTTTGACTGATACATCTGCAGAAGGCGGATTGGCGCTTAAATCTATAGCTAAGGCATATACCGGCTTCACTGAAGCAAAGGACGAGGATTATGATGGTATAAAGTCCATGATGTTAAAACTGGGGATGCTGTCATGATGATAAAACATTTGATTGCACTAACTTTAACAGCTGTGACAGAGCGAAAGCAGGGGGTGCAGGGATGATAGGAAAGATAAGGATTAAAAATACCCTCGTAACGAATTTTATGGTGATGATACTGCTGATTCTTATGATAGGGCAGGGCACACTCTACACATGGCTGATGTTTTACCAGAAAAGTTATCTCAAGCAGAGGCTCAGGGATGAGGTTGCAGCAACTGCCGAGCATATCAGGGATGCCGCTGTCACGATGGGCTATGATTCCAAGCAGCTTGATATTTTTCTGGAGACAATTGTAATGAGCGGAAATATTGTGTCAGTAAAAATGATTGATGTTAAAGGCAATATCCTTGCTTCCAAAGCTGTTCAATATAAAGAGACGGACAGCGGGATAAATCCATTTTTTATGTTTTATGTCCCTGAAAGCAACATTGTAAATGTCCCGGTAAAGACAAACGGCAAAGATGCCGGCAGCATAGAAGTGGTGTATAGCGGCCAGTCAGTTAATGAAGTTATGAAGCGGTTTCTTGTAATTCCCCCTGTTATGCAGGTTATAACCTTTCTCATTATCATATACGCCATTGTGAAGTTCTTCCAGAGGAAAGTCGGCAGGCCTGTAAAAAGGATAAATGAAGCGCTTGCCAGGGCGACAGCAGGCGACCTGACCGTAGAGCTTTCAGAGTTCAGGGATGATGAGTTCGGGAGCATTGCAAACGGATACAGGTTTCTTATTGACAGGCTGGCTTCCACACTCAATAAGCTGAGGTCTATGTCCGAGGATGTTTCTATGGCGATTAACCAGTTAACACTTACTTTCACTAATGTGAATCAGGGAACCCAGAAACAAACAGAATCAATCAATAAGGTAACAGCTTCTATAAAACATGCCAATGAATCACATAAACAGATAACAGAAGACGTGGGCAAGCTGATAGATTTCTCCAATGAAAATGTAACGTCATTGCTTGAGATGAAGGCAACAGCAGACGAGATAGCCTTCAGCACAGGCAGGTTATTTAAGGCTACAGAGGATGCTTATTCTGTGGTTGCCGAGATGTCACAGACTGCCAAGGTAATCGCAGAAAATGCAGAAGAGGCATCTTTTGCAGTAGAGGATACCTCTGCCTCTGTTGAGGAGATAAATGCCTCGGTAAAGGAAGTTGAGGTCAATGCGAAAGAATCAGCCCGTCTGGCAGCAGACACAAGGGCAATACTTGGAGGGCAGTGCATAGATGCGGTTTCAGACGCCATAAACAGCATGGATACGCTGATATCAGAAGTGAAGCAGTCTTCTGACACCCTAAGCCAGCTAAGCGGCAGGTCGGCGGATATAGAAAAGATATTAAAGGTGATCAAGGATGTTACAGAGCAGACGAATCTCCTGAGCCTGAATGCTGCGATACTTGCAGCGCAGGCAGGCGAATACGGAAAGAGCTTCTCTGTTGTGGCTGATGAGATGAGAGGGCTAAGCGACAGGACTGCCGCTTCAACAAAAGAGATATCCAAGATAACAAAAACAATACAGTCCGAAATAGCTGATGCAGTAAAGGCAATAGACAGCAGTATGAAGAAGGCTGATGAAAGCAATGCCCTTGTCTTTAAGTCAGGAGAAGACATGGCAAAGGCACTGGAAACTGCGCAGAAATCTGCGACGATGGCAGAGGCTATAGAAAGGGCGACAGAGGAGCAGGCTAAAGGGCTTAAACAGATTGCGGTTGCGGTAGAAAATATCCGTAAGATGATGGAACATACTGCTAAGGCAACCCATGAACAGCAGGCAGGGACAGCCCATCTGCTTGAGAGCGTGAGCGATGTTAAAGACGCGGCGAATATTGTCAAGCGCGGCGCCGAAGAAGAGGCAGCGGGAATAAAGGCGGTATCAACGAATCTTGAGCTTGCAGATGAGCGGATAAAGCAGATAGGAGAGGCGACATCAGGATATCAAAAGGTGAACGAAAACACTGCGGCTGCAATGGAACATATGAGGGCAATAGGGATGACTACTGTAAAAGATGTTGAAGAGGTTTCAATCTCCCTGACAACGCTTTTTAACGAGATTGAACTGCTCAAAAAAGAGATGTCGGCATTTAAAGTTAAGAATGCAAAGTGATTTTTACAATGACATTTTAGCAGCCGACGGCTCATAGAAAGGAGTTATGGAAAGGTTTGCTGTTTTTAAAATAGGGAAACAAGATTTCGGTGTCAACATAAGCAGGGTTGTTGAGATACTGAAAGCGCAGAAGATATATTTTCTTCCTGAACAGCCTGATTTTATTTCAGGCGTTATCAATGTAAGGGGTGACGTAATCCCTTTGCTTGACCTCAGAAAGCGATTTGGCGTTTATACCGAAACCGAAAAATGCCGGATAATAGTGGTCCGCTATGAGGATGAAAAAATAGGTCTTCTGGTGGATGAAATAGATAAGATAATCTCTTTTATCCCTGAAGAAATTACTGTCCCTCCTGCAATGTTTAAGGGTTTGAAGACCGAATACCTCACAGGCCTTGGCAAAAAAGAAGACAGGATAATAATACTCCTTAATATTGATACTCTTCTTACGTCAGAAGAGAAGATAGTGCTCAAGGAATCCACAGGTTTCATAGAGGAGAAAGATGCAGGAACCGGAAAATCTGCTTGATAGTGAAGATGTAGAGGTAAGAAGAGAAGCTGTTGAGAGGCTGGGAAACACAGCTTCCGACGCCTCTATCGGATTGCTTCTTAAGGCATTGAAAGATGTCAGCTGGAGGGTTAGAAAAACAGCAGTTGACATCCTGCTTAGTGAATATCCCGTCGAGGCGTATATCAATGGGTTGATGGCCCTTCTTTATATCGATGATAATGCAGGCGCAAGAAACTCAGCCATAGAAACTCTCATAAAGTTAGACAAAAAGGCTACAATTTTTCTGATAGAAGCTTTCAATACTCAGAACAGGGATGTCAGGAAATTTATAATAGATGTGCTCGGCGAGTTCAGAGATAAAAGGTCGCTGCCGCTGATGCTTGACGCGCTTAAAGACGAGGATGACAATGTCAGGGCGTCCGCTATTGAACATCTTGGGAAAATAGGAGAACCGGCGGTTGTGAACGCTCTGATAGAGATGCTTGAAAGCGGCGACCTGTGGACGTCATATCCTGCTGCTGATGCGCTTGGAAGGATTGGCGACAGAAAGGCTATCCCTTCTCTTGTTAAAGCCCTTTCTACAAAAACCCTCAGAGAACCTGTACTAAAGGCGCTCGGCAGGTTTTCTGCACCTGAAACGCTCAAAAACATAGTTCCCCTTCTTGAGGATTCATCAAAGACCATACAGGAAGAAGCGGTAAGAACAATAAGAAGTTTTTATCACAATGGGGTGAAGGAAGAAATTATTGCGGAAGAAATGAGGAAGTTCTTTGGTGACCGCATTATTGATATTCTTGTTGCTCATGCATGGAGCGTTAAGGCGGATATGAGAATCTCCGCAATACTGCTGCTCGGTCTTATGAAAGATGAGAGGGCGCTTGCTCCGCTTCTGGAGCTTTCACTGGAAGAGGATCTGGCAGAGGACGTAAAAAGGGCGCTTGTCTTCATAGGCAAAGACAAACCTGAGGTCATTCTGTCTTTGTTTGATACGGTCAGCCCTTACCAGCAGAGGTTTCTATGTGCTGTGGCAGGTGAGATTGCCTCTCCTGTTTTTTATGATGTGTTTGAAGGACTGATGAAAGACGACGACGGGCATGTGAGAGCACTTGCAGCGCTTGGCATCTCAAAGACAGGTGATTTAAGGGCAGTAGAGCAAATAAAAAAACTGCTCTCCGATGAGTACGAAGA
>JAPLLK010000034.1 GCA_026387575.1 Nitrospirota bacterium | reverse complement strand
CTTTGTTTTTGATGTTCAGGAAGGGTATATAATTAAAAATGGAGTTATCGGAGAACCTGTAAGAGGCGCAACGCTTACAGGGAGCGGGCCTGAAATCCTGAAATCTATTGACATGGTTGCTTCTGATCTCGGCTTTTCAATAGGGACATGCGGCAAGGACAATCAGGGAGCACCGGTTTCAGATGCAATGCCTACAATAAGAATCCCTGAAATGGTAGTTGGCGGTGAGGCATAATCCCGACCGGGTCGGGATAAAAATCATAACCGCATGTGTGTTGATAACCACACATCTGATGAATATATACAACATAAATATCACATAACCCCTTGACTTCAAAGATATTTTTTCTGGCATATTAGTTGCATTGTCTATAAATGACATGCGCTTACAAAGAACTATAAAGCAGGAAGTAAGTTTTGCGGGCATTGGGCTTCATACAGGCTCACACGTCACTGTCAAACTAAAGCCATCGCCAAGAGACACAGGAATTGTCTTCTATCGGAATGACAAGAATCTCATGATCAGGGCTGACGTAGACGCTGTAGTTGATACCGCTTTTGCAACAAGTCTGGGCTATAACGGCACAAGGATAAAAACTGTCGAGCATATCCTCGCTGCAATATCAGGATTAGGGATAGATAACCTTATCATTGAACTTGACGGCTCTGAGATACCGATACTTGATGGAAGCTCTACCGAACTGATAGACATAATCCTGAGAGGCGGGATTGCAAAGCAAGGCAAGAAAAGGTCATACCTGCGCATTACAAAACCTGTATTTTTTGATGACGGCCATTCGGAAATTGCCGCTTTCCCGTACGAAGGCAGAAAACTGACATGCAGAATACAATTTAACCACCATCTCTTAGGCGAGCAAAAATTAAGCATTGACCTGAACGAAGAAACATTTGCAAGAGAAGTTGCTCCGGCAAGGACATTCGGATTTGTGAAGGATGTTGAGTATCTTAGGGCAAACGGACTTGCAAAAGGCGGGTCTCTTGACAATGCTGTAATACTTGGAGACAATGGCGTGCTGAACAAATCAGGCCTGAGATTCAAGGATGAATTCGTAAGGCATAAGATACTTGATTTTATTGGTGATATCTCCCTTATAGGATTCCCTATATACGGGCATCTCATAGCGAACAGGGCAGGACATTCCACGAACATAAAATTCGTAAAGAGCCTGCTTTCTGCTGTGGATTGCTGGGAAATTGTATCCGATACCGAGTATGCCCATACACAGGCATTGGCATATTCATAAAAAACACTGAAATTTCAAGGACTTACAAAAAACTACTTGATTTTTTATCTGGAATCAGTATCTTATATAGGTAGACCGTTTGTTTTCTAAGTTTAAAAAATAAAAAATAGGGCTGGAGATTGCACTCCCCAGCCCAAAATACTCTGAAACATCAACCTATTTCTTTTTCTTCTTTGCTGCTTTCTTCTTAGCTGCCATTTTAGTTCACCCCCTCTCAGTCCCCCCAAAGGGGGAAAGCTTTAATTTAAATCCTGCCTATCAAGGTAATCCTTTTGCCTGATAGCAGTTTTTCCAGATCAACATCACCCTTTTCTTTCCTGTTTTTATACTCAGACTCGTCGATTGCATCATAATTAATCTTTTTGCTGAACTTTTCTTCAAGTTCTTTTAACCCTGCACCTATATTATTGGAAGATGCTCCTATAATAAAAAGGTCAACGCTGCCGACATCCTCACCATCTGCATAAGGACCATATAGAAAAGCTGCCTTTGCGCCAGCCAGCCTCACTACTGTCTTAAGCGCGCCAGGCAGACCAAGTGATTTATCAATCAGGTTCTTAAGCTCTGAAAACAGCGGAGACATCTTATTTGCCTGAAAATATTTAAGATTGGCAACCTTATGGCTGAACAAAATCCCCATCTTCTCGAGATTATCCAGCTCTCTTTTAACTCCAGAAGGGTTCTTTCTTATAAGGTTGGCTATTTCCCTGACATAGAACTTTTCATCAGGGTTATTAAGCAGAAGGGCAAGCACATCAGCCCTTATTGCCGAGGAAAACAACATCTTCAACGAGGTCTCGCCTGTGTGCTGCTTCCCTATTACTGACTGTTGCTTAACCATCTTGTATTAATTTATATCACAACAAAACAGATTTGTCAACAAAAAAATTAACTTTTTATACAAAAGGATATTTTTTATGATTATAAGAAGATAATTCTGATTCAATACATCTCCCTTAAGTCAACGATTAACTGCTCTGTTTATACAAACCTATATTCAAAGTAACTCGGTCAATCCTATTTATGAACAAAACATAAGCTTAATGTATACGGAGCAATCTGATTACACAGCAATCCACTGCAAACTATAGAACAATCGTTCATTTTTAGAGCAAATACTGCATATTGTGGCATCCAACTAAACAGGCACAAGTATTAAGCCTACACCCTGAATCTATCCTATCAACTCAACTATAGAATTATTTATCGGTCATAGGGTATACTTACACATCAGTTTTCATATTTCAGGCCGATGACTCGTAGGGAGGAAAAAATGATAAGGCTTAAGGCATTCATTTACGTATTCGTATTAATATTAATGATTGTGGCGTTATGCGGTGTTTCAAGCGCATCTATACTTCTCGACAAGGTGATTGCAGTCGTGAATCAGGAAGTCATCACATGGAGTGATTTATATAAGGCAATGGAATTTGAAGCAAGCGATAAAATTAAAGACATAAAAGAAGAGGAAAAAAGAAAGATATTCAAGGAAAATGAGGGGCCCTTCCTTGAAATCCTGATAGACATGAAATTGCAAATTCAGGCAGCAAAGCAGAAAGGTATAGGTGCAGCTGCAGAAGAGATAACCGAAGCTATAGACGACATAAAGAAAAAATATTCCATGGACGAGCAAACATTGACAGCCTCACTGAAAAAAGAAGGATTCACTTTAGATGAATACAAGAAAAAACTCTCAGAACAGATTATATTGAGCAGGGTCACTTCGCAGGAGGTAAAAAATAAAATAGTCGTTTCTGATGCTGAGATAGCGAAATATATAGAAAAGAACAGGGATACCTTGATAACTGATGACTCTTATAGGATAAGGCAGATCTTTTTCAGGAAACCCCAAAACCCCAGTGACAGAAAAACAGCAGAAGAAAAGGCAGAAACTGTCTACCAGCAGATAAAGGCCGGAGAAAATTTTGCTTCCCTTGCCCAAAAACATTCCGAAGACCCGTCAGGCAAGGCCGGAGGAGACCTCGGATTTATTAAAAAGGGCCAGATGGCGAAAGAATTCACAGATGTTTTATCTCAGATGAAAGCAGGCGATATCAGTCAGCCATTCTGGACTAACAGGGGATTGCATATCATCAAACTCGAAGAAAAAATAGAAAAACAGAGCGAAGCCGCAATAAAAGAATCCGCCAAAAATAAGCTGATTGAACAGCGTTTCTCTGAAAAATACAAGCACTGGCTAAGAGGACTAAGAGAAACCGCCTACATTGAGATAAGACTTTAGTTCAGCAAATACAAAAATGGAGGGCATTTTATTATGCTCAAGATAGGTGTCCTTGCATCAGGCCGCGGCTCTAATTTTCAGGCAATAATAGATTCGATAGAAAATAAAAATCTCAAAGCCTCAATAGAGATATTGATAACAGATAATCCCTCCGCCTTTGCAGTAGAACGGGCTAAGAGGCATAACATAAAATATATCTTTATAAACCCGAAAGAGTTTGCGACAAAGGATGAATTCTTCAAAAAAATTGCAGACGAACTGAAATCATGCGGCGTTGAACTCGTCATACTCGCAGGATTTATGAGGATTGTAAGAAAACCCCTGACAGACGCATTTCCCAACAGGATAATGAATATCCATCCTGCACTGCTTCCTGCATTCATGGGGCTGCACGGACAGAAACAGGCGCTTGATTACGGCGTAAAAATTTCAGGGTGTACAGTTCATTTTGTTGATGAGGGCATGGACACAGGGCCTGTAATTATCCAGGCAGCGGTCACTGTAATGCCTGATGACACGGAAGATACTCTTTCCGAACGCATACTGAGTTTTGAGCATAGGATATATCCTGAAGCAGTAAGGCTCTTTTCCGAGGGAAGACTTGAGATTAAGGGCAGGAAGGTTTCGATAAAAAACCATCCTGTTATCTCATCAAATATCGTTAACCCGCCCATAGATGAAACAGATGCATGATGCAAGACGCAAGATAGAAATAGAACTGTTATCGTGTATCATAAATCATGAGAATCTCCGCAGGCAATCTAAAAGGAAGAAAGATAAACTTCAGAAAAGCACAGAAGGCTGCTGCAAAACAGGATACATTAAGACCAACGTCATCTAAGGTCAGAGAGTCTGTTTTCAATATTATAGGCAGCTTAATCGTGGATGCTAAATTCATTGACCTCTACGCAGGCACAGGCGCTGTAGGGATAGAAGCTCTCAGCAGAGGAGCAAGCGCTGTTTTTTTTGTGGAAGCTGACAGAAAAAGAACAGAACAGATAGAGAAGATGCTGAAAGACTGCGGATACTCCTCAAAGGCTGATATCATCACAGGAGAGGCATCCGCCTTCATAGCCAAGGCAGTGAAAGAAGGCTTGAAATTCGACATTGTATTCCTTGACCCGCCTTATCATGCAGGAGAACTTGAACGCATACTTCCCTTGCTGTCCGGTGGAGAGATGCTTAATGATAAAGGCATTATAATTGCAGAACACCTTTCCAAGAAGAAGCTGCCAGATGAAACAGGGAAACTCATCCAGAAGAAGGCTTACAAATACGGCGACACTATGCTAACATTATACAGGAAAAAACAATGAAAAAGATTGCAATTTACCCTGGAACATTTGACCCAATCACAAACGGCCATATTGATATTGTGAAGAGGGGGCTGAGGATTTTTGACGAGGTGATTATTGCGATTACCACAGCTGAGAAGAAACATCCGTTTTTCACGCTTGAGGAGCGTCTGGAACTTATCAGAACTGCTGTGAAAGACTGCATCAATGTGAAGGTTGATTCTTTTGACAACCTGCTTGTTCACTACGCTAAGTCAGAGCAGGCAATCAGTGTCATAAGGGGGCTGAGGGCTGTGTCTGACTTTGAGTACGAGCTCCAGATGGCTTTGATGAACAGGCGCCTTGACCTGAACATTGAGACAGTGTTTATGATGCCTTCTGAGGAATATACATTCCTTTCATCTACCATAGTCAAGGAAGTTGCCTCATTCGGAGGCTCGGTAAAAGGGCTTGTCCCTGAAGTAGTTGAAAAGGCATTAAGGAGAAAATTCAAAAGATGATAACGATTGAAGACTTTGCAAATGTTGAACTGAAGACTGGAAAAGTGCTTGAGGCGCAGAGGGTTGAAAAATCAAACAAGCTGATTGTTATGAAAGTTGACACAGGCGAAGAGAGGCAGATTATTGCAGGCATAGGCAAGGCATACACACCAGAAGAACTCATAGGCAAAAGCATTGTGGTAGTTACAAACATGCAGCCTGCAAAGCTCATGGGAGTTGAGTCTCACGGAATGCTCCTTGCGGCATCGGATGACGAAGGGAACCTGTCAATCATCTCTCCTGAAAAGCAGATAAAACAGGGATCAAAAGTTAAATAGCTCTCCAGCCTAACTATTGTACTATGGCTCTATGGGACTTTTGCACTTTGGAGTAGGCAGCTATATTTCGTAAACCTCCCCTTTGGCTGGGACATGAGTGACAAACCCGTACCGCTCTTTTATCATCTCTGAAAATGCAAGCGCTGTTTCCTCTTCTCCGTGAACCACAAAGACCTGCGGACTATCTTTGAATGATGAAAGCCATTCAAGGAGTTCCTTCTGATCCGCATGAGCAGAGAATCCGCCGAGTGTATATATCCCTGCCTTAATTGCTATATCTTCCCCAAAGATACGCACAACCCTTGCTCCGTCAACAATCCTCCTGCCGAGGGTGCCTCTTGCCTGAAATCCTGAGAATATAATACTGCACTCAGGCCTCCAGAGGTTATGTTTCAGATGATGTCTTATTCTTCCGCCTTCGCACATGCCGCTTCCGGCGATGATTACCGCATGGGATTTAATCTTATTCAGAGCAATGGATTCATCAATAGAATTGGTAAACCTGAGCCTGATGTTGTCTCCCACCGAGCCAGCGCTGAGAATCTTTCTTGCCTCCTCATCAAAACACTCCGGGTGTGCAAGATATGTCTTTGTCGCCTGCTCAGCCAAGGGGCTGTCAATATAAACATTAATTTTATAGAGCCTTCCTTCACGCACAAGCCTGTTAAGCACATACAGAAGATCCTGAGTCCTTCCAATTGCAAAGGCAGGGATAATAACATTTCCGCCTTTTTTGAATGTCACCTTTATAACTTCCACAAGCTCGTCTATTGTCTCTGACATGCCTTTGTGGAGCCTGTTGCCGTAAGTTGATTCCATGACAACATATTCAGCCTCTGTTGCAAGCGAGGGGTCATTTATTATCGGGTTTCCTTTCCTTCCGATGTCTCCTGAGAATACTATCTTCTTTTCTTGGCGCCCGTCCTGAAACCATATCTCCAGAGTACCTGAGCCGAGGATATGGCCTGCATCAAGGAATCTGTACTTTAGGCCCTTACCTGTATGCTCAATCTTTCCATAAGAAACTTTTTTGAAAAATGGGATTGAAGCCTTAACGTCATCCACGGTATAAAGCGGAAACACCGGTTCTTTACCTGCCCTCATCGCCCTTCTCGTATGCCATTCGGAATCCGTTTCCTGAATATGCGCTGAATCATAAAGCATCAGTTCTGCAAGGTCTACAGTCGCAGATGTTGTAACTATCTTCCCTCTGAAACCCTCCATTACAAGTTTCGGAATAAGCCCGCTGTGATCAATATGAGCGTGTGTGAGAAACAGATAGTCTATCTCTGAAGGATTAAACAAAAAATGCGCTCTGTTAATATCATAGGAATCTTCTCCCTGAAACATGCCACAGTCAACAAGCGCCTTGATTTCCGATGTCCGGATATCAAAGCATGAGCCTGTAACGGTTCTAACGCCGCCAAGAAATTGTATTTTCACCTTATCACCCAATTTATTTTCATTTAGTTAGCACCATCAGTTTAACTTATAGTGCTTTCTTAATCAAAAAAAGAGGTTCATGTATAAACTCGCTGCGGCAGATAGGGCATTTGCCGGGTTTCTTAAGCCGTTCCCTTTTCCTGAATACAAAACCGCACTTAGCACATTCAGCAGAGGTAATTACAAGATGAGCATCTATTGTATTAACTGTCTTCCGAATATGTTCAAGGTGTTCATAAACCTCTTTTTCAGGGATGCTGACGCTGCCTGATATTTCCTTAGCAGAGAGAGTCTGGCCCTCAATAATAGAAATTATACTCCGACGAATAGTCTCATGCCTTTCAATAGGCGCTGGAGGTTCTTTCTGTTTTTTCTTCAACTATTCACCTCTGCAAGCCTCTAGGTTTATATATTAAGTCTAAGTTTAAAACAGCACTATCTAAAAAAACCATGCAGACCCTTCTGTAAATTACAACTTAAAATATATATAATACAAGAGTATTCTGAAATGCAGTCTTATAAATTGAGCAGGAGCGTTTCTCTTGATGAATAACAGGCGGTTTCTAACAGCAGTATTCAGTCTTAACTTTTTCATATTATGGATAGCGCCGTCTGCTGACGCTGCATCTTACACATACACAAATAATAATACAGTGGTCGGTTCAATTGCCACCTATACAGTCAAGAACGATGAGTCTTTAATTGAGATAGCTCGGAAGTTTAAACTTGGCTACAATGAAATTGCTGACGCAAATCCTGATATTGATCCATTTGTCCCAGGAAATGGGACGTTAGTCACCATACCTTCTTCATGGATACTGCCAGATGTGAAATCATACAAAGGCATTGTTATAAACCTCTCTGAGATGAGGCTCTATTATTTTTTTAAGCGCGGCAAGTCAAAACTTGTGGCGACTTTTCCTGTAGGAATAGGCAGTGAAGGGAATGACACGCCAACAGGAGAGTTCAAGATTGCAGAAAAAATAGTAAACCCAAGCTGGCGTGTGCCTGAATCAATCAGAAAGGAGAAACCAAATTTGCCTGCGGTAGTCCCCCCTGGACCGGACAACCCTCTTGGCTCTCATGCGCTAAGGCTTTCATTAAAGAGCTATCTTATTCACGGGACAAACAGGCCGTGGGGGGTCGGCAGAAGGGCAAGCCACGGATGCATAAGGCTATACCCCGAAGACATTCCAAAGCTTTTCAAATTAATGCCAAAAGGCAGCAGGGTGACTATTGTAAAACAACCTGTAAAAGTAAGCGCCATAAGCAACAAGGTGTTTATTGAGGTTCACAAGGACGATTACCACCAAAATGAAAAATACTCTAAAATTGCGGTGAAACTGCTCAAGAGGCAAAACCTGATTGAAGGTGTTAACACAGAGAAATTAAATACGGCGATAAAAGAAAAAAAGGGGATTCCTGTCGAGATTTCGGATTAAGCAAAAAAAGAGGGGCTCAGAAATTACATCCCTGAAATTTCTGTGCCCCTCTTTAATATACTCAATACTAAAAATTATTTTTTCTGCTGTAATTCAAATGCCTTTTTTGCCTTCTTGGAAGCAGTTTCTGTCTTTTCTGATGCAGCCTCCGCCTTCTTCGCAGCAGCCTCTGCCTTCTTTACAGCAGCCTCTGCCTTCTCAGTAGCAGCCTCTGCCTTCTTTACAGCATTATCAGCCTTATCAGAAGAATCCTTTGCAGCCTTCGTTGCCTCTTCAGCCATCATCTTGGCGTTCATCGCCTGTTTCTTTGCATCATCAACTTCAGATGAAAGGGCGCCAACCTTGCTTTCAAGTGTACTTATCTTGGATTCAACTGCCGTGAGCTTTGCCTCAAGCTTGTTAATCCTGTCTGCTAGAGGGTCTATCTGCTCCTTTACATATCCTTTTGTGGCGCAGCCGAATGAAAACAGAAGCAGGCCCATGAAAACTAAAAATACCGCTTTTCTCATCTTTACACCTCCCTTGCAAAAAATAGATTTATTTTAAAAAGAATACATCTATTCAAAAAAAATTGCAAACTTTTTTAAAACAGTCTCTGCTGCTAAAGTTTGGCAATCTTAACCTTGGATATTTTCCTGTCTTCCATCTCAAGTATGAGGAATCTGAGATTATGATACCTTACCTGCTCGCCTACCTTCGGAAGCCTTCTGAAAAGCCCGAATACAAATCCGCCGATTGTATGAAAATCTTCGCTTACAATTTCAGATCCTACAAGCTCATTAATCTCATCAAGCCCTGTTTGCCCCGCTACTATAAATGTCCTTTCATCAATAATCTCAACTTCCTTTTCTCCTTCCATTGCCTCAAACTCGTCCTGAAGGCCTCCGACTATTTCCTCCATTATATCCTCAAGCGTGATAAGCCCGGCTGTGCCGCCATATTCATCCATGACTATAGCTATCTGAAATTTGTTCTTTTGCATCTCATCAAGAAGTTCTGTCACCATCTTGTTTTCAGGAATATAATAAGCCTCGCGTACAATTTCTGTTATAGGTGTATAGTTCTGTATTTTACCCTGCGCCATCTGTTTCACTATGTCCTTTACATAAAGGATTCCGGTAACACTATCTATATTCTCCTTTATGACAGGGTAGCGTGAATAACCCTCTTCCAATACAAGCTTCAGGGCATCACCAACCGTTGCATTACCAGGTATGGAGACTATCTCTGTACGCGGCACCATCGCCTCCGTTACAACCTTATCTCCGAATTCAAAGACTTTATGAAGCATCTGCTTCTCTTCTTCTTCAAGAGTCCCCTCTTCCTCACCTATATTTATCATCGTCTTTATCTCCTCTTCTGTCACAAAAGGTGATAGAGACTTTTTCTTGCCTCCCAACATCCTGATTATAAGATTAGACGTGATTTTAAATATCCAAACAAGCGGTGAAATCAGCCTGATATAAAACGCAGCAGGCTTTGCAAGCAATAAAGAAACCTTTTCTGAATAGGCAACTGCAAATGTCTTTGGCGCAAGTTCTCCGAATACAACGATGAGGAATGTCATGACAATTGTGGCTATTATTATACCGTCTTTACCGAAATACTTTAATGCGAGCGCTGTACCTATTGATGTTGCAAGGATTGTAAACAGGTTGCCTGATAGTATTACTGCGCTGAAAAGCTTGTCATGTTCGTCCAGCAGCTTCTGCACAGCTTTTGCCCTGCTGTCGCCCTTCTCCATGAGACTTCTTATCCGTATCTTATTTACAGCGATAAAGGACGATTCAGAGCTTGAAAGGACAGCAATAAATACGATGGATAAGGCAATGATAATTATGGGCAATATACTGTGCGGCTCCATAACGTTAGCTCAATAGTTCAAAAGTTTCAGAGTCCAAAAGTTTTGACTTCTGCACTTTTGCACTATAATTTTTCAATGACCGCATCTGCCACCTCTGATGTCTTGGCAGCAGTCGGGTCCTCGGGCTTTGGTTTCATGTCATAGGTTACGTGCCTGCCTTCTTCTATAACAGAGGCAATTGCAGCCTCAAGTCTTTGTGCGGCATCTGTTTCACCTATATGCCTCAGCATCATTACCCCTGAAAGCATCATAGCAAACGGATTCATCTTATTCAACCCCTTATATTTTGGCGCGCTTCCATGTGTAGGTTCAAATACTGCCATCTCATCTCCTATATTTGCCCCGGGCGCAAGCCCCAAACCTCCTATAAGCCCGGCAGCAAGGTCGGAAACAATATCTCCGTAGAGATTCGGAAGCACGATAACATCATACAGTTCAGGCTTTTGTACAAGCTGCATGCACATGTTGTCAACAATCCTGTCTTCAAACTCTATATCGGTGTAACCTGAAGCCACGCTTTTTGCGACTTCGAGAAAGAGTCCGTCAGAATATTTCATTATGTTTGCCTTATGTACAGCGGTAACTTTTTTTCTTTTATTCTTTCTCGCATATTCAAATGCAAATTTTACTATCCTTTCAGCACCGTAAACAGAAATCGGTTTTATGCTTATACCTGAGTCCTGCCTTATGTTCTTCCCTGTTGATGATTTCACAAACTCAATCAGTTGTTTTGTCTCTTCCTTATCCTTCTGAAACTCTATGCCTGCATACAAGTCTTCCGTGTTTTCCCTCACAATAACAAGGTCAATATTCTCATATCTTGTTCTTGCGCCTTTAAAGCTCCTGCAAGGCCTCAGACAGCTGTAAAGGTCAAGCGCCTGCCTCAATGCAACATTGACGCTCCTGAAGCCTGTGCCGACAGGTGTTGTTACAGGCCCTTTAATTGCAATCTTATTTCTCTTGATTGAATCAATTACCCTATCAGGCAATGGATTGCCCTCTTTCTGATAAATATCCTCTCCGGCATCGTGCACTTCCCATTTAACAGAAATGCCTGTTGCTTCAATCACGCGCCTTGTCGCTTCGGCTATTTCAGGCCCAACACCATCACCGGGAATTAAAGTTATTGTGTACATGCATCACTCCAGCTAAAGATTAAAGGTAGAAATTCCTTAATTTTGCATTTTGAATTTTCCATTTTGAATTTGACGGCTTACGGATTTGACGTCATTATCTTTCTTGCGATATCAGGATACTGTGCTATAAATCTCAGTTCGTCGTCAGTCATCGGTTTTTGCGTATGCAGGTTAGCGTACTGGACAAGTTCAAGAACCTTCCTCGCTTCATTGTCATCATGGAAATGGATTCCGAGTTTGTCATAGACATGCCTGAAGCCCTTAACACCGCCGTATTCACCTGTTGTTATGATCCTTCCTGTCTCAAGGAGTTCCGGCTCACCCCTGCCTACATCCTCAGGGTCATAAAGTTCGTAATTTCTTCTGTCTTTTAGGGCTCCGTCAGCATGAATGCCTGACTCGTGCGCAAACGCATTTGAACCCACGCCCGGCTGATTTATAGGTATTGGAAGATTAAAGGCATAGGATGCATATCTTGCAATTCTCCATGATTTTTTCAAATCCACATGTTCATCAAGATAAACCTTCTGGCTTAAGCCGTGTGAAAATTTAAGAGCAAGGATAGTTGATACGAGGTCGCAGTTTCCGCAACGCTCCCCGTAACCGTTTATTGTTGTGTTTATATAGGCACCAACACCGCTCTCTATTGATGCCTGGGCACCAGCCACAGATACCGCCTCTGCCATGCCGAGGTCATTGTGGCAGTGCATCTCTATCGGAAACTTTGTTGCCAGCGCAAGCGCCTTTATCCTCTCATAGATTGTTATTGGATCATCAGCGCCGAGCGTATCGCAGTATCTGAACCTGTCTGCGCCTGCTTCCTTGCCCGCCACTACAAACTCTATCAGCCTGTCAAGTTCTGTCCTTGACGCATCCTCGGCATTGAGCCCTACGGTTTCAGCGCCTAATTCCTTTGCAAGCTTCACAGCTTCAATCGTTGTTTTCAGAATGTCCTTAAATGTTTTTCTCCCCTGGAATTTGCCCTGTATCATTATCTCTGATGTTGATATGGAGATGTTCAGGTGTTTTATGTCAGGGCAGTTTTTGAATGTAAGCTTTATGTCTTCCGGAATTGCTCTGCACCAGCCCTCGAGATGAATTCGCTTAATAGCGCCTGCCTTAACAAGTTCGAGATTGCCGTTTATATAATTCACTTCATGCTTGAGCGTAGGGAAACCTATCTCGCTCTGATACACTCCCATCTCATCAAGATAGATATTAAGCATCGTTTTGGAAAGCTTCGGCAGAAGTATCCTTGATGTCTGAACACCGTCCCTGTTTGTAACGTCGATAAGATAAACTTTATTTTTCATATTGCAAACCTCAGTGCCAAGTAAGTTTTAAAATTCTGGTAATTTTATAGTATAACTAAATAGGATTTAATATTACAAATAGACTTAAATGTTTATGGGAAGTCTTATCCTGCTATTTTCTGAGGCATATTTCAGGATATCAGGTAGGTATTAACTTTAATCTTTATCTGATTCTTAACGCCTTCCACGTAGGCTTTCACGGCCTTTTGTCTCTTGTCAAATAAAAGCGCCTGTCTGAAGGCCCTTGCCGTCTGCTCATCTCCGGTTATCTGTCTCATTTCACCATCTGTGAGGTCAAAAGCCTCGCCGATAAGCCTCTTTATTTTTAGGAGCATCAATTCATATCTCTTTATATTCTCGAAATATTCCGGCGTAATTCTATTAATCTGCAATATCCTCATATATATATCCCTGTCAAAGACACCGTTCCTTGTAAATCCGGGCTCATTCCTTATCGCCTCTTCAAGCTCTTCATCACTCACGGTCATGCCAATACTCCTGGCTGCAATCATCAGCGCCCTTTCATCTATCAGGGAATCCAGAACTTTCTCTCTGAGTTTAAGCTTCTTTCCCATCTCGTCATTGAATTTTTCCTTATACATATCCCTGTAAAAATCTACGGCTCTGTCATAGGCACGCCCATATTCCTCAAGTGTTATCTTTTCCTTCCCTATCTCTGCTACAGGAACTGCTGTTGACTTATCAACTGTCCCGACTCCCCAGAATATGAATGAAAGTATTACAATAAAAAATAATACGTAGAAAAACTTTGCGTGTTTGCGCATCGCCCTGAGCATGTCAGCACCCCCCGGTTTTGCTTTTTCTAAGCTGATTCAGATAGTTATCCTGAAGATTCTGGTTTTTGCCTGAATTAGCCGTGATATTTTCCCTTTGCATGTATCTACCTTAAAAGATTTCCTCTAATAATTCAAGCCCATGACATGACAGTATAATTTTACCTCTGAAATGTGATAGTATAAACAAATTTCCATTATTAAAGTCATGAATTTCAGCGGCATAAAAAAAATCCTTGTCATAAAACTCCGTCATATCGGCGATGTCCTCCTAAGTGTTCCTGTATTCAGGGCGTTAAGAGAAAACTTTCCAGAGGCGCATATTGCCGCCCTCGTGAATTCTGGTACGGAAGAGGTCTTAGAGGCAAGTCCGCTTATTGATGAGATACTAGTCTTTGACAGAAGCATCAAGAAAATGAACTTCTCACAAAAATATATAAAAGAGATATCATTCCTAAGAACGATACGCAGGAAAGGCTTTGATATGGCAGTTGACCTCACAGGCGGTGACAGGGCTGCGATAATATCTTTCATCTCGGGCGCAGCATACAGGATAGGCCATGACACCAGAGAGGGTTTTTTAGGGAAAAGATACTTGTATACCCGCCTTGCCGAAAAAAACGATAACCATCACACAGTACTGCAAAACCTTGAAATCGTAAAACAGTTCGGCATCAAAACAGACAATCTCTCCGTGGATATATCTATCCCTGAAGACGCAAGGCTATTTGTCAAAAAGGTCTTTGAAAAAAATGGGATAAATAAAATAAAGACTACCCGCCTACATCCCCTCTTAGTAAGGGAGGAATTTAAGGGAGATATATTTTCAGAGGGTAATGCCAAAGTTGTTCATGTTCATCCGACATCGCGATGGCTTTTCAAATGCTGGAGGGATGAATACATGGCCGAGGTTATAAACTGGCTGACTGACAGAGGCATAACCGTAATCGTTACATCAGCTCCTGACAAACGGGAAATGGAAAAGGCGAAGAGAATCCTGTCTTTAGTCCCGTCACTCGTTACTCGTCACTCGTCACTTTTAGTTGATCTTTGCGGTAAAACAACTATTAAACAGATTGCTGCGATATCAGAAGTCTCAGATTTATTCTTTGGCGTAGACTCTGCCCCTATGCACATTGCCGCAGCAGTCGGCACACCTGTCGTCGCCCTCTTCGGGCCAAGCGGCGCCTTCCACTGGGGGCCCTGGGATAACAACATTTCAAATTTCAAATTTCAAAATTCAAATTCAGGGAACCCCTATCCTGAAAAAAATGGGATACAGACATTTGGGATTCATACAGTTATTCAACAAGACTGGAAATGCGTTCCATGCGGGAAAGATGGATGTGACGGCAGCAAAACCAGCAGGTGCCTTACGGAGATGAAGACGGAAGAGGTTATAAATATTTTAAAAGGTAACCTGAATATATAAAAATCTGGATGGTAAATTACAAATGAAAAACATGCACCATGCTATATACGAATTACTGAAAGACAAGAAAAGCGGATATCTGCTGGATGCTGCCTGCGGGAAAGGAGAGCTTGGCGGAGCTCTTGAAAAGGCGGGGCATCAGGTCTTTTATATGGATAAATATGCCAATCCTCATAATATACAGCGATTTGTAAATGCTGACCTGAATGACTTTTTCCCGTATAATGACGAATTTTTTGACTTTGTGGTCTGCGCTGAATCACTGCAATATTTAGAAAATCATGAGAAACTGTTCCGGGAATTCAGAAGGGTATTGAAGACAGGCGGCAGCCTTATAATCAGTTTCCCCAACATACTTACAGTATTTTCACGGTTATATTTTTTGAGAAGAGGATATTTCCAGCACTTCAAACCGTTCAGGACTAAGCAGCACAAAGAATGGGACCATTTTATCTACAATATCCCGTCATTTGTGGAGGTCTTTGAGCTTATAAGAAAGAACAGCTTTGAGTTAAGGGATACCATTGCTCTTGACATAAAACTAAAGAATTTATTGCTATACCCTTTTCTAAAAGCTTTATATCTCCCCGGAGTGTTCTTTGATAAAAATAGAAATACTGAAAAAGCAGAAATGATTAAACGGCTGGCTTCCAGAGAGCTCCTGACAGGCAACTGGCTTGTAATAAGCTGTGTAAAGGTGAATAACTTATAATATGATATTTAGCATACTTCATACAGAGTCATCAACAGGATGGGGAGGACAGGAAAACAGGACGCTTCAGGAGTGCATCGGCCTGAAAAAAAGAGGAGCAAGAGTAATCATTCTGTGCCAGCCTGACAGCAGATTGAATAAACGTGCATTGGCAGAAGGCATCGAAGTGAGAACATGCAGAATGAAGAAAAGTTATGACATCTTAGCGATAAGTCATATACTTAAACTGATAAGAAGCCAAAACATTGACATAATAAGCACCCACAGCGGAAGGGACAGCCTCCTTGCGGGCATAGCAGGAAGGCTTTCAAGAAAAAAACCGATAATAGTCAGAACAAGGCATCTGGCACTTCCCATAACATCAAAATTTACATACAGCCTGCTGGCACATAAAGTAGTCACTGTAAGTGAATATGTAAAGCAGTATTTGATAGAAAAAAACATTGCGTCAGGGAAAGTAACAGCCATACCGACAGGCATAGATACAGATAAATTTAATCCCGAGAAAGTTAATGACAGCTTACGGCAGGAACTGGGATTGCAAAAAGATATCCCTCTTATAGGTACAATAGCGATTTTAAGGAAAAAGAAAGGGCATCATATCATCCTTGATGCCATTCCGTCAGTCCTTAAAGAAATACCTGAGGCTGTTTTTGTATTTGCAGGGGACGGACCGCAAAGGGATAATATTTTAAATAAGATAAAGGCATCAGGATTATCTGAAAAAGTCTTCATGCTCGGATTGAGAAAGGACATCCCGGAAATATTGAAATCCATTGATGTCTTTGTCCTGCCAACACTTCAGGAGGCGCTCGGGACATCATTTATAGAGGCAATGGCAATGGGCAAGCCGGTGATAGGAGCAGGTGTAGGCGGTGTCAGTGAAGTGATTAAAAATGGCGTAAACGGTTATCTGGTAGAGCCGGACAATCCGCATGCGCTTGCAGAGGCAATTATAAAGATGCTGAAGGATAAAGAGTCAGCAAGATTAATGGGAATGGAAGGAAGAAAGATAGTGGAAAAGGATTATACGGCAGAGAAAATGTGTGAAAGGATGTATGCCCTTTATCTGTCTCTCATAAAGGGCAGAACTCCATGAGACCAGTTCCCGTTTTAATGTACCATCACGTCAACCGCCATAAAGATGATATGGTCACTATAACTCCGGAGGTCTTTGAAGGCCAGATGGAGTACTTATATAGAGCAGGCTACAAGACATTAAAGATAGCTGAACTCATTTCTTACATAAACGGCGGAATGACTTTAACTCAGAAGGCTGTAGTTGTTACCTTTGATGACGGCTGGCTTGATAATTACATGTATGCCTTTTCAACACTCAAAAAATATAACATCAATGCAACTGTCTTCTTAATCACTAACAGAGTGGAAAATGCGTCTTTGCAAAACTCAGAACTCCAAACTCTAAACTCAAAACTAACGATACCAACGCATGAGGAATCGAAATTGCTAATAGGAAGAGGAGAGTCGCATAAGGTTGTGCTCAACTGGAAGCTTATTAAGGAAATGTCAAACAGCGGCATGATTGAGTTTTATTCTCATACAAAGAGCCATGCTGAATGCAACAGCCTCCCCGAGAAAGAACTCATGGAAGAACTGAAAGAATCACGGGGTATTATTGAAAAAAAGCTTGATAGCCCATGCCCATACTTCTGCTGGCCTTACGGCAAATATAATGGCCTTGCTTTAACTGCCGCCAAAGAAGTAGGGTACAAAGCAATCTTCACCACAAACCACGGAGTTGTTGAAGCAGGCTCTGACCCGTTTGCAATAAACAGGATAATAGTTAAGGACAGCGTTGCCTGGTTAAAGAAAAGGATGGTAATATATACAAGCAAAACTCTTTCAAGCCTATACCTCAAGATAAAGAAAAAATGAGAAACAATCCAATTGATGTCCTGCTGTTTCTGCTGCTAAAGATCGTGAAATTCTTTGATGGAAGGCAGGCAGATTTAAAATATTTTGACCCTGAAGCGGTTAAAAACATTTTAGTTGTCTCATCAACAGCAATAGGCGACACACTGCTTTCAACACCGGCAATTAGAGCTGTACGTGAGAGATACCCTCAAGCAAGGATAGCCGCTCATTTTAACATTAAAAATATGGAACTTTTTGAAAACAACCCGTACATAGATGAGACTATTCCTTATCATGGCGGATATAAAAAAATTTTCAGGACCATTATGAAATTCCGCAAACATAAATTTGACCTCGCATTGATATTTCACGGAAACGAACCTCAGGCAACGCCAATGGCATATCTTTCAGGAGCAAGGTTTATAGTAAAAGTGCCAAACACGAGTGAATACAGCTTCCTGCTGTCTAACATAAATCAGACTTTGCAATGGGAAGACTTAACCCATGGAGTAGAATACAGGCTCAAAGCTGCAGAGCTGGCAGGCTGCAGGATTTCAGATAAGAGAATGGTTCTGCCTATAGAAAAAGATGGAGAATCTGCTGTCAATGATTTTTTGGAAAACAGCAGAATCAGAGATACAGATTCAATCATAGGCTTTCAGGCAGGCGCATCCACCCTCAGCAGAATGTGGTTTCCTGACAGATTTGCCGAATTGGGCAAAAAGCTTATTAATTCGTATCCTGAATTAAAGATAATAATAACCGGCTCGCCTGAGGAATATGAGAATTGCAGAAAGATTGCAGATGCAATAGGAGAAAAAGCGATTGTATCAGCAGGGAAGCTTCCTTTAAAATATATTCCGGCATTGATTAAAAGATTTAGGACTTTAGTAACCGGCGACACAGGGGTCATGCATATTGCTGTTGCAGTCGGAACGCCAGTGGTAGCTTTATTTGCGGTAGCCGACCCTATCAGGTCTGGGCCCTATTACAACATGGATAAACATACGATTATAAAAAAAGACAGGACATGTGCTCCATGTGTAAGCAAAAGATGTAAACACCAAACCTGCATGGAAAATATAAGCATTGATGAGGTATTTGATGTCATTAGACAGGCAATATTCAAATCGACATAAAACTCTGAAAAAAGTTTTATTAGTCTATTCTTCAAGGCCGCCCATCATGCAATATCTTGCTTCTGCTTTTAGACGTAAAGGGATATCTACGGAAATGGTTTATGCGGATGTGAACCATTGGTTTGATCGTCATATAATACATCCTACCAATAAGATACTGCATAACTTACACATAATTCCAAAGGATAAAAGTGTTTTTTCTGATCATCATCTCTCTCACAAAAATTATAGGAGTTTCAATTTGGCGAAAACCCATAAACATTTCAATCCTGATATGGTTCTGCTTATCCGCGGAATCGGTTTTCAGAATGATGTATTAAATGAAATCAGGAGAAATACTCCTCTTTTTGGCTGGTGGATAGAAAGGGAAGAGCGCATAGAAGAAGCGCTCAGGGAAATAAATTTGTTTGATTGGTATTTCTTCATGAACTCATCATGTGTTGATATAGGAATGCAAAAAGGATTTTCAAATATCAGCCTGCTCCATCATTCAGTCGATCCTGATGCATTCTATCCTACAAATAATATCAACAAAGAGATAGATATCTGTTTTGTCGGTAATTGGTCGCCCAAGAGACAGCAGTTCATTGAAGCATTGCTGAACATTACTGACAATATTGTTATCTATGGCAGGAAATGGATAAAAAATAATTTTTTAAATCCTAGAATTAAAAAATGTGTTAAAGGTAAATATATTGACGGCTCTGCGCTGGTAGAATTATATAATAGAAGCAGGATCGTAGTGAATATTACAAACTGGGGATTTGGGGAAGGCAAAAAACGCAGCGGAATGAATATGAGGGTGCTGGAGGTGCCTGCCACAGGCGCTTTTCTGCTTACGGATGGTTCGCGGGACATGGAGGCTGTTGTTACACCAAGCAAACATATTGCAGTCTATGAAAGCATAGAGGATTGTGTAAAGCAGGCTAAATATTATCTTGATAATGCTGCCGAAAGAGAAGCAATCGCCAAAGAAGGTTATCTCCATGTCCGCACTAATTATACTTACGCCGATGTAGTTAACCGCATTATAGATACATATAACAATTTAACGGTGGAGAAATAATGGCTAATAGAATTGATTGGAGTAAAATTCGTAGAGGCAGAGACGCCGCTTCTAAATCGCTGCCCAAAATAACTAAGATACCGATAGTAAAAAGTAACAGGCAAGTAATCAGCAATTTATTAAAAGACGGAGATGCCATCCTTGATATCGGAGCTAACGACAGAAATCTTGAAAAAGATATTAATTCCACAGGGATAAACATTTCTTATTTTAGCTTAGATATAGATAAAAACTTGCCGCATGACTATTTCGACATAGCAACTATTGATCGCAAGTTTGATGTAATTGTTGCTTTAGATGTCATAGAACATATGACCCTTATAGATACAGTTATATTGCTTGGAAGAATTCATGAATTGCTTAACCCATCAGGGCGCGTTCTAATAAGCACACCCAACGCCTGTCATCCTGTACGATTCTGGAGAGACTGCACACATGTAACACCATACAGATATGATGAATTAGCCGGTCTTTTGATTTCAGCGGGATTTCATGACATTAAAATATATAGGATTAAAGACATGAAGACTAAAGATAAATTAAGATACTGGATATACAGACCATTGCTTAGACTCCTGGATATTGATTTTGCCCCTGGCATTGTTGCTGTTGCGAAAACTTAACATATTATGCAAAAGAAAATTCTTATTCTTGATACAGGCAAAGAATGGGGCGGAGGCACAAACAGCCTCCTTGAACTTCTCAAGAGAATTGATAAGAACAGATACAGCTTAACTTTACTGTTCTATAACAATTACAAGAAAGGAACCGATTCTGACATAAGAACAGAGGCAGAAAAACTCGGGGTAAGATTTCTGCTTTTAGCACAGGAAAAACAGCCTGTCCTTGTTAAGATAGCCAAAGAACTATCAAGGCTAATATTCTTTTTCAGCAGGCGGTTAAAAAGATATTTTGTATTTCTTATTGATTACCAC
>JAPLLK010000095.1 GCA_026387575.1 Nitrospirota bacterium | reverse complement strand
CCTATATTTAATGTGTCCCCGGTTTTTACAACCTTTACATTCCATTTTGACAAATCAAAAAACCTTTCAATTCCCTTTCTACCTTATTCCGTAATATAGAGTGTTGCATCAGTCGTGAAATCCATAATCCTGTCAATACTTGTGGCATGGTCATTTTCAATATGGTTGATAATTATATTCTTTATCCTTGAAGGCTCGACAACTGATTTTATGTTTTTAATAGTGATATCTGCAAAATCATATTTAACTGTATCCAGAAGCGTTATTTCATCATCTATTATCAGGTAATTATTATAGGTTGTGCCGCGAGGTGTTACATACCCGTGAAAATCCCTTACAGCCCAGTCTATTGCCCCAACCCAGTATATGCCAGGTTTTATCTCTACAGCCTTCATCTACTCTTATCCCCCTTTTGCGCATGATGCATTTATTTCTTCAATGTCTTTCCCAGTCTCTTCTCAATAGACTTCACTTTTTCCTCAATCCTGTTAGGTTTGCCCTTCCTGTCATCAATGGATATCGTTGTCAGCACCCTATCTCCTGTCTTCATCACAGCGCTGTGGCATTTTTTAATGAGCCTCATCACATCATCCCACTCTCCTTCAACAACTGTCCCCATGGGATTGATCTTGTAAGGCAGTCTGCTCGCATCAACTATCTTCAACACCTTTACGAGCTGGCCCCCTATGCTGCTTCCTATGCCGATCGGGACAATACTGAATTCTACCAACATAAAAACCTCCTTTTAAAAACAGTGAACAATCATTAGTAATAACTATCCACTAATTCCTAATCAAAGGATAGCAAAAAACAAATAAGAAAAGAAGGGTGTTTTCTCGCTTATAGATTGCACATAAAAATCCCCCTGTGTTATTCTGAGGACAAACATGAACAGCTATCTTGATACCCAAAAAAGCGTAATTATTTCCTCGCCTGCCGGCTCCGGAAAAACAGAAAAGCTGGCAAGACGGTATATAAGCCTTCTTCTTGACGGCGATGAGATAGAAAAAATCCTCTGCATCACATTCACGGAAAAGGCGGCGGCGGAGATGAAGGAAAGAATCTTCAACATCCTTGAAAGGGAAAATCCCGAACTGTTCTCCACTATTAAAGCAAAGATGCCGCTGATGAGAATATCAACCATCCACGCATTCTGCCTTAAACTGCTGAAACGTTTTTCTATAGAACTCGGGGTAGACCCTTCGCTTGATGTCATGGATGAGTTTGAGGCATCTCTCCTCTGGTCAGAGGCTGTCTATGAATGCGTGATGAAAGAGAAAGACAAGCCTGCGCTGTTCTTTGACATGATGAAAGACAGGGGTATTAAGGGATGGGATAAGGTATTTTCAATCCTTAATACGCTTTACAGCAAAAGGCCTGTATCAGAATTGCTGTTAAAGAGAGAATACTCTGTTGAAAACGGGGAAGAAAAAAGAATCCTTGAACTCTACTCAAAATGCCTTGAACAATATAAAAACAGAAAGCTTGAAAGGCATCTTCTTGATTTTGACGACCTTGAGCTTATGACATACGAGGCGCTTGCCAGCCACCCCGAATGGCAGAATATCCTCTATTCGTTTGACGAGCATACGGACCATATTCTTGTTGATGAATTTCAGGATACAAATTCAATCCAGTGGCAGATTATAGACAAACTCACAGAAGAATGGCGCTCAGGCATTGGATCAAAGAGAAGCAAAGGGAAAACTCCCACAATATTCCTTGTCGGAGACGACAAGCAGTCAATCTATCTCTTCAGGGGAGCAAACGCAGGCGTGTTTGAAGAAGCAAAGAACAGGCTTTCCGAATGGCTCGTAAATGAATATCACTTTGAAGAGGCAAAAGAGAATTTCAGAAGCCTGCCTGCAATTATAAACTTTACAAACGCCCTCTTTGAGAAACTCATGCCCCCTGCCCTTCATGAGACATGGCGGACAAGGTATGCTCCTTTTGAGGCAACAAGGAAAGGAGAAGGAAGGGTTGAGCTTGCGCTTGCAGAAGCAGGAGACAACACAAAGAAAAGCCGCATAAAAGAGGCGTCTGTTTTGGCAAAAAGAATCAAATCCCTTGCAGGCATATATGAAATATTTGACGGAGACAAGAAAAGGCCCTGCGCCTTCGGAGACATGGCAGTGCTTTTAAGAAAGAGGACGCACCTCGCCTTATTTGAGAGCGCGCTGAGAAAAGAGCATATACCTTTTATTGTGGTGAAAGGCATCGGGTTCTATGATGAACCTGAGGTCGCTTTACTGCGGGAACTCATTTCTTTTATTATTGACCCTCATGATGACTACAGTCTTTTCTGTGCGCTGAGAAGCCCGCTGTTCGGAATTGATTATGAAACCCTCTTAAATCTGATTGCGGAAAACAACCAGCCTCTCATAAATAAACTTCAGGCTGAACTGGAATTCTCTAGGATATTCAGAATGCTTCATAACTGGATAGAGAAATCAAAAAACACGCCGCTTGCAATAATACTTGAGGAGGCACTCACAGAGACAGAAGGCTGGAAACACTACAGGGAAAAACAGAGGCAGGCTAACATAAAGAAATTCATAAAACTCATTGAGTCCTATGAATCAGCAGGGTTTTCAGGGCTTGAGATACGGGAGAAACTCATCAAGGCAAGGGATGGGGATGAGCCAAAGGCAAATATAAACACCGAGGGCATGGACGCAGTAAAGATAATGACAATACATGCCGCAAAAGGACTTCAGTTCCCGATGGTATTCCTGCCCTCTCTTGACGAGGCAGACACTCCGAGAAGCAGCTCAATTGTCATAGATGAAGAAGGCAGCAGGATATCAATTGCATACGAAGAAGATTCTGCAAAGAGGAAAAATATCGCCGAGTTCGCACGAAGAAAGGAAAAAGAACTTGAGGAAGGAAAACGCCTTTTTTACGTAGCTGTTACAAGGGCAAGGGATTTTCTGTGCATGCTTGGCACTCTGAACAAAGAGAAATCTCCTGTAGGAAGGCTTGCGTATCTCACAGAAAATTTTGACATACTAAAGGATGGAAAAATAAACAGCAGAGCTGCTTTCTTTGAAATACTTACCGAGGCGGGGATAGAGAAGCTTTATTCTGCTTCCCCTCCCTCTCGCGCTGTTCTTCATGCTCAAAGATTAACCGCACAGGAGGCTGTATTCACAGAACCTCTGCCTTTCACGCCGGATGTAAAATGGAGAGACGTTACAGAGGACTTAGACATAAGAATAACTCATGGCGAAGAATGGGTTATAGTCGGCAGGATTTTTCATAGGCTGTTTGAAGAGCTTTCAAGGGGGATTCTGATGCCTGAGGGCGTAAATGGAAGAACCCTCTCACTGCTGAAAAATGAATTCCTTTCTGATGAGGATATTCAGAAACTCAGCGTTATTGTGCTTACTGATTTTCAGTCGCTGAAAGTAAACGGATATCTGAATAATATAATTCTGCCCCATGGAAATTCATTTTCCGAACTGCCCTTCATCCTTCAGAAAGGCAGCGCTGTTTTTAGAGGAAGAATTGACAGGGTAATCATTGAAAACAATATTGCCGTGATTTATGACTACAAGACATTTCCCGTAAAAGATGAAGATATGCCTTTACTCTCCGAAAAATACAGGTTTCAGATGGATATCTACAAGGAAGCGGCAGGCAAAATACTCTCCATGAAAACAAAAGCTTATCTGCTTTTCACGCACAGGGGTCTGCTGGTAGAAGTGTAACAAATGTTTATTAGCTATGCCTTATAAAATGCCGCTGACCTGAGCGGCTTTGAGAGGGTGTATCTTATGTGGTCATTTATCATTCCTAAAAGTTCTGCAAAGAGATTTTCTGACGGCTTTATCCTTCCTGTCAGGGAACTGTCCCATTTTCTCAGGGTCTCATAAAGCCTTATAGACCCCTGAGAAAGTTTCACATATGAATCCGCACCTGTCGCACAATTCTCGCATAGGATGGAACCGTGCGAGACATAGAAGCTGAATCCTGATTTTCCACACCTTGCGCAGCCGTCAAGCCTCGGAGCATAACCTGCAAGGTCAAGGAACTTTACCTTATACAGGATTGCAGTGAGCAGAGCACCGCAGTCTTTCTCCATTGTCTTCAGTATATCCAGAAGCAGCGTGAATATTTTTTTATTTGCTTCATGCTCCGGAAGCATATTAACAGTAAGCTCGATTATCTCTGAAGCTTTCAAAAAACAATCCAGCCTCTCTCTGATGGATTTAAACGGCAGGATTATATCTGACTGCGTCAGGCGGGGGAGATTCGCATCTTCTTTCCCCCAAAATGATATCTTTGAATATGTAAGAGGTTCAAGGCTGCTTCCAAACCTGCTTTTTATCTTTCGCGGGCTTTTGGCAAACGCCTTTATAAGGCCGAAATCATAAGTTAGAAATGTTACTATGAGGTCTGCTTCTCCGAAAGGGATGGTTTTTAGGACAATGCCTTCAGTTCGCTTTAACATTACATGACATTTCCGAAATCCTCGGGCTTAAGATTTTTAAGCCATTCATCAAGCTCATCCTTGGTTCTCTTTTCAAGGATGCTTTCTTCAACAAAGATAGGTGCGTTAACTCTCAGTGCAACTGCAATTGCATCGCTGGGCCTTGAATCTATTGATATTTCGTCCTTGCCATTATTGAGATAGATGAGGGCGTAATATGTATTGTCAAGTATCTCAATAACCGCAACCCTTGTTATTTTCATCTTAAGATTATGCGCCATATTCTTAATCAAGTCGTGGGTCAAAGGCCTTGGCGTTACAACCTTTCCGAGCGCAAGCGCAATGGAATCTGCCTCCGGTTTTCCAATCCAGATAGGCAGTGTGGCTGTCCCTTCAGCATCCTTCAGAAGCAGGATATACATACTGCTGCGCGGGTCAAACAACAAACCTTCAACTGTCATGCGGACAAGCATTATTATTAAACCTTACACGATAAAAGTTGTTTTAAGATAACATTATAAGGCGGGATTGTTCAACAGAAAACGCAGGATATGATTTCTATTTTAATCCGCTTACAGCCTCCCTTATTCTCTTTACGCCTTTTTCAAGATTCTCTATAGAAGTCGCATAAGAAAGCCTTATGTGCTTGTCATCGCCGAATGCATCGCCGGGCACAAGCGCAACATTCACTTTCTCAAGCAGATAAAGCGCAAGGTCAGATGACGAGGATATTTTTTTTCCGTCAGCCTGCTTGCCGTATAATTTTGATGTGTTAGGGAATGCGTAAAAAGCGCCTGTAGGAGTAAGGCAGCTCATGCCCGGGATCGAATTAAGTTCAGACACGAGATATTTTCTTCGCTTATCAAATTCAGCAAGCATCGTCTTTATAAAATCCTGCGGACCCGTTAATGCCTCAACAGCCGCTTTCTGCGCAATTGATGTGGGATTTGACGTTGACTGGCTCTGTATATTTGTCATCGCCTTGATTATATCTTTAGACCCTGCTGTATAACCAATCCTCCATCCTGTCATAGCATACGCCTTTGAGAGCCCGTTCACAATAAGGGTTCTGTTCTTTATCTCGTTTCCGAGCGATGCGATGCTTGTGTGCATAAATCCTTCATAGGTAAGCTTCTCATATATCTCATCAGAAATCACATAGAGATGATGCTCCAATACAATGGATGCTATGTCCTCAAGTGTCTTTCTGTCATAGGTAAGCCCTGTAGGATTCGAAGGGGAGTTAAGTATTATTGCCTTTGTCTTTTTTGTTATACGAGATTTAAGGGCATCTGCTTTGAGTATGAATTTATCTTTCTCGTATGTCTTCACAAAAACAGGGGCGGCATCATTTAAAATCACCTGGTCAGGATACGAAACCCAGTAAGGAGCGGAGATTATAACCTCATCGCCATTCCCGTAGAGCGCCTGCGCAATATTGTAGAGGCTGTGCTTTGCGCCGCATGATACGATTACCTCTTCACGTGAGTATTCAATGCCGTTGTCTTTCCTGAATTTTTCTATGATTGCGTCTTTAAGAGTGTCGATTCCTCCGACAGGCGTGTATTTTGTAAAACCATCCCTTATCGCCTTTATGGCAGCTTCTTTTATGTTTTCAGGAGTGTCAAAATCAGGCTCGCCTACCCCGAAATTCACGACATCAACTCCTGCTGCCTTCATTGCCTTTGCCTTTGCATCAATTGCAAGGGTCGGCGATGGTTTTATATTTTTTGCCCTTTCAGAAAGCATGCGCAAATCCTCCATTCAGTTTCTCCGTTCTAAATCTCAAAATAGATAGGCTTCAATCAGTAATATTGAAATACTTTTTAAGCGCGTCTTTTGCTCCTGTTTTTCCAAGGGAAGAAGCCTTTTTCCACGCTTCTATAGCTTCGTTGTCTTTATGCTGGAAATACAATGCATAGCCAAGGCTTTCCCACGCAATGCCGTATGAGGGGTCAACTTCTATTGCTTTCCGGTAATAACTTTCAGCCTTCACGTAATCTTTTTGGCTTTCATATGACAGTCCGATGTTATTAAGGGCGTCTTTTGCCCGGGGATCTATCGCCAGAACCCTGTTGTAATATTCAATGGCTTTGCTATATTCTCCTTTTTCATTATAGACATAGCCAAGCTCAAACAGGGCATTTGTATGGTTCGGGTCAATGCTTACAGCCTTCAGATAATATTCTATTGCCTTATCTGTGTCTTTCTTGTTCAACTTGTAATCGTAGCCCTTTGAATAGTATTCGGAAGCGCTCAGGTTCGTTGCAAGAGGGGCAGTGCTCTCAGGAGGGACATCCGAGATATTGTAATATTTTTTAAGGGCGTCTTTTGCGCTAGTTTTTCCGAGGGAAACTGCCTTTTTCCATGCTTCTTTGGTTTCATCGTCCTTGTACTGATAATACAAGGCATAGCCAAGGCTTTCCCACGCAATGCCGTATGAGGGATCAATCTCTATAGATTTCCGGTAATAACCCTCAGCTTTAGCATATTCTTTCTGGGCTTCGTACACCAGCCCAAGATTGTTATAGTAAGCAGGGTCCTTGCCGTAAAGCTGAATCGCTTTTTCATAGGCGGCTATTGCTTTAGGATACTCCTTCTTGTCATTATAAAAAAGATTTCCCATATAGAAATACGATAGGTCATGATCAGGTTTTAGCGTGGTAACTTTCTGATAATAACCGATAGCCTTATCTATATCGTATTTGCTGAACTCCTTATTACTGTAAAGAAAACCCAAATTGTAATAAGCTAGATGGTTGTCGGGACTCGCTTCGCTTGCTTTTTTATACCAGTACTCGGCATCTGAAAAATTCTTGTCTTTGGTCTCAAGAATAATGCCGAGATTAATCATTGCGTTTACATAACCGGGATTAATCTCTATGGTCTTTCTGTAATAATCCTTGCTTTCTGCATACTGCTTCATATCTTCGTAGAGTATTCCCATATTGTAATAAGCCATGTGATATTTCGGGTCGCTCTGAATGGCTTTTTTATACAACACCTCTGCCTCTTTAAATTTTTTAGTCTTCCACATTACCAGCCCCAGACCATTAAGGGCAATGGCATAGTTAGGGTCAATGTCAAGAGACTTTTTATACCACTTCTCTGCGTTTTGCTGGTCGTTCAGCCTTGAGTATGCCAGCCCGATGTTATTAAAAGCGTCTTTTGCGCGAGGATTTAATGCCACAACTTTGCTGTAATATCCTATGGCTTTCTGATATTCTCCTTTTTCGTTATAAACATAGCCCAGCTCAAACAAGGCATTTTCGTGGTTCGGGTCTATGCTCACAGCTTTCAGATAATATTCCACTGCCTTATCCGTGTCTTTCTTGTTCCACTTGTAATCGTAGCCCTTTGAATAATACTCAGAAGCGGTGCCCGGCGGCATACTCGCCATTGTCGCTTTCTCTTTCTTAACGTCTTCTGACTCTGCGCCGGTAGCAACAATCTTAAGGGCTTTTTGCAGGGACTCTGCAAGTGAAAAGGCTACGGCATCCTGCAGCATAAAAATCTTCTGAAAGAAATCTGTCTCAACAGCTGTGCTTACTACCTTTCCCGTCTGCACCTCCACAAAGCGGGCTGAGATGCGAACCTGGTCTCCTGCAACCTGAAATTCTCCGATGACAACTATATCAACACCGAGTATTTTACCTGCTTTAACAGCTGTTTTCTCATCCACTACTCCTGCTTTTTGCAATCCCATTTCTTTGAATGCTGCCTCCAGTTGAGACCGCTCAACAACCGCAATTCCTCTTATACTTCCTAATTTTGCCGTGATAGTGGCGGCGATTCCTTCAGACAGATAGTTGAAGTCTTGTTTCTGCATCAGGTTTTTAAAAGGCAATACAGCGATCCTTTTTTCCTCAGCATTTGCTTCTACAAAAGAGAATAAAAGAACCAAGAGAATTATAATCCTTTTCATGTTTACCCCCTAATTTCCTGATGTAGTTTTTTTTAATATATATGATTTATATTAATTTGTAAATTAATATAACCCTAACTACTCAAACCACCGGAGTATCTTTTCTGTCGCCGCTCTCGTAGTCCTATAAGTGTTAATCGGATTCTCCATATCAGGATAACCGATTGAGATGCCGAGGACAAGCCTCTTTGATTCAGGGATTCCGAGAAATTGTTTTATTTCGGACGAATAATCAGTAAGAAACCCTTGCGGCACCGTGCCAATGCCGTGTGCGTGAGCTGCGAGCATGAGGCTCTGGGCAAAAAGCCCAGTATCAAATATAGACCATTCATTGAGAACTGAATCATGAAAAAGGAAGATTCCATGCGGTGCGCCATAAAAACGGAAATTCGTTGCCTTGGACTCTTTCTTTGTCTCCGGGGTGTTCAGGTCTAGGCCCAGCAAATCGCCTCTTTTTTTCATATGCTCGCTAATTCTCGCTTCTATATCCGGAGGCCATGATACTGCTTCGGGAATGTCAGGCTCAGGTGTCTTCCCTTCTTCAAGAAGTTTGATGAGAAGGCCTGATAGTTCTTCCTTTTTTTTCCCTGATACAATCACAACCTCCCATGGCTGGCTGTTTTTATATGAAGGACTCCTTTGCGCAGTATTAATTATTTCGGTCAGTATATTCTTCGGCACAGGGTCATGCCTGAACTTCCTGATACTCATCCTTGTTTTAATGCATTCAATGGCTTCCATAATTGCTCCTTTTTCAGGGATTTTCTGATGACTTTATTTTTAATAATGCCTCTTTTGCGGCAACGGTCTCAGCCTCTTTTTTGCTCCTGCCGCTACCCTTCCCAAACCTGTCCCCCTTGATATAAACTTCAACTGTAAAAATTTTCTTGTGCTCTTCGCCTTCCTGTTTCACTGTCATATATCGCGGAAGAATCCCGAACCTTACCTGACTTTCTTCCTGAAGGTCTGTTTTATAATCAAAAAACTGCTCTGATGATACTGCTGTATCAATCTTATTCTGCAAAAGCCTTAATACCGCATCCCTCGCACGCTCATAGCCTCCATCGATATATACAGCGCCAAATACAGCCTCCATGGCGTCTGCAAGTATGGATTTCTTCCCTCTGCCTCCGGTTTCCTTCTCTCCCTTCCCCAATCTGAGGTATGCTCCAAGCGATATGCTCTCTGCAGCGTCGGACAGAACTGCCTCTTTCACAATATATGATTTTATCTTTGACATGGTTGCCTCGGAATAATACTTTTCGAGCTTGAACAGATATTCCACAACCACAAGCCCCAGAACCGAGTCTCCCAAGAATTCAAGCCTCTCATTATAAGAGGATGCCTTATCAGGATTTTCGTGATGAAATGACTTATGGGTGACAGCCTCTAAAAGAAGCCCCCTCTCAGTAAAACAATACCCGAGACTATTTCCCAGCTCTTCAATCTCTTGCTTTGACATTATCAAATATAATACACTTGTAAACATCAATGTCAACATGATTGGCGCTCAAACTTTTGAAAATATAAGAATTATACGCGGGCGAATTTCTCATGCGGCGATTAGAGCCGGAAGAAGACCTGAAGATATAAAGCTTATTGCCGTAACAAAGACCGTAGGCATACAACAGATAAAAGAGGCAATAGATTCAGGGTTAAAAATATTTGGAGAAAGCAAAGTGCAGGAAGCACAAAAAAAGGTTACGAGTGACGAGTTGCGAGTTATGAATAATGGGATTGAGTGGCATTTAATAGGCCATCTCCAGAAGAATAAGACAAAGACAGCAGTTGAACTCTTTGAAATGATCCACTCCATTGACTCGCCTGAACTTGCAGAAATTATAGATGAGCACGCTGAAAAAACAGGAAAAACACAGAAGATTTTACTTCAAGTAAAACTTTCAGATGAGGTAAATAAGTATGGAATATTAAAGGATAATTTATTTCAAGTAACTAAGAAAATCAGCAAAATGAAAAATCTGAGCATTAAGGGTCTCATGACAATCCCTCCTTTCTTTGAAAACCCTGAAAATGCAAGACCATATTTTAACGAGTTGAGAGCGCTGAGGGATAAGGCAGAGACAATGGGGTTTAATCTCCCTGATCTGTCCATGGGTATGACAAATGACTTTGAGGTTGCAATAGAGGAAGGGGCAACAATGGTAAGGATAGGGACAGCAATTTTCGGGGAAAGAAAAAACTGCCCTAAGGAGGCATGATGACAGGGTTTATCGGCGGCGGCAACATGGCAGAGGCACTAATTAAAGGAATAGTAAAAAGTTCAAGATTGGGAGTTAAAAATGAAATAATTGTTTCTGAGCCGAGGGAAGAAAGAAGAAGATATCTGGAGCAGACCTATGGCGTAAAAACAACTAATTCCAATAAAGATATTGCCTCCTCATGCAATATAATAATCCTCGCAGTAAAGCCTCAAATTATGGAACAGGTTCTCGAGGAGATAAAAAGCGCTGTAACAGATGATAATACAGTTGTCTCCATTGCAGCAGGCATAACACTTTCATATCTTCAATCAAAGCTGAACACAAAAAAAATAATAAGGGTGATGCCAAACACCCCTGCCCTTGTTCATGAGGGTATGTCAGTCATGTCTCTGTGCGAATGCTTCTCTGATAAAGACATCAATCCTGTAAGGGGAATATTCATGTCCGTAGGGAAAGTGCTCACACTGCCTGAAAAATATATGAACGCGGTAACAGCGCTCTCAGGAGGCGGGCCTGCATTCATAGCTTTTTTCATTGAGGCAATGATTGAAGGCGGAGTAAAATCAGGGTTAAATAAAGAGGATGCTTATGAACTTGCAATACAGACCCTGCTCGGCACGGCAAGGCTTCTTGAAACAGGGATGCCTCCTGAAAAACTCAGAGAAATAGTGACATCTCCAGGAGGCACAACAGCGGCAGGGTTAAAGGTATTCGAGGAAAAAGGATTGAAGGATATTGTTTTAGGCGCTACAGGTGCAGCAGCAAAAAGAGCAGAGGAGCTCGGGAGAAAGGAATAATGTTTATCATTGGTGATTTAATCATCGCAGTTGCAAAGATACTTGATATTGTCCTTGGAATATACATGTGGATTGTAATAATTGCAGCAGTGATAAGCTGGGTGAATCCTGACCCCTACAATCCCATCGTAAGATTTCTCCATGCAGTTACAGAACCTGCGTTCAGGCCCATAAGAAGGCTTCTCGGCTACCGGCTTGGCCTCATAGATATTTCACCTTTGATAGTAATTCTTGTTATTATATTTACGCAGTTATTTCTGATAAAGTCTTTAATAAAACTTGGCTATAAATTAGGAGGTGGCTGATATGAGAATAACACCGCTTGATATCCAGCAAAAGCAGTTCCCTATGAAGTTCAGGGGTTTTGACGTTGAAGAGGTTTATGCGTTCCTTGAGGTAATACGTGAAGAGATGGAGGAACTGCTCAGGGAAAACGCCTCTTTGAAGGAGGCCGTACAGCGGGCAGAGAGCCAGATCAGAGAGTTTAAGGACATGGAGTCCACACTTAGAGAAACACTCATAACAGCCCAGAACATGGTTGAAGACTACAAAACAAACGCAAGGAAAGAGGCGGAACTTCTGGTAAGAGAGGCAGAGATGCGTGCAGAGACCATGTTAAAGGATGCTCAGGAAAAGGTTATAAAGATACATGAAGATATCGTTGACCTGAAAGGGATAAGGCGTCATTTTAAAGAGGAATTAAAGAGACTGATAGAGGGACATCTGAAGATGCTTGAATTTGATAAGGAAAGAGAAGGAGAGGCTTCTGAAGAAGGCAGACATGCCTTATAAGTAATGCGATGAGGAAAAGAAAGTGAAATACAGCGCCCTGAAGGGCGTCCATGACATACTCCCGCCTGACATATATATCTGGCAGAAGGCTGAATCAACAGCAAAGGAAATATTTTCCGCATACGGATTTCAGGAGATCCGTGTCCCAATAATAGAGTCAACCGATATATTTGTAAGAAGCATCGGAGAGACAACAGACATTGTTGAAAAAGAGATGTATACATTCCCGGACAGGGCTGACAGGAGCATCACGCTGAGGCCTGAAGGCACAGCACCTGTTGTGAGGAGTTATATAGAAAACCATCTTTACAACTTACCCTCTCCACAGAAGTTCTTTTACTCAGGCCCTATGTTCAGGTATGAAAGGCCGCAGAAAGGGAGATTCAGACAGTTCTATCAGATAGGCGTGGAGGCATTCGGAGCAGCCGAGCCGAAACTTGATGCAGAGATTATCTCCATGCTGAAAATCTTCTTTGAAAGACTTCAGATGAAAGAGCTTAAGTTTGAGGTTAATTCCATAGGCTGTGAAAAATGCAGGCCTGATTACAAAAAGGCGCTCATGAATTTTTTCTCTTCCAAGGTTACAGACCTCTGCCCTGACTGCAACAGAAGATACATCAATAATCCGCTGCGCATCCTTGACTGTAAAAGCAGTATATGCACAGAACTAAGAAAGGGTTCACCGAAAATAACAGATTATCTGTGCAATGAATGCAAGTCGCACTTTGAAGAATTCTTATCTCTCCTGAATATTCTTCACATCACTTACAATATCAATCCCCACATGGTCAGAGGGCTTGATTATTACACGAGGACAACATTTGAAATAACAAGCGAATACCTCGGCGCTCAAAAAACAGTCGCAGCAGGAGGAAGATACGACAAGCTTGTTGAGGAATTTGGAGGGCCTCCTACGTCTGCAATAGGCTTTGCAATCGGCATGGAAAGACTTGTTGAAATAATCAAAAATGTGAATCCCGGATTTTGCATTCCGGCGCCAAAAGTATTTATAGCCGCAATCGGCAAGAAAGCCAACGCTGAAGGACTTCTGATTGCTGAACAACTTAGGGCAAAAGACATACAGGCTGAACTCGGTTATGACAGCGCCTCCCTGAAAAGCCAGCTAAGGAGGGCTGACAAACTCGGCTCAAACTATGTCTTTATAATCGGTGATGACGAATTAAAGTCAGGCATGGTTAAGTGGAAGAATTTAAAAGACGGCTCGCAGGGAGAAATCGGCATTGCATCAATTTCCGAATTTGAAGGGTTATATAGATAACTTGCCCCTTATCTTTATCTTTTTACCAGAATTTGCTATATTCCATTCATAAAACCGGGAAATACCGTGTTGGTATATTATATGTTGTGCGTAATAAAATAAGATAAATTAAAGAGGTACTTATGTCATTTCCCAACAATGTACGAGAAGACGCGCTTGTTGCCTCAGCTAGACACTGCTGCCTTTGCCATAAATTTTGCGGTATTAAAATCGAAGTCCATCACATTCGTCTCGAAAGCGAAGGGGGCACTAATACATTTGATAACGCCATTCCTTTGTGCTTTGATTGCCATGCTGATATGAGATCATATGACAAACAGCACCCGAAAGGAACGAAATATACTGAAACTGAACTAAAGAGGCATAGAGACAGTTGGTACAAGAAAGTGTTGGATGGTATCGGGTTGGCGCGTCCGGCTGAAATAGTCGAAACGGACAAAAAAGTCTACAACAGGCTTATGGAGCTTCTGCCATGGAACGGCAGCCTGCATTTTATCAGACACAACAATTTCGCAGGCTTTTCTTTTGAGACCGCGCGGCTCGATGACCTCTACGAATTTATGCACGAATGCGAGAATCCAGCCTTTGAGTTTATAGATGCTGATTTAGAGGGTCTTAGGTCTGGGCTACTGCAAGCAATAAGCGAATTTACAAAAACTGTCGCTTTTCAGACATTCCCGACTCATAACGTGGGCCGGAATGCAGTGCCAGAAGAATGGGAATATGAGCAGCCAGATCGCTTCGAACGTGTTGTTAATTTATTGCACGACACTGCAAGAGAGTCATGCGAGACTTATGATGCCCTCGTGAAACTCGCCACGAGAAAATTAGGAATAATTCCAGACAGCGCACAACAAAAAAATCGAGGCGACAGGGAATAACCTCGGCGGGTTTTTCAAATGCTGGTTGTTCCTGCGCCTCATTTATCTCGTTAGGAGGCAACATGGCATCAATATCTCGCAAAATAATCAAAAAACCTCCTGTTGATAAAGTCCTTTCACTTATAGACAAGCCACAAAAAAATACGAAAAAATACGGGGACACATCCCGTATTTCTTGACATTTCTTAGAGGGGAAAACCTTCTCAACCGTAAACTCTTTCATTCAATCTAAACCCCGAAGATTATCGATCTCTCTTCCATATCAACCCTATCAACCCTCACATTTAATTCCTTTCCAATGGTGAATGAGCGCTTCTTGTTTTTGCCGTAAAGTGCCACGGTGCGCTCGTTAAATTCATAAAAATCATCTGTCATATACGAGACATGTAGAAAACCTTCAACATAAAAATCCTTTAGCCTAATCTTCAGTCCGTAAGGCGTGACATTGACAACCCTTCCTTCAAACTCATCTCCTACCTTATCTTTCATAAACCACACCCTCATAGCATTAAGAACCGCATTCTCAGCCTCGCCGGAAAGGCGCTCCATCCTTGAAGAGTTGAATGCGATATCAGGCAACATTGTCTCCAGTTCCTGCTTTCTTCTTTCTGATATGCGCTTCTTATGCAAAACCTCCCTTAATATCCTGTGGACAATGAGGTCAGGATAACGTCTTATCGGAGATGTGAAATGTGTATAATGTCCTGACGCAAGGCCGAAATGCCCTACATTCAAAGGAGAATACCTTGCCTGCTTAAGGCTTCTCAATACCATATAATTCACCATTTCTTCCTCCGGACTGCCCTTTACTTCCCTGAGCAGCGCAGAGAAATTTTTCGGCTCGTAACGCGCGCCATGCACCGTGGTGCGCAAAGGTTTTATATATCTAAGAATCCCTTCCATCTTTTGAGTGTCAGGCTCTTCGTGTATCCTGTAAAGGGTTGGCATTTCGAGTTCCGTAAGATATTCCGCAACAGTCTCATTTGCCGCGACCATAAATTCCTCAATAATGATATGCGCAAAATTTCTCTCAGCCTTTACTATTGCCTCCGGTCTGCCCTGCATATCAAGCAGGACTTCGGGTTCCGGAAGGTCAAAATCAAGGCTTCCCCTTTCAAGCCTTTTTTTTCTCAGGACACCGCACAACTCAGCCATAAGTTCAAAATCACTTAAAAGGTAATCATATCTCTTGCGTTCATGCCTGTCATTATCAACAAGGATTTTCCTTACAGATGTATAGGTCATCCTCTCGTTGCTCTTTATCAGGCTCGGATAAAATTTTGCGTTGAGTTTTTCGCCATGTCTGCCAAAATCCATCTCTGCTGTGAATGCAAGCCTTTCCATCTCAGGTCTCAGGCTGCATAGATCCTCGGACAGCTCATTCGGAAGCATTGGAATTACCCTGTCCGGAAAATATATGCTTGTGCCTCTCTTCCTTGCCTCAAGATCAATAGCCGAATCCCATGAAACATAATATCCGACGTCAGCTATATGCACCCAGAGCTTATAACCGTGCTCTGTAAGTTTAATGGAAACTGCGTCATCAAAATCCTTTGCGCGTTCACCGTCAATTGTTACTGTGGAAAGGGCAGTTAAATCCTTTCTTTTTTCTTCAGCCGCTTCGCTCATGCCCTTTGCAGCAAGCATCTTTGCTTCTTCAGCAACATGCCTCGGAAATCTTCGCGGGATACTGAATTCATCTATGATAGCCTCAACCTCGGATGCAGGGTCTTTGGGCTTTTCTATTACTTTTACAATTCTTCCTGATGGAGGCTTTCTGTCTGCAGGATAATTAAGAATCTCAGCAACAACAGTATCGCCGTTTCTGGCGCTGCCCCTGTCATTAGGTGAGACATAAAGGTCAAATGCAATGGATTTGTTTTTGGGCCTCACATAAGATACGGCATTCTCGATTTCAAGCCTGCCTGCCACTCTAACGTGAGCCCTTTCAAGTATTCTTATTATTGTTCCATCCCGTTTTTGCCGGTTCTCCATCCTCACAATAACCCTGTCATTATCCATTGCTCCGGAAGTTGCACGGGCAGGTATGAATATATCGCGCTCTCCCGGCTTTTCCGTTATAACAAAACCGTAACCATCCTTGTGAGCCTCAAAATAACCTGTCATCAGATCAACATTACTTGCAGGGACATAAAGGCCTTTTCTTGTGAGCACGATATCGCCGTCCTGAAGCATTCGTCTGAGAACCTTTTTTAATGCGTGGGCTTCGGAATGGCTTAATTCCATGAGATTAACCATATCCTTAAAACTAAGAGGCTTTTTTGTTTTTTCTCTGAAAAATGAAAGGAGGGTTTGTTTATTTATCATGAGATGTCGGGCTGTATTGTTTTTTGACGTTGTATCATAAAGTTTTTCGGCTGAAAAATAAAAAGAGAGGGCATATCCCCTCTCTTTGTGTCATTTTTCACAGCCTATAGATTTCTTTTTTATAGCTTACTCTAATATTTCAAGAACGCAGCGCTTGCCTATTTTAGTGCCAGATGCGCTGAGTATTGTTCTCATTGCCCGCGCTGTCTTTCCCTGTTTTCCTATGACCTTTCCGAGGTCGGTCTGTGCAACTCTAAGTTCAAAAACAGTGGTTTGCTCGCCCGCAACCTCTGAAACTGCAACATCCTCCGGCTTGTCAACCAGAGCCTTAGCCATTCTCTCAACCAATTCTTTCATCCTCGCCACCTCCATAGGAATTTAGGACTGTCTGCGACTCGTAGAATTACAGACCAGCCCTTTGCAAAAGCTTTTTAGTAACATCGGTAGTTTGTGCTCCTAGCTGTAACCAATGTCTTGCCTTCTCCAAATTAATCTTTATTTCAGAAGGCTCTTTGAGCGGATCATACGTTCCAAGAATTTCTATGAAAGGCCCATCTCTTTTTGTCCGCGAATCAGCTACAACCACTCTGTAGAAGGGTCTCTTATGGGCTCCTAATCTTCTTAACCTGATTTTTACCAAAACTTCACCTCCCCTTTTTAATTAAATCTACTGGATTTTAAGCTTATCAGAAAGAGTGTAAACTGTCAACATACATCAGAAAGGCAAAAACTTAGGCAGCTTAAACCCCTTTCCCCCTTTAAACATCTTCAGCATCTTTTTCAACTCAACATATTGTTTAACTACCTTATTGACATCGGCTGCCGTGGTTCCGCTTCCAATCGCAATTCTTTTCCTTCTGCTACCGTTCAAAAGGGTATGGTTTCTTCTTTCAGCCAGTGTCATGGAGTTTATCACTGCCTCTACCTTTACAAGCTCCCTGTCATCTACCGCAAGCCCTTTCATCTTATTGGCGCCGGGTATCATATTCAGAATATTCTCAAGAGGGCCCATGCTGCGGATTTTCTTTAACTGCTCCTTCAGGTCATCAAAGGTGAATGATTCAGATGAAATCTTCTCCTGAAGTTTTTCAGCCTCCTTCTGTTCAAATGTCTTCTGCGCCTGCTCTATAAAACTGAGCATGTCGCCCATCCCGAGAATTCTTGAAGCAATCCTGTCAGGATAAAACGGCTCGAGCATATCAATCTTTTCACCACTTCCTATAAACTTTATCGGCTTGCCTGTTATTGCCCTTATAGAGATTGCGGCTCCGCCCCTCGCATCGCCATCCATCTTTGTGAGTATTATCCCGTCAACGCCGATCTGCTCGTTGAAATTCTTTGCTATATTCACGGCATCCTGTCCTGTCATTGCATCAGCAACAAATATGGTCTCCTTAGGTGGAACAGCATCTCTTATGCGCCTGAGTTCTGCCATCAGGCTGTCATCAATATGGAGCCTTCCGGCTGTATCAAGTATTAATACGTCTCTTGCATCGACCAGAGCCTTATTTAACGATTCTTTACAGAGCGCCGCAGGGTCTTTTATATCCCTTGAGTGGAAAACAGGTATTT
>JAPLLK010000004.1 GCA_026387575.1 Nitrospirota bacterium | reverse complement strand
CCGGCATCAGTTGCATAAGCCCCATTGCTCCTTTTCTTGAAACAGCATGAGGATTGCCGTTTGATTCTGCTTTTATAACAGCAGTGACAAGAGAAGGGTCTACGTCATTCTCTTTTGCTTTTTTATTAATTATGGGATGGTAACTGTCGTTATGTGTTGTGATTGATGTATATTGTGCAACATTTACAGGTTTGCTATCCGATGAAATCGCTTTATTGTTTTTATCTTTTGCTTTTATAACCTTCACTGCCTTTTTACCCTGCTGGACATCTGTGTAAAGAACAACTCCGTCTTCTCCCACATATTTATATATGCCGGCTTCTGCAACACCGCAGATTAAGAATGAAACCACCAATATTTTCAGAATTATCATTCTGACCAAATATTACCATTTCACTCTGTGTCTGTCAACTTGAAATGACTACTCAGGCTGGGGTTTTTTGTCTTTTGCTCTACCGAACAAACCGATTTTTGTCCATAGATAGAACAGGCTTCTTATGCTTCTCAGGGCAGCGATAAGATCGTTTAGATTCCTTAATTCAAGAAGTTTCTTTAGAACGAAGAAGGGTCTGGAATAAAATCTCCTGAACGCTGTCTGTCTGAGCTTCAGAATCTCTTCCCTTGTCATTGTATGAGGGATAAATGCAGCTCCCTGATATGTAAAATCCGAAAGCTCGTAAGACATTGTCCCGTATTTTTCAAGATTGTCATAAAGGTATGTGCCGGGAAAAGGCGTTATTGCATGGAAATTTGCTATGTCAGGATTCAGCTCTATCGCAAATTCAATTGTCTGAAGACCTTCCTCAAAAGTCTCTCCGGGGATGCCGAACATAAAAGGAGTGCTGACCTTAAGCCCTGCTTCCTTTGCCCATTTTACGGCATTCCGTGTCTGTTCAAGCGTTATTCCTTTTCTGATTGTATTAAGATTCTTCTGAACACCGCTTTCCGCGCCAAAGAGTATAGCCCAGCACCCAGCTTCCTTGAACGCATTAAGCAGAGGCTTATCCACCTGATTAACACAGGCAGATGCAAACCATGTGAAATCAAGTCCGCTGCGTTTTATCTCCTCAGCAAGCTTCATAGCCCTTTCATAGTCAGCGGCAAGTGTATCATCTATAAACTTTACTTCCCTGAATCCCTGCTTAATGAGGTGTTCAATCTCTTTCATAACATTTCCAACGCTTCTGTATCTGATGCCTGTCTTGCGCTCTTTGTCTATCTGGAAACAGTAAATGCACCTCCTGTTGCACCCTCTTGAGGTTATAAGAACAGCAACAGGCTTTCTTCTGTATGTTGCAGGCGGAGGGATATACAGGTTTATATCTCCTAAGAGCTCCCTTGCAGGAAACGGCAATGAATCAAGGTCTTCAATTAACGGCCGAGGAGGGTTTTTTATAATCCTTTCGCCTTCCCTATAAACAACTCCGAGAACTCCTTCGAGGGTTCTTTTTGTCTGAAGCCTTTCAATTATTTCAAGACTAGTAAACTCACCCTCTCCTGTGACTATTGCATCAACATCTCCTGCATCCTCAAGGCAGTGCTCCTGTCTGGCGATAGGATAAGGCCCGCCGGCAGATATAAAGACCTCTCTGCCCATCATTTGTTTTATATCTCCTGCGGTCTTTTTAGCCTTTTCCCAGCCAAAAGCAGTTGAATAAATCCCTATAAACTCAGGCATAAACTTCTTTGTTTCAGCAAGTATTTTTTCATGTGTCATGAATGCTCCATTAAAAAACTTTACTTCATGACCTTCTTTCTGAAGAACAGCAGCAACGTAAAGCGTTCCCAATGGCTGCCAGTAGTTAATCTGCGAGCTTGCTGTTTTTGAAGAGAAGATGTCTTCAGGAACCCATGCCGGAATAATCAATGAACATTTCATAGTTAATCACAATTCCAGATGCATGATTCATGATACATGATTTTTAGCCTGCATCTTTTCTTCATCCTGTATCCTGCATCTTGTGTCCTGCATCTTCTTAATTATCTTTTTTGCTGTTTTTATCCCTGATTCTATGGCATGGTCCATGTTGTAATATCTGAACATACCGCTCCTGCCTGTGATATGGAGATTTCTGAACCTGCCGAGATACTCATATATCTCATCACATCTTTCCTCATATCCAACCTCAAACAGCGGATAGGCATTCAGCACTCTTACGACGTTGCTGCCTATTACCTCATGTTTTTTTATAAATCCCATGTTCTCCAGATTTTCAACAGCAATGGCAGTAAGCTCTTCATCGCTCTTGCTCCATACAGCATCGCCTCTAAAGCTGAAAAACTCCGCCACAAGAATAGTCTTGCTCTCCGGAGCCATTTTCTCGTTCCAGTTCGTCGGCTCATGCAGTCTGCCAAAGGGTATCTTCTGTTCCGGTATATATATCCATGTCTGATCTGTAACCCTCTTCCTGTTTATCATCACAGCAACTACCACAAGGTCTCTGAATCTGAGCTTTGAGACAGCGGTCAAGATATTTTCAGGAGGAGATGGATCTAACATATTCACCAGTTTAGTAATCGGTATACTCGATATAAATTCAATTCCGTTTTCTTTCACAAACTGCTCACGTTTATTTATTACAACACTCTCCACTTTAAAATCTGAATGGTTTATGCGTTCTATGCGTGAATCTGTGAGGACACTGTTGCTCCCTGCTTCTATATCCTCTTTGAGCCTGTCAGAGATACGGCCGATGCCCAGTTGAGGGTACAAAAAAACATCAACAAGGGAAGGCACATCTTTTCCGTTAAGTTTGAAAAATGCGTTTTTAACTGCGCTTGCCAGCGACAATCCCCTGATACGCCGTGCAACCCATTCTGCGCTTATCATGCTGCAATCAATACCCCATACCTTTTCGCTGTACTCCCTGAAGTAGATATTAAACATCTTCCTTCCGAAGTTGCTGACCACCCAGTCCTCAAGGGAAATGTTCTGAGGCCCCCTTATCAGGTTTTTTATTTTCTCAGCAGCATAATCAAGCAATATCTCTATTGTTGTGGATATGCCAAGGCCAAATATTGCATTCAAAGGCTTTAGCGGATAATCAAAGTATTTGTTCCTCATGTAAATTTTGCTTTTGCGCGGGACATAAATCAGCTCTTTACCCATTAACTCTTTTACAAAATTATTGAGTCCTCGGTCCTCTGTGAAAAACCTGTGTCCGCCGAGGTCAAAACGGAATCCATCCTTTACGATTGTCTTTGAAAGCCCGCCAACACTGGAATCACTTTCAAACACCTTAACTCCAAAACCAGCATTGGTTAAGACATATCCCGCAGAAAGTCCTGCGAGCCCGCCGCCAAGTATTATTGTTGTATTTTTTCCCCGAGTTTGATCAAGCATGGAAAGCCCAGAGTTATAACTTAAAGATTTTTATACACATCCGCACGATATGCCAGTTATACGTGTTGCAAAATATCCGTTCTTCACCTCTACATTTGCATTATAACCAGACATAGTAGAAAAGGCCTTTATCCTCTTCGCATCGCTTTGCGTCTTGATTAGGATTTTTATATCAACTTCTTTCTCACGATATTCTTCAAATATCTTCTTAAGCTTTGTTAGTATCTCATGTGCCCCTATTTCTCTTGCATCAATTACCATGTTTTAGTTTACAAACACTATAAGTTATTTTTCCATAAAAAAGACCTGAGGAGTCCTATCTGAACCCCTCGGGTCTTTCGCAATCAAAGAACCATGTTATTATTCTATATCGCTCATTGGCTTGATAAATTTGAAGTACACAGCCGTCCAGTTCCCGAGTATCATTGCGATAAGCGCGCTTATGCTGCCGATTGAAAGTGTTGATGCCCCAGTGAGGCCCTGTCCTATATTGCATCCGCCAGCAGTAATAGCTGAGAATCCCATAAGAAGACTTCCGAGGAAAACGGTAATAAGCTCTTTAGCCTGAGGAAGCTTCCATGAAAATTCTTTAAGGATTTTAGCGCTGATAAATGAGCCGAGCGGCACAGCAATAACGGCAAGTTCACCCCATGTAATAGTAAAATTCCATATGCTTGACATTGGGAAGAATTTTGATTTTGCATCGGCTGTTACCAGAGTAGAGATGATCTCAGCAGAAGGAGTTGTGAAGTTCATGCCTCTTGCAAAACCGCCGCCCCAGTACTGCGAAGCCCAAAAAGTAAGCACACCAGTAAAACCAAGGAGAAGCCCTGTTACTGACCAATAAAAACCTTTCTGTTTCCCTAAAGAGAATGGCTTATCCTTAAGACTAAAGATAAAAATTGCAACAGCTACTATAGCTATTACTGTCCATTTTACCGTCATCCCCTCACCAAAAAGCTCCCACAAGGTTGCATTTGGTTTCCCAACAAGCTCAACCTTAACGCTTCTTAAGGCATTATAAATGGGGTTCAAAACACCATAAAAAGTTGCTCCTGCGCTAACTAAAAAGCCCATGACTGCGACGCCTGCCGCAAGCTGTCCTTCGCCTGTCTTATAATAAATACCGCTTCCACAACCTGAGGCAAGCACCATGCCAATCCCGAAGAGATACCCTCCGATGATATTCGCAAGAGGATAAAAGGTTTGAGGCTTCAGCTCAATAATCCCCATATCATTAAGCAGGTTCGAGCCGACTATCATGACCCCAAGGGCGAGCAGAAAACCGCGGAACAGTGTCATATCCTGGATGAATATCGTATCCCTGAACGCAGAGTTCATGCAGAACCTTCCGCGCTGAAGAATAAATCCAAGGATGCCGCCGCATATCAGCGCAGAGATAATGTAATCAATAGATGCGCTCTGTATAATAGTTTCTTCCATACCGTCTCCTCCCTGAAAAATTTTTGGTTAAAATATCATATAAGTTGCTATTTGTCAACAAACGCATAAGGGCATAAAGTTTATTAATTACATTTATTTACAAGCATCCATGGCGCTGATTTCCGCTGGTTTATTGCCTGCTGTACACAGAAACAAAAACCTGAAATCTGAACATCTCATCTGATACTGTAAATCTTTTGACCCTGCAGTAATCTTTTATTCTGCTTTCAATATAAGCCGGCAGCTTCAGGGTTTTATCTCCGTGAATTAACGCCACCACTGCCGAATCTTCTTTCCTGTTAATTTCCGAATAATAATCAGGATTTTTATATTCCCATGTAAACCTGAGCGGTGAGATTTCTACTTCCTGTTGGCTTATCGGTATTGATTTCATGTACCCATACCTGATTTTCTTTGATGTGAAGATATCGAGAATCGGGGCAGAAACAGCTATGTTTGCGTCAGGTTCCCCTGTTTGAACAGCGAATATCTCCAATGTGCCGCCATCCAATGAGTCTATGTATTGCCCTGCATCCCTGAGATTTACAAGGCTTATCTTTTCTGTCATAGGAAGATAGGCAAAAACCGCCACAACAATAGAGACGCATGCAATACAGAATGCAAAAAACTTAATTATCTCTCTGTTTTTAACATGCATCAGGCCATAGGAAGCCATGAGGCTTAACATAGGGAAAATCATCATGATATAGCGCGACCTCTTAATCTGAAACAGCAATACGAGGAGAACCATCCATAATATGATCATATACTTCAAATACTTTTTTCTGATTGCAGAATAAACAGAATATCCGGCTGCAATAGTGATAAAGGGATGCGTTTGGAAAAAGAAAGTAGAGAAAAAACTCTCGCCCCATCTCTTTAGTCCGGGTTTCTGAAAGCTGAGCAAAAATCTCATTTGTTCCGAAAA
>JAPLLK010000043.1 GCA_026387575.1 Nitrospirota bacterium | reverse complement strand
GATGTTACTATCTTGGCCCTCTGCAGATTCGGAAGTATCTGCCGCTTTGTTCTATTGTTTGCATGGCTTACATTATTGCCTATTGTCCTTGTCTTTCCACATACAAAACAGCTTGCCAACGTTTTTCCTCCTTTCAAGAGTCATTGCATGAAATTGCTTTAAAAAGGTTTTTTATGATAACATTTTAAGACCAATGTTACAAGCCTATCATCGAGGGGGCTTAGTCTAGGGGAAAGAGGCAAACAAGCTATATGTCCAAATTAAGAGTCCATGAACTTGCCAAAAAACTTGGCGTTGACAATAAAGAGGTATTAAAAGTGCTTTCAGATCTTGGAGTTAAAGGCAAGACGCATTCCTCAACAATAGAGGCCGAGGCCGCTGAAAAAATAGAAAAACTGCTGAAGAAAAAGGTAGCGCCTGCAATTAAACCTAAAAAAGCAGCAGTGAAGCCTGAGAAAAAGAAACCCGCTGAGGAGAAAAAACCAGAGGAGAAAAAACCTAAAGTTAAGCCGGCGAAGGCTGTGCGGGCAGTAAAAAAACCTGCCGAAACCGGATTAGCAGTCGAAGCTGAACTCGCTGCAGAGGTTAAAAAACCTGTCCAGCCGGAGAAGATCAAAGAGATTGTAAAGGCAATAGAAGAAAAAATCCAGCCGAAGGAGATAAAAACTCCAGAGGAAAAACCACTGCCTGTTGAGGAAGTCCTGCCTGCGGAGGCTGCTGAGCCGCTGCCCGAGGAAGAGGTCGTGCAAAAGGTTCCAGAAAGATTCAAGAAAGAGCTGGAAACTGAAAAGGCAGAAAAATTCAAGGCAAAACCGCAGATGCAGAGGGCTTTCCAGGCGATAAGGAAAATAGAAACGAAGAAATGGCATGACACCAAACAGTTTAAAAGGACCGGAGGGAAAGACAGATTCATCCAGAGAGAAGAACAAAGACCGCAGTTACAGCCTGCCATAGCGCGGAAAAAGACATTAAAACTGCGTGAAGGAATGACAGTAAAAGAATTTGCAGAACTCATAAGCATAAAAGTATCCGATGTCATGAAAAAATTCATGGAACTGGGGCATATGACTACAATAAATGAGCCTGTGTACATAGATGCTGCTATGCTCATCGCAGAGAGCGTTGGGATAAAACTTGAAGTAATGGCCGTCGAAGAGGAATTCATTGTAGAAGAGGAAGCAGAGGATTTATCAAGGCTTGCCCTGAGGCCGCCCGTAGTCACAATAATGGGGCATGTTGATCACGGCAAAACCTCTTTGCTTGATGCGATAAGAGAGACAAAGGTTACAGAGACAGAGGCAGGCGGTATAACACAGCATATCGGAGCATATAAAGTTAAGCTTAGAGGAAAAGATATAGTATTTCTTGATACCCCAGGGCATGAAGCCTTCACTGCCTTGCGGGCAAGGGGCGCAAAGGTGACGGATGTAGTTGTGCTTGTTGTTGCCGCAGATGACGGAGTAATGCCGCAGACAGTAGAGGCGATAGACCATGCAAAAGCTGCAAATGTACCGATTATCGTGGCGATAAATAAAATAGATAAACCGGAGGCAAATCCCCAGAAAGTTAGAACTGAACTTGCAGAGCGGGGGATACTCTCCGAAGAATGGGGAGGCCAGAACATATTTGTTGAGGTATCCGCCAAGAAGCGCATCGGCATCGAACAGCTTCTTGAGATGATACTGCTTCAGGCCGAGGTAATGGAACTTAAGGCAAACTCTGACAAATTGGCAAAGGGAACAATAATAGAGGCAAAACTTGATAAAGGAAGAGGCCCTGTCGCAACCGTGCTTATTCAGGCAGGCACCCTTAAGGTTGGAGATAATTTTCTTGCGGGCACAAGCGTGGGAAGAGTAAGGGCGTTGATAGACGACATAGGGAAACGCATTCAAACCGCAGGCCCTTCAACGCCTGTTGAGGTCATAGGATTTTCGGAGGTCCCTACAGCAGGAGCTGTATTTACTGCAGTAGATGATGAAAAGCGTGCAAGGCAGATTGCGCTTACACGGCTGCAGAAGGAAAGACTGGCAGAAATGGCAAAGAGAAGAAAACTTACGCTGGATGATCTCTATGCGAAGATAAAAGAAGGAGAAGTTAAAGATCTTAATATCATAATAAAGGGGGATGTTAAGGGCTCTGTAGAAGCCACACGTGATGCCCTGGAGCGCATCACTCATCCGCAGGTCAAGGTTAAGGTCATACATACAGCAGTGGGGGGGATTAATGAATCAGATGTTATGCTGGCTGCGGCATCAAATGCCATTATAATAGGGTTCAATGTAAGGCCTGAAATAAAGGCATCTCAGACAGCAGAGAAGGAAGGCGTTGACATAAGGCTTTACAATATCATCTATGAAGCGATAGAAGATGTGAAAAAAGCGCTTGAAGGACTGCTGGCACCGACTCTTAAGGAAAAAATTCTCGGAAGGGCAGAGGTAAGGCAGACATTCCAGGTATCAAGAATCGGGACAATAGCGGGGTGTTATGTTATTGACGGCACTGTCAGCCGTGCAAGCGACGGGGTCAGGATTATCAGAGACAGTATCGTTATTTATGAAGGCAAGCTCTCATCCCTTAAAAGGTTTAAGGATGATGTCAGGGAAGTTCAGACAGGATATGAATGCGGCATCACAATAGAGAACTACAATGACATGAAGGCTGGAGACATCATTGAGAATTATGTCATTGAGAAGGTAGCAGGGAAACTTTAAATAAAGTTAAAAGTTAAAAGTTCACACGGATTCAAAGAACATCCATAGCTTTTAACTCTTAACTCGTAACTTCTAACTCTTAACTTTGAATTATGCTTCCATACAAACGCTCACAGAGAGTCAGTGACCTTATCAGAGAAGAAATCGCTGATATCATAATGAATAAAGTGAAAGACCCCAGGCTGGGTTTTGTCACAGTCACTGGAGCAAAGATAACAGAAGACCTGAAAATAGCGACAATTTATCTAAGTATCCTGAAGGAAGAGGAAAAAGAAACAACCCTGGAGATGCTTAATTCAGCAAAAGGTTTTATCCGCGCAGAGCTGGCAAAAAGGCTCAGGATGAAGTTTATCCCTTCGCTTACATTCAGAATAGACGAATCCCTTGAATACGGGATCAGGATTGAAAAACTTCTGAGGGAGATAAAAAAGGAGGATTAAACCATAAAGATGTCCGGTGCTAATAGAATGATCCCTCCGAAAGAACTGCTCCACTTTTTGAAGAAAGAAAATGATTTTGTAATCGTAGCGCATATAAGCCCTGACGGCGATGCGCTTGGCTCTTCCATTGCGCTATCAATGGCGCTCGAATCCCTCGGGAAAAAAACAATAGTCTATGACAAAGATCCGGTGCCTGAATTTTACAAATTTCTGCCCGGCAGTGAAAGATTTACAGCTTCGCTCTCAAGTCTCAAGCTGCAATTCTCAAATCTAATCCTGCTTGACTGCAATGACGCTGAGCGGGCAGAGATAGGGAAACTGCAATTTACTTCTTCGGCAGTCATAGACCACCACGAAACAGCAAGGGACTTTGGCGATATAAAGTGGATAGACCCAAAGTCGCCTGCAACCGGGCTGATGATTTTTTATTTAATAAAGGAATTAGGCGTAACTGTGACAAAAGAGATTGCTGTAAACCTTTACGCTGCTATTGCCACTGATACAGGCAATTTCAGATACAGCAATACTACTCCTGGTGTTTTGCGGGTGTCAGCAGAACTGGTTGAAACCGGAGCAAACCCGTCATATATCGCTGAAAACCTATATGAGACATGGACAGACAGCAGGTTCAGGCTTTTCCTTAAGGTTCTTAATACGCTGGAGATATACAATGATATTGCAATCACCCATGTTACGCTTGAGATGTTCAGGGAAACGGGCGCTGCAATTGCAGATACGGAAACTTTTTCGGGATTTCCAAGGAAGCTGAGATCAATAAAAACTTCCGCCCTTTTCAGGGAGATAGAGAATAACTACTATAAGATAAGCCTTCGTTCAAAAGGAAGAGATGTAAACGTTGCAAAAATAGCCGAGATATTTGGGGGAGGCGGTCACAGCAATGCCGCAGGATATAATATCCGCTCAGACTTTAAGGCGGCAAAAGAGGCGCTTTTAAAAGCTTTCAGAGAGAGAACCTGATTTTATATTTCCCTGCCAAATCAAAGTTAAATGTTGCCTATCCTTGAATCTTTCCGTAAAATATTTTTGTGAAGGTTGAATTGTTAAGAAATATAGGCAGACAGCTTCTGAAAGAGATTCCGCTGTTAAAACAAAAACCCCTTACACAAACATCCCTCGGAGTCGGAGCCTCAGGAGATAAAACATTCCCGATAGATAAAAAAGCTGAGGATATTATCATCTCAGGGCTTGAGGCATCAGGAGAGCCTTTAACCATTGTCTCAGAGGAAGCAGGCATCTACGATATAAAAGGCGGCGGCAGGAAAGTATTGATAGACCCTATTGACGGCAGCAAGAATGCAATAGCAGGAATCCCGTTTTATTGCACATCAATCGCAGTTGCCGACGGCAGCACAATCGGCGACATTGAGCTTTCATATGTTGTGAACCTTATCAATGGAGATGAGTTCTGGGCGGAAAAAAATAAAGGCGCTTTCCTGAACGGCGAAAGAATTTCAACACAGAAAGATCGAGAGGTGTACCTTGTCGCATACGAGGCGCAGTCTCCGGGAAGAGATATACAGGGAATAATGCCTTTACTCTCAAAATCAAGAAAAACCCGCTGCCTTGGAGCAACAGCGCTTGACCTTGCGTATCTTGCCTGCGGTTCGATCAGTATATTTGTGAACCCTTCACTTTCAAGGAGCTTTGATTTTGGAGGAGGCTGGCTGCTGGTCAAAGAGGCAGGCGGAATATTTACGGATATCAAAGGCAATCCTATTGAGGCAGCTGAGATTAGTCTTAAAAAAAATACATCTCTGCTTGCGTCAGGAAACGAAGGACTGCATAAGGAGACGTTGAAATTACTAACTCAGTGAGATATCTGTTCCATGCAATATTATTTTTACTGCTGTTTCCTGCTTTGCTTTATGCTGACGAAGGCATAATTGAAAAGGATATGACTTATACTGTTGTGAAAGGCGATTACGGAGGGATGATTGAAGGCAAAATCGGACTTGAGTGGAGCCACATTGCCTCAAGCAATCAAATCAAATACAATGTTCCGCTTGAAGTAGGGCAGAAACTAAATATAAAGTTCAGACGGATTATCCCGGTGAAACCTGATAACGGCATTGTTATAAATATTCCAGACAGAACGCTTTACCGGTTTTCTGATGGAAGACTCAAAGATTATTATTTCATTGCAGCAGGCAAACCTACATGGCAGACACCGCTTGGCGAATTTACAATAAAGAGCAAGGCAAAAGATCCGACATGGTATGTTCCTCCGTCCATCCAGAAAGAGATGGAAGACAGCGGCAAGGATGTTATCGTAGAAATACCTCCCGGACCTGAAAACCCGCTTGGGAAATACTGGCTTCAGCTTTCGCTTGAAGGAATAGGGCTTCACGGCACAAACGCGCCGCAGAGCATCTACAAATTCAGAAGCCACGGCTGCATGAGGCTCAGGCAAGAGGTTGCCGAGTTCTTGTTTAATGATGTGGTTGCCGGGACAAAAGGGATGGTGATCTATGAACCGGTAAAAGCAGCAAAGACCTCTGACAACAGAATCGTGATTGAGGTTTATAAGGATTTTTATAAAAAGCGCATAAATTATGATGACAAGATAAAAGAAAAGCTTAAAGAACTCAATGCGCTTGACAGGGTTGACTGGAATAAGGTCAAAGAAGCGATAGAGAAAAAAGACGGGCTTGTATGGGATGTGAGTTTATGACCGGCAGAGATTAGGGTTTTTACATATCAATTTCTATCACCTTCTCTTTTGACTTCTCGCCCTTGAGTATCTTCACACTGCTTTTTCTTACCTTAAAATGTTCTGCCAACACTTCAGCCACAACCTTATTAGCCTTTCCGTCAACAGGAGGGGCGTTTACATAAACCTTCAGCGTCCCTGCTCCTTCAACAACCGCATTTTTCTTTGCATTTGTGATTACTTTTATCTTTAGCTTTTTCATCTGAAAAGTTTCCAATAAATTTTTATCCATATTACCACAAAATACGAAATGCCCTCAAAGGTTGCACATTGATTTTCTTATTTGGTAATTGGAAGGTCTCTGTTATTCTGTTCCCAGTGTCTATTGCTGCCGGTATTTTTGTTTCTAAAAAAAAGTCTTACTTATATAGCGAAAAACTGCATGGAAGATAGAGTTTTTTTAAAATTTGCAGTCGTTGCTGCTTGCAGGAATTGAACTACTGAATGCACACGCTTCTTACCTGCTTATAAGTGGTGAGGCCGGAAAATACCTTTGCTATGCCGTCCTGATAAAGGGTTCTCATGCCGTCTTTGATTGCCTGCTGTCTTATTTCTTCCACAGTGCCTCGCTTTGCAATAACTCTCTTTATATCTTTTGTCCCTATTAACAATTCGTATACGCCGGCTCTGCCTTTGTACCCTGAATGGTTGCACTCATCGCAGCCCTTTGGTTTATAAAG
>JAPLLK010000080.1 GCA_026387575.1 Nitrospirota bacterium | reverse complement strand
CGAGTTGAAGAAAAGGCTTCCAAAGGCATACACTGAACTTGACAGGATTTATAAAAAGCTCGAAAAACACTATAAAGATATGCTTGATATAGAGTTTACTGTTCAGGAAGGGAAACTCTATATGCTTCAGACAAGGGTCGGAAAAAGGACAGCGGCATCAGCCTTAAAGATAGCCATTGACATGGTAAAAGAGGGGCTGATAGACAAAAAGACTGCCATATTAAGAATAGACCCCCAGCAGATTGACCAGCTTCTCCATCCGATGATAGATCCGAAAGCAAAAATCAGCGTAATAGCAAAAGGGCTTCCAGCCTCACCCGGCGCTGCAGTCGGAAAGGTAGTCTTTACAGCAAATGACGCTGAGAAGGCCGCTGAAAGAGGCGAGAAAGTAATACTTGTTAGAACAGAGACATCACCTGAGGATATCGGCGGAATGCATGCTGCGCAGGGTATCCTCACAGCAAGAGGCGGAATGACCTCACATGCCGCTGTTGTGGCAAGGGGAATGGGCAAATGCTGCGTTGCAGGCTGCGGCGCAATAAACATAAACGAGAGTCAGAGATATTTCACCGTTAACGCAACTACTCTCAAAGAGGGAGACTATCTCACGCTTAACGGCACGACAGGCGAGGTTATTCTTGGCGAGGCGCCGCTTATAACGCCTGAACCCACAAGCGACTTTGGCATATTCATGAAATGGGTCGATGAATTAAGAAAAATCGGGGTTCGGACAAACGCAGACACTCCTCATGATGCGGAAGTAGCAAGAGATTTCGGGGCGGAGGGAATCGGGCTTTGCAGAACAGAGCATATGTTCTTTGAGCCTGAAAGGATAATAGCAGTCAGGGAGATGATACTTGCGGATGATACGGAGGGAAGACAGGCAGCGCTTGCCAAACTCCTTCCAATGCAGAAAGGAGACTTCAAAGGCATATTCAAGGCAATGAAAGGTCTCCCTGTCACAATCAGGCTTCTTGACCCTCCTCTGCATGAATTCCTTCCGCATACAGATGAAGAACTCAAGACACTTGCATATCAGATGGAAGTCCCTGTTGACAAGCTTAAATCCAGAAACAAGGTGTTGCATGAGTTCAATCCGATGCTCGGGCACAGGGGATGCAGGCTTGGCATTACCTACCCTGAGATATACGCAATGCAGGCACAGGCAATAATGGAGGCTGCATGCGAGCTTGCAAAACAGAAGATTAAGGTAATCCCTGAGATAATGATACCTTTGGTGGGCCATGTGAGTGAACTTAAAATGATGAGAGAACTCGTCATTAAAGTTGCAGATGACGTCCAGAAGAAGTATAAAATAAAAGTAAATTACACTGTAGGGACAATGATAGAGCTTCCGAGGGCTGCGATAACAGCGGATGAGATTGCGACGCAGGCAGACTTCTTCTCATTCGGCACAAATGACCTGACACAGACAACATTCGGCCTTTCAAGGGATGACGCGGGAAGGTTCCTCCCCTTTTACGTTGAAAAGGGAATACTTGAGGATGACCCGTTCATCACGCTTGATCAGGGCGGCACGGGCTTGATTATGAAAATCGCGATTGAGAAAGGACGGAAGGTCAAGAAAGACCTTAAGATGGGAATCTGCGGAGAGCACGGCGGCGACCCAAGGTCTATTGAGTTCTGCCACAAGATCGGCTTAAATTACGTAAGTTGCTCGCCTTACAGGGTTCCTATTGCAAGGCTCGCAGGGGCACAGGCAGCGATTAAGGAAAAAACAGGCAAAGACCTGAGCAAATCAACGGTTTAAAGTTAAATATTTCCTGTCCTTAAAAGGAGGATTAGGATTGAATGAATGCAAAAGGGCATAGACGACAAAGTCTGTGCCCTTTTTTGTTTAGTCAGCAAGTTTTGAATAGGTAGTAGTAACAACTTATACGATCTAACAAAAAATAAACAAGGGGAATAAGGGAGAAAAGACGGTTATCGGTCACATCACCAGCTTATTTTGTAGTTGTCTTTTTATAATGAGATTTCATATATTATCGATGTGAAATTATTAAGGAATAATAATGGCTTTTCACTCATTGAACTTATAGTAGTTGTTATGGTTATGACTATGTTGGCGGGTGTCGCAATAGTCAGTTATATCGGTGTTCAGGAGAGGGCTCGAATAGCAATGATTACAAGAACCGCCAGCAATTCAAGAGTTGAGTTATTACTCTGGTTCCAATCTTCGCTTTCTTCCCAGAGAAGTTTCAGAGAGATTGATACAAATTTTGACGGTGTAATAAACGGAGATGACATGACAAATGAAGAATTGTTTAATGCTGGAGTTGTCAATACTTACATAAATGGAAGAAACATCACATTAAAAGAGAAATCCCCATGGTTGAATCGTCCGTTGTGGAATTCAGAAGACCCACCTCCAAATGGCACGATCAACGTAACACAGCCATTAGGTAATCAGATAAAAATAGTTGCAAGAGAAAAAAATGGAGTTATTGTCTACGAACAAATCATTTCCTCTGATTGATATGTATAAAAGAACTTTTTTAGGCTGTTTTATAGTTTGCCTTTGGCGGCAAATAAAACCAAATTGAAAGGAGCAAATTATGGATAAAGTTGAACAAAGAACAGATAATGAAACTGCAAATAAATACATGGTGTTGTTGTCGGTAATATCGGATATGGAAGATCGTTTAAGATGGACAGAAATCTTTTTTTTATTCCTTAATATTGTAGTCCTTTTATTTACGATTACCTTTATTTCTTCTGTTATTCATAAGGTCAACTATATCTTGACATATATGGATTTAGCCCTCTTCTTTATCTGTATTATTATCGGGATGTCTATAAATGCATACTGGACAGCCTTTGCCATGAGAGTACAGCTAAAGTTGAAGCTCCGGTATTTTCAGGCGAGATTTATGGAAAGAAAGTTGAACTGTGCAGGTGAATATATCTATTCTGATGAATCCATCTTTTTTGACCCTGCCATACGGAGACTTGAAAGTCCTGACAATAAAGAGACCCTTCATTATCCAACCTCAGGATTAACGAGGATGGACGGATTTATAGGAGCTGCCAAACCACGATACTTTTCATGGTTATTACCATGCTTGTTTGTCACTATTTATTGGCTAATCTTCCTTCTGATTATTACTAGGATTTAAATACACCGTTGCCTTGAAGCTAAAAGGATTAATGAGGGACACTTTTTATATTTCCTTCATTTACTAAAACCAATCTGTTCGCAGGGGTAAATATAGGGCAGATATCAGATTAAAAGGAGGTCTCAGATGGCAGAGTTGAAAAAGACGGATAACACGACAAAAAAGCTTGAAGGTATTGGCGGCTGGTTAATACTGGTAGCAATAGGCTTGATTTTTAACCCGCTGAGAATGTTAGTTTCCTTGGGCAAGGATCTCCTGCCTGCGTTTTCAAGCGAAACGTGGGCTATTATGACAACACCCGGAACAGAAGCCTATCATCCATTATGGGCGCCACTGCTCATCTTTGAATTGGCTGGAAATAGCATCTTCATCATATTTTCGATTATCGCAGCCATAATGTTCTTCAGGAAAAAGAAAATTTTCCCAAAAATGATAATTATATTCCTGCTCTCAAATCTGGTTTTTGTAGCAGCCGACTATTTTGCTGCTAAGGCGATACCGCTTATCGCAAATCAGAATGACCCTGAATCAGTCAGGGAACTTGCTAGAACTCTCATAGGATGTTTAATATGGGTTCCCTATTTCATTAAGTCTAAGAGGGTAAAAACGACATTTGTGAAATGAATGAAGATGAAGATGAAATAACAGTGTCAAAACTGCAAAATACATCTTCTAAAAGCATAAAAATACGGCCAGGAAAATTATTACTTCTTTCCTGCATTTTATTCATCTTTACAACTTTTCCGTTCATCGCTCTGGCATACGAATATTCAATTGTCGTAAAAATTTCAGAGCAAAAACTGTATCTCATGAACGGCTCGGAATGATTGTTGAGATAAAAGAATAACCTATTTGATTGCCAGCATCCTGTCAAGAGCCCTTTTCGCAGGTATCCTGATATTGTCAGGAACTTTGATTACATAGCTGTTCTCCTTTAATGCTCTGAGAACGCTCTTAAGCGTTGTCCTTTTCATGTTCGGGCAGATCATGTCTTTTCTTAAGGGATAAAACACCTTATCAGGATTTTCCTTTCTCAGACGATACAGAAGGCCTATCTCTGTACCTGCAATAAATTCCTTTGCAGAAGATGCTGCTGCAAATCTGAGCATTCCTGACGTGCTCGTAACATGGTCAGCCATATCAAGCACCTCAATCCTGCATTCAGGATGTGCCATCAAAACAGCATTAGGATGCTCTGCCCTCGCCTTCTTAACATCCTCCGGAGTTACCCTCTCATGAACATGACAGAAACCGTCCCATGCAATCACCTGCTTTTTTGTATTCCTCGCTGCCCACATGGAGAGATTTTTGTCAGGGATGCATATCACCTTAGCGGATGGAAGGGATTCTATCACCTTCACGGCATTTGCAGATGTGCAGCATATATCGCTTTCTGCCTTTACGTCTGCGGTTGTATTCACATAAGTAACAACAGGAACCCCGGGATGCTGTGCCTTTATGTCGCGCAGGGTGAATTCAGGAGGATAAACATAAGACGGCGGATTATCAAAGCCCGGAAAACTTCTTCTCACAGGCCTCGCAGAATCAACTCTTATCATATCTGCCATAGGGCAGCACGCATCAAGTTCTGTAAGCAGGACTGTCTTTTCAGGTGAAAGAATTGATGCGCTTTCAGCCATAAAATTAACGCCTGCAAAGACTATCACATCGCATTCTATTGTGGCTGCTGTCCTTGAAAGCTCAAGCGAGTCACCGACAAAATCAGCTATGTCCTGCACCTCATCCCTCTGATAGTTGTGGGATAAGATTATTGCATGCCTCTGTTCTTTCAGCTTCAGAATTTCTTCTTGAAGAGTGAGATTTTCTGCAAACATCTAAAGCCTGACTGAATTGGTTTTATTATTGTAAAGAGGGAAATTTGTGAAGAGAACTGTTCCGTCGTCCATTATTATCTTATATATAGGCTCTGGTTTTTTCCTTTTATTCGAGCCCGGGAAAGAGATGTCAGTTTTTCCCTTATACAGGGCAAGCACTTTTCTGACATAATATTTTGTCTCTGCGATTGGAGGAACAGCGCCATGTTTTTCAACAGTCTTTGCCCCTGCATTATACGCTGCAAGCGCAAGAGTTAAGTTGCCGTTAAATCTTTCGATGAGGTATCTGAGGTATCTTGTTCCTCCGTCAATGTTTTCTTCAGGGTCAAACGGGTTTTTTACCTGCAGGTCATTTGCAGTTCCCGGCATCAGTTGCATAAGCCCCATTGCTCCTTTTCTTGAAACAGCATGAGGATTGCCGTTTGATTCTGCTTTTATAACAGCAGTGACAAGAGAAGGGTCTACGTCATTCTCTTTTGCTTTTTTATTAATTATGGGATGGT
>JAPLLK010000094.1 GCA_026387575.1 Nitrospirota bacterium | reverse complement strand
ATCAAATACCATGACAATTGCTTCATTAATGGGATCCTCATGTTAATTCACCTCCTTTAAATACCCTTTAAAAATATCCTACCACCTGCAAATTGTGTTTGCAACTTTTTTTAAGCCTTGTTACAGAAAAATTATTTACCCTATTTATAAGGATATTTACCTTACTTCTTTATGCCTTCTCTTGTTATAGCTACCTTGCCTGTCCTTACAAATTCCTTTATGCCCATAGGCCGCATAAGCTCTACAAACGCCTCTATCTTCTTTTCATTGCCTGTGATTTCTATTGTATATGTCTTCTGGCTTGAATCCACAATCCTCCCTCTGAATATCTCGGTCAGATTTAACACCTCTGCCTTGTCCTGCTGTCTCGGAGATACTTTTATGAGCACCATTTCACGCTCAACATGGTCAAGCTCTGTCATGTCAGTGACTTTTATGACATCAATAAGCTTATTGAGCTGTTTCGTAATCTGCTCAATAACCGAGTCATCCCCTGTTGTTACTATTGTCATAACAGAAATCTGAGGGTCTATAGTCTCTCCTACAGAGAGGCTTTCAATGTTATAGCCTCTTCCGCTGAAAAGACCTGATACCCTGGAAAGCACACCGAATTTATTTTCAACAAGAACAGAGATTGTATGTCTCATTCCTTCACCTCAGATTTATTTCACTACTTTTAATTTTTTCTCGGCCTTCTTTTCTGCCTGTTCAAAAAGCATCTGGTCTATCGCTGCGCCTGCAGGAACCATCGGATAAACCTTTTCCTTCCAGTCAACAACAAAATCCATAAACACAGTCTTCTTTATCCTGAAAGCCTCTTTAAGCACGGGCTCAACCTCGCTCGGCTTTGTGGCCCTTAATCCCACAGCGCCGTATGCCTCGGCAATCTTTACAAAGTCAGGCACGCTCTCATCAAGCTTGGTATGAGAATATCTTTCATCAAAAAAGAGTTCCTGCCACTGTCTTACCATTCCAAGGTATCTGTTGTTGAGTATGGCTACCTTAACAGGAAGCTTATTTACAACAGCTGTGGCAAGCTCCTGTATGTTCATCTGTATGCTTCCGTCGCCTGCAATGTCAATAACAAGCTTTTCAGGATGTGCAAACTGCGCTCCGATTGCAGCGGGGAAACCGTAACCCATGGTGCCGAGCCCTCCTGATGTCAGAAGTGTCCTTGGTTTATCAAATTTATAAAACTGCGCTGTCCACATCTGGTTCTGCCCGACTTCTGTTGTTATAATCGCATCTCCTTTTGTAAGTTCGTATATCTTCTCAACGACAAACTGTGGTTTTATAATCTCATCGCTGTGAGTATAAGTCTGAGGCCTTTCTGCACGCCATGCACCTATCTGCTTGAGCCATGCCTTCCTGACCTCGCCCCACTGTTCTTTCACTTCTTCTTTAAGCACCTTATTCATCACTGCCAGAACCTTCTTAACATCACCCACTACAGGAACATCAACTCTCACATTCTTTTTTATTGATGTCGGGTCAATGTCTATATGAATTATCTTTGCATTGGGCGCAAATGCATCAACCTTGCCTGTCACCCTGTCATCAAAACGCATTCCTACGGCAATAATAAGGTCTGCATCCTGAACTGCCTTGTTGGCATAATAAGTCCCGTGCATTCCAAGCATGCCGAGTGAAAGTTTATGCGAACCCGGAAATCCTCCAAGCCCCATAAGTGTCATAGTCACAGGGATGTCAGCATGCTCTGCAAACTCCTTGAGTTCTTTGGCAGCTCCTGAGAGTATCACCCCTCCTCCGGCAATTATCACAGGTTTCTTTGCTTTTGCTATGAGATTCGCACCCTGCGTAATCATCCACTTATTGCCTTCGTAAGTGGGCTTGTAGCTCCTTATGTCAAGCTCAGGCCAGACAAAATCAGCTTTTCCTACAGTTACATCTTTCGGAAGGTCTATAAGCACAGGGCCCGGCCTGCCTGAAGACGCTATATAAAATGCCTCTTTTACTATCCTTGCAAGGTCCTTCACATCCTTAACAAGGTAGTTATATTTTGTGCATGGCCTTGTTATGCCTACTATATCAGCCTCCTGAAATGCATCATTGCCGATAAGCATTGTCGACACCTGCCCTGTAAACACAACAAGCGGTATGGAATCCATTGATGCGGTAGCAATACCTGTAACTGTATTTGTCGCGCCGGGGCCTGATGTCACAAGAGCAACGCCAACTTTTCCAGATGCCCTTGCATAACCGTCTGCCGCATGAACAGCGCCCTGCTCGTGCCTTGTAAGAATCAGACGTAAATCCTTATTGTCATAGAGAGAGTCAAAGATGTTCAGCACAACGCCTCCGGGATACCCGAAGATGTGCTTAACTCCTTCCTTTTTCAGACATTCAATTAATATCTCTGAGCCTGAAATCTTCATATCGCACGCAACTCCTTTTAAAATTTAAATAATTTTACCACAAAAGATTATGAAAATGTCTATAAATTCTTAAAAATTTCCATGATAGAGAAATTCAAAAAAGAAATTCTCTCTTGCTCGGATTTTAGTGGCTTTAGTGATTGTACTGATAAGCTACGGCAATCTATATTTTATTCTTAAAACATCCTGCTTAAAATATGCCGCAGACGCTATTTCATCACTGCGCCTGTTCCTGCTGAAGTAACCATCCTTGCATACCTTGAAAGATAGCCTTTTGTTATCTTAGGCTTTGGTCGTTTCCATTTGCTGAGCCTTTCCTTTATCTCTTTTTCGGAGAGAAGAAGGTCAACCCTTCTTCCCGGAATGTCAATTTTTATCCTGTCTCCGTTCTTGATAATCGCTATGACACCGCCTTCCATTGCTTCAGGCGATATATGCCCTATGCATGGGCCTCTTGTCCCTCCTGAAAACCTTCCGTCTGTTATCAGGGCAACTGATTCGCTTAATCCCAGGCCCGCGATTGTTGCTGTTGGCGAAAGCATCTCCCTCATTCCCGGCCC
>JAPLLK010000019.1 GCA_026387575.1 Nitrospirota bacterium | reverse complement strand
ACATGCTGCGCTCGCATTTTCGGCATGGATAGCCGTAACATTCATAGCAGCGAACTTTACCGCCTCCTTGCTGTCTTTTATCCTGGCTGTAATAATCGCTCAGAGCAGGGTTATAACAAAAGTCCACACGTGGTGGGAGGTTGTTCTTGGAAGTCTCATGGGAGCGGTCGTGACGCTTCTGCTCTTCAAAATATTTTCTTAACCCAAAAATGCATTGTCTGGGTTAAACTACGAATCTCTTAATTTTGTATTTTCTGCTGCTCATTTGAGACAGCCTCTGCCCTGTTTCTGCCTTTCTCAACAGCAAGCAAAAGCGCCTTCTCCGCAGACTCGAGTAATTCCTCAACGGACTGCCCACTGAATTCCAAAATGCCTGCGCTTGCGGTAAGCCTGCCATTCGGCTGGCTTTCCTCTTTAAGGAATGGATAATCATGAATTGTTGAGAGGAACCTCTTGCACAAAGCAACTCCAGAGGAAAGATATGTGTTAGTAAGTATCAGGGCAAAGGCATCGCTGCCATACCTTACAACAACATCGGAACCCCTGATATCCTTTCTCAAAAGTTCCGCAATCTTCCGCAATGCAAGATTCCCGTAGTATTCTCCGTGTCTGTTCGTATAATGGGTAAAGTAGTCAACCCCGAATATAGCCATTGCAAAAGTAAGGTTATACCTTCTTGCCCTGCTGGTTTCCTGCGCCAGCCTTATCTGGAAATATCTGTGATTGAATATCCCCGTTGTCTCATCAATAAGCCCTGCCCTTTTGGGATGTAAGACCTCAAGGTCTCTCAGATGTGTTATAAGTTCCTTTGAACTAAGCGCATCTTTTCTCAACACCCTTTCTATCTGCCCTGTCATAGAAAGGTTTTCATCTTCTGAAAGCGCGCTGGACGTAAGGGCAAATACAGGCATCATTTTTGTGGCAGGATTTTCCTTAAACCTCTTGATAAGATTAAATCCGCCTTCGGGAATATTCAGGTCTATAATTGCCAAATTGGGATTGGTTGCCAGCGCAAGATTAATCCCCTCCTGAGAATTAGCTGCCGAGTGCACAAGAAATCCTTCGCCTCCAAGTATATGCTGGAAATGTTTTTGAATGCCCGCATCGTCGGTAACTGTGAGGACAGTGACAGGATAGCGCCTGTTTTTTGTTGCTAAAGAGATCTGCTCAAGCCTGCTCAGGATATTTGCCTTATCCAATGGCTTTACAATGTAATCTACGGCTCCAAGGGCAAACCCGAGCTCTTTATTGTCTATTATTGAATGGATAATCACCGGGATATCGCTTGTCTCAGAGTCTGATTTAAGGTGCTGGAGGACCTCCCATCCGTTTTTCTTGGGCAGCATTATATCAAGGGTTATGGCAAAAGGCTGAACCTCTCTTGCCTTCTCTATCGCCTCTATGCCGTCGTATGCGTGCACAGTCCTGTATCCGGCCTTGGCAAGATGGATGGACAACAACTCTGAGGTAGGAATATCATCCTCTACAACAAGAACCAGCGGTGCGTTCTCAACTTTATCTGTAACAGCAATGACAGCTTCCGGCAAGGCTCGTTTTTCTTCCTCGTATTTTTCAGATATAATCAGAGGCATATACACATTAAATGCGCTCCCCTTGCCATAGTTGCTCTCTACATCTATATATCCGCCGTGCAGTTCAACAAGCTTCTTTGTTAAAGACAGTCCAAGGCCCGTGCCCTCAGTTGATTTTGACGGGTCAAGCTGTTCAAATTCATCAAACACCCTTTCTTTGTCTTCGGATCTGATGCCGACACCAGTATCCCAGATTGACAGCTTCAAAAACTCCTGCCCCTTAATCGCCCATGGAAGCAAGTCTCTGTTTATTAATTTTTCTGTTCTTATTCCTACCTTCCCCGATTCCGGCGTAAATTTTATAGCATTAGACAGCAGATTATATAAAACCTGCTTGAACTTGACCTTGTCCGCAATAAAATTGGAAACCTCAGGGCTTATATCTGTTTTTAATTCTATCCGCTTTCTATCTGCAAGATGTTTGACAACCATGAGCACCTCATCTGTTACAGCTTTTAAAGAGCACGTCTCATGTGATATATCTATTCTGCCTGCCTCTATCTTTGCGAGGTCTAAGATGTTGTTTACAAGATGCAGGAGGTGTTTGCCTGAGGTGAGTATATTCGTTATATGCCTTTGCTGCTTCTCATTTATATCACCGAATGTCCTGTCAAGGAGGACTTCTGAGAACCCTACAATAGAATGAAGCGGGGTCCGCAACTCATGGCTCATGTTTGCTATAAACCGTCCTTTTATCTCATTTGCCCTTCTGAGCTGTCTGTTTATTTTCTCAAGCTCCCTCGTCCTTTCAAGTACCTTTTCTTCAAGGCCTTGCGTGAGTTCTTCAAGCTCTTTGTTTTTATCTTCAAGTTTTTCTCTTAACTGCTTTTCTTCGGTAATGTCCTTGCTGACGCCAACTGTGCCTATGATATTGCCGGCTTTATCCCTGAGACGGGAGATGGTAAGGCTTATATCTACATGAGAGCCGTCTTTTTTCAGAAGTTTTGTCTCGTAATTATATACCGCTCCTTCTTCTTTAAGCACCTCAAGAATTTTTGCCCTCTCTTCCTTATCCACATAAAACTCGGCTGCGTTCCTTCCTATAACCTCATCCACCCCGTAGCCCAGAATCCTGCCCCCGCCTTTTGAGAATTTAACAATCCTGCCACTGTTGTCAGTCGTGGTAATCATATCCTGTGAATCATCGAGCACTCCCTGAAGATAACCAAGTGATTCTTCAAGCTCATGGAGAAGTTTGAATTTCTCTATTGCCTGTGCAGCAAAAGAAGAGAAAATCTTTATGAGATTTTTATGCCTCTCAGTAAACTCCCTTGGTTTAAAATCATCCAGATAGAGAATCCCGACAATGCCGCTATCAAGAGGAAGCGGAGATGCCAGAAGCGACCTTATCCCTTCCTTTAAAATTTGCGTGCCCTCAAAGATTGGGTTTTTCTCTGTGTCCTGAAACTCAACCGGTTCTTTATCCCTGAGTATGCAGTATGTCAGACCATCTTTTCTCGGCTTCCATCTCTTTTCTTTAAAGAACTCACAGGTTAATCCGCTATGTGCAGCCATAAACATCTCATCACCGTCAATAAGGGCTATGCTGCCTGTAGGTGTTTCTGTAAGTTTCATTGCAGACTCTAATATTTTATTTAAAACCTCTTTAAGATTTCTGGCTTTTGTAATGCGAATACCATTCTGGTAGAGAACACTCATATCATTCTTTGCCATCTGCTGCCTCTTTACAATGTCCCAGAGGAATTTTGCGCTTGTGCCTTCAATAATCTCTACAGAATAAGGAGCGGCTTGTTTAATGAATTCGCTGACCTTTGGCTCACCGGTTGAATTTATTATAATCTCAGGGCTCTGACTGAAGAGGTCATTCACATCGCTGGCAATAAAAACACCCCAGTCTTTTGCAAGGTTGAGTCCGGGGGCCTTATTATCCTTATCAGCTATGCCGACTACTTTTACCTCGCCATTTATATGAAATACTTCAAGGAGATAGCTTCCGCCTTTTCCTGCTCCTACTATGGCTACCTTTATCATTTCTTAAGACCTCCCATCATCTCTACAAACTTTTCAAGAAGTGCGGGGTCCCACTGGCCTGAGTTTTTTTCTTGTCCCATTTTCTTAATTGCCTCCTCTATAGAAATCGGGCTTCTGTATGGCCTTTCTGATACCATTGCGTCAAAAGTATCCGCGATTGAAAGAATCCTTGCCATAACCGGTATCTGCTCGCCTTTAAGTTCGTCAGGGAATCCCTCGCCATCCCATCTCTCATGATGATGCCTTATTGCCGGGAGTATCACACTGAGCGAATAAAGCGGTCTGCATATCTTTTCTCCTATAATCGTGTGCTGTTCTATGAACCTTATTTCCTCTTTTGTAAGAACACCGCCTTTATGAAGGATATAATCTCCTATCCCTATCTTACCGATATCATGAATGATCCCCGCTTTCTTGATAATGGTCTGTTCTTTTTCCGGAAGCCCGATAAATGCAGCAAATTCTGCTGAAAGATTTCCTACCCTCACTGAATGACCTTTCGTATAAGGGTCTTTTGCCTCTAATGCTACTGCCAGCGTAAGGATTACACTTTCTGAATGGTCAAGCTCTTCCTGAAGTCTTTTTAACTTTAATAGCGAACGGGCTTTCGTAGTAAGTTCAATAGATTTAAAAGGTTTAGTTATAAAATCATCAGCTCCGGCCTCAATGCCGGCTATCTTATCTTCCATCTCTGACAGCGAAGTTACAAGGATTACAGGGAAGAATCTCGCCCCGCTTTTCTCCTTCAGCCTTTTGCAGAGATCATAACCATTCATGCCAGGCATCATCACGTCAAGGATAGCCAGATCAGGTGAGGACTTTTCAAGAAGCTGGAGCACTTCATCGGCATTATGCGCGGTCAGAACATGGTAGCCTTCTTTCTCAAAGATAGCCTCCATCAGTTCTAAGTGAACTTCGAGGTCATCAACAATGAGGATAGAAGCTTTTTCCTCTTCTATCAAACATTCAGGATAGGTTACCACGGATAATTAAACCACCTGACAAAATCATTTGTCAAGAATCTAAAGTTACAGATGCCTTTTGGGCACTCCTTTAGTTTCCACAAGCTCGTACCTAAATTTCTGAGGCTTTCTTCCAAAGCAGGTGCCGAGGCTTTCAAATAATGCAATCTCACTAATATCCACTTCCCTTCTCTTTATAGCCTCTGACGTAGGGATATAACATATCTTGCTGCCTTCCACATCAACTACTGTATTCCCTGTCTTGCCTTCAAGCAAGAGCAGGGCTGCTGCGGCTCCTGCCCTCTGCCCGAAATTGACATCATAAGCAGACGACGGCCCTGAGCGCACAAGGTGTCCCGGTGTTACTTCTCTGACTTCAGGCACCTCATAAACCCCTGGCGCATACATCCCTACTCTCTTCATGAATTCTTTAACATCAGGGTCTGCCTTCAGTCTTTTCTCAAGCTGCTGCTTTACATATTTCCCTGCTCCTGCAAGTTTCTTATGACCAAAGGCATCGGCTCCGGAGGATTCGTCATACAAAAGTTCACCGCCTACTGTCTTGATCCCCTCAGCTGCCACAATAATATATGTGCCTGCCTTAACATCGCTCCTTTCCACCCGCGCAAAGTATGTGGTCTTCATATGGCCATACACAACATCAAAATCAACAGGTATCTCGGGAAGAAGTATGCAGTCAGCCTCTGCTCCCACGCCGCCGCGCAAGGCGGTGTGCCCCACGTATCTGCCGAAAACTTCCATCACAATAATCCGGTTGTGGCTCATCCCTGTTGTCTTTATGTCTCTTGTGAAAAGAGCAATCCTGTTTACCGCAGAATCTCCTCCGACACTATAGGGCTGAAGGTCAAGGTCCATGGTCTTAGGCACATGAACACACGGAATGCCATGAGAGTTAAGGTCTATGACAACGCTTCCGGTATCGTCGCCGCCGCTTATAATCAGGGCGTCTATCTTGAATTTTTCAAGCCCCGATTTAATCCTGTCATAAGTATTCGGGTCTTTTATCTTGCTTATCTTTACCCTTGAATGCCCTGCCTCGGAACCTGCAAGGGATGCCTCAATGCGGCTTACCCTCTCCGCATTCAGAACTACAACATTTTCAAGGTCAACAAGGTTATAAAGTCCTGCATAACCGTTCGGGATTATTACTGTTTCAATTCCATACGCATATGCCTCCCGTGCAGCGCTCTTGATAACCGCATTTAAGCCTCCGCAGTCTCCGCCGCTTGTGATAATTCCGATTCTCTTTATGTCAGTCATAAAACCCTCCTGAATGTATTAAAATGTATTAATAAGCCATCTATTATAAAACCACTTCCCTCTCATTTTCCATAAAAGTCTTCACGGCATACCCCTTAAATCCATGCTGTCTGCTCTGTTTTGCCCTCTCAAGAGAGTAAAAAACCTTTCAATACAGAGCAGTTATATGATACAATGTTTTATGCCTTGTGTGAAGATAGGATGCAGTGGCTTCCTTTACGATAACTGGCAGGGGACATTTTATCCTAATGAACTCTCCAGAAGACAGTGGCTTGAATACTATTGCAAAAAATTCGCAACTGTTGAGCTTGACGTCACTTTTCACAGTGTCCCCGAGAAAGAGACATTTTCAAAGTGGTACAGCGAAACACCCAAAGACTTTATAATCTCACTCAAGGGAAGCAGGTTTATAACCCATGTCAAAAAATTAAAATCCCCTGCCGAGCCGCTGGATGTATTTTTTTCAAGAATAACCGCACTTAGAGAGAAACTCGGGGTTGTCCTGTGGCAGTTTCCTCCTGACTTTAAGGCAGATATCGGTAAACTGAAAGATTTTCTTGAGACGCTAAGCCAATATAAAGTAAGAAACACCTTTGAATTCAGGGCTAAAAGCTGGATAAATAGACAGGTTATATCACTTCTCGGGAAAAACAATACAGCATTGTGCCTCGCTGATTGGCCTGATTTTTTATGCAGCGTGCCGGCTACTGCTGATTTCGTATATATCAGGAGGCACGGCGCTGATGGAGAATACGCCTCTGGCTATACGACTGAACAGCTTAGGGCAGATGCAAAGGCAATAAATAAATTCCTGAAAGACGGCAAAGACGTTTTCCTGTATTTCAATAATGAAGCCGACGGTTATGCTCCGAAGAATGCAAGGGAGCTCAGAAATATTCTCAAAAAGTAAAACAAAAATAGCGCTATCTCCATTCAATGCTTAAAGAACTCAGGATAAAAAACCTCGCTATAATTGATGACCTCAAAATAAGATTCGAAACCGGACTGAATGTCTTAACAGGAGAGACAGGTGCGGGAAAATCGATAATTGTTGACGCCCTCGGCCTTGCGCTTGGAGAAAGGGCTCAGACCGGGATGATTAAAAGCGGGAAGGATGAAGCGTCTGTTGAGGCGTTCTTTGAGGTATCAGGCCATCCGATGCTTCGGGAAATGGGCATTATCTCCGAAGACGGGATTGTAATAAGGCGAAATATCTCATCTGCAGGGAAGAGCAGGGCATATATAAACGATTCGCTTGTTAACATCCAGAGCCTGTCCGCTATAGGCAAAACCCTCGTTGACATGCACGGGCAGCATGAACACCAAAGCCTGCTTTCAACGGATAACCAGAGAACCCTTCTGGATTTTTACGGCAAACTCCATGACAAAAGGGCAGAGGTTGAGGCAGTGTTTCATGAAGTTCAGTCGCTCAAAAGAGAACTCGGCAAACTTAAGGAAAATGTGAAGGAACGAATGCAGCGGATTGACCTTCTGAGCTTCCAGATAAATGAAATAGACTCTGCTTCGCTTAAAAAAGGAGAAAAGGAAGCGCTGGAAGAAGAGAGGGTTATACTTTTCAACCTGAATAAGCTGAACGAACTTGTAGAAACAGCATATACACTGCTCTACGCATCAGAAGGCGCATGCACAGAGAAACTCGCTTCTGTCATCTCAAAACTTCGGGAAATGACTGCAATAGACCCGAACATTAATGAAACTCTCGGCCTTCTTGAGTCGGCAAAGCCTCTGCTTGAAGATGGGGCTCTATCATTGAGAGGGTTCAAGGAAAAATACGATCTTGACCCAAAGCGGCTTGAAACCATAGAGGAAAGGCTTGAAACCATAAAAAAACTTGAGAAAAAATACGGAGACGGAGCTGACTCAATAATCAGCTACAGGGATGGGGCGGAAAAAGAACTCTCAACCTTAAAACATTCTGATGAGAAGATTGATATGCTTGAATGCCAGCTCAGAGAAAAAGAAGAAAAACTCATGAATGCAGCTACCAACCTGTCAGAAAAAAGAAAACAGACAGCAAAAGACATAAGCAAAGCAGTAGAAAAGATATTGAAAGAGCTTGCATTTGAAAAGGCCGGATTCAGAGTTGATGTCATCGCCTCTCCGCTGTCCTCCACCGGCATTGATATAATTGAATTCATTTTTTCAGCAAATCCCGGAGAGCCTCTTAAACCTCTGGCAAAGGTTGCTTCAGGCGGAGAACTCTCAAGGATAATGCTTGCGCTAAAGAATATACTTGCTGACGTTGACAGCATCCCTGTGCTTATATTTGACGAGGTTGATGCCGGCATAGGAGGAAGAACAGCTGAAAGTGTAGGCATGAAATTAAAAAGGCTTTCAAAGGCTCATCAGGTTATATGTATAACTCATCTTCCTCAGATAGCATCGGCAGCGGATTTTCATATAATGACAGAAAAATCTCAGAAAAAAGACAGCACTTCCGTAAAAATAAAAGAGCTCAGTCCTGATGAACGCATGGCTGAGATAGCACGCATGTTAAGCGGAAAGATAACTGATGTGTCTTTAAAACACGCGGGCGAACTGCTTGAAAGGAGCGCATGAAAGGGAAAATTGTAATAGACAAACAAATGTGTAAAGGATGTAAATACTGTGTGATGTCCTGCCCTAAAGGAGTTATAGTGATCAAAGAGCAATTCAACGAAAGGGGATATTTCACTGCTCATCCTGAACACATGGGGAAATGCACCGGATGTGCGTTATGCGCCCAGATGTGTCCTGAACTCGCAATAGAGGTATGGGCAGAAAACAACAGGAAGAAAAAGGCTTGATTTATTCAGCCTATTAATATAATTATAAGATGGCGGACAGCTAATAGGCTGACAGTTTAAAGCCAAATACTGGAGGTTTTATGACAAGATCAGTTCTTGTAGACAAAGTATCTGAAAAAGTTGAAGGACTTACAAGGAAACAGACAGAGATAGTAATGGAAACGGTTTTTGACAGTATAAAAGAAGCGCTTCAGAGGGGAGAAAAGATAGAGATAAGGGGCTTCGGGAATTTCAGGCTAAAGACAAGGAACCCGAGAAAGGCAAGAAACCCCAAGACAGGCGAAAGCGTTGATGTCCCTGCCAAGAAGGTGCTTCATTTCAAGGTTGGGAAAGAACTCAGGGAACTTCTGAATTCAAATTAGAGAACAAGCCTCCTAAAAAAGTAGATTGGGTTGATTTTATTTTGCCTTCTGTGGTATAAATAACAACTCCTTGCTCTTCCTTAGAGGACAGGGCTATAAATCCATAAGGAGGTGTTCTTATGAACATCTATGAAAACATCGTAATCCTAAATGCGTCTCTCGGCGACGAAGAGATTGAGACAGCCTCAGGCAAGATAAAAGACCTCATAACAAATTCCGGCGGAGAGATATTGAATACTGATGTGTGGGGCAGAAGGAAACTCGCCTATGAAATTAAAAAGCAGAAAAAAGGCTTTTATCTTCTCCTTGTCTTTAAGGCGCCCTCAGCAGCAATAAAAAAACTTGAAGACTACTATAAAGTCTTTGACCCTGTAGTAAAATACATGGTCATTAAACTGGGAAAGAAGCAGGCAGAGACAGCATTAAAGTCATCTTCTGTGGAAGTAACCTCGGCAGTTCCTGCTGAAAAAACAGAGCAAAAAAGCGAGGCATAGCCCATGTTTAATAAAATAATATTAATAGGAAATCTGACAAAAGACCCTGAACTCAGATATACGCCGCAAGGCACAGCAGTAGCTTCATTCAGAATCGCTGTCAACTCAAAAATAAAACAGCAAGGCGAACTCAAAGACGAGACTCTCTTCATCGGTGTAGTTGTATTCGGCAAGCAGGCTGAAAGCGCGGGTCAATACCTGAACAAAGGTAGATCAGTACTTGTTGAAGGAAGGCTGCAGGAGAGAAGCTGGGAGAAGGATGGGCAGAAGCATAGCAGGATGGAGGTCGTTGCAAGTTCGGTCAGATTTTTGTCAAAGAAAACCGGCGCAGCAGAGACGGGAGATTCCGCTCTACGAGCCGTAGACAGCACCGAGGATATCGCTCCACCTGAAGAAACAACGGACTTAGAGCCGTTTTAAATTTGAGCAGATTCGTATTGTAAATAACTTATTGGCAGAAAGGAGAAAATTTTGCAGCAGAGAAGAATGCAAAGGAAAAAATTCTGCAGGTTCTGCTCGGAAAAGGCAGAATTCATAGACTACAAAGATATCAGGACTCTGAGGTATTACCTCACAGACAAGGGTAAAATTCTTCCACGGCGGATGACAGGGGCATGCGCAAAACATCAGAGAAGCCTGACCGAGGCTATAAAAAGAGCCCGGAATATAGCGCTTCTTTCGTTCGTGGAAAAATAGGGCATGAGAATCCCCAAAACATGGGTGTCTCTAATAACTAAAAAGGTCGTAGACGGCATTATTTCAAAGCAGCTCATCACTCCGCGCATCCCAATAGAGCAGTTACTATCCAATACAGAGGAACTCATCATGGCTGAGCTCATGGCAGAAGACAGGGTTAACGAAGAGGTAAGAGAAATGCTCAGGAAGCATAACTCAGAGATAGAGCGCGGCAAAGTTGACTACAGGAAACTCTTTGAGCTGACCAAACAAAAGATTGTGAAAGAGAGAAATCTCCTCTTATGATGCTTTCTGAGGAAAAGATAACACACCTGACGCATGTGCTTCTTCAGGGGCTTATCAGCAGGAATTTAATCGACCTTAACGATGAGGAAGGGAAAATAAGGCGTGAGATTAAACGCATCGTCGTTAATGAATTAAAGATCGGAGAGGATATAGATTCAGCTGTGAGAAAAAAACTGCAATCCTTTTCAAGAAAATTATCCGAGGGGAGTCCTGAGTGGGAAGTGCTATACAAAAAATTCTTCAGGGAAGAGGAGATAAAGAAGGGCAGGGCTTCTGGATAAAAAAAACTATTCCCTTGCTTTGTCTTGTCTTAACATGGGTTGGCCTCCTGAAAGATTTACCTGCAACAATGCCTGTCCTGTGGTTCTCGTTCAGCGCAGCAACAGCCATCACATATTCGATACTCCATTTCGCATCTAAAAGAAAAAAAGCCTCTGTAGAGTTTATTTTTTCCGTAGCGCTCATTTTTGCGGGCATAAGCAATGCCCTGAACCTCATATGGCTAAAGCCGGTTTATTTCCCGCTTGTTATCTCTGCCTCTGTTTTTTATAGCTGGCAGACTGTCGTGCCTCTGTCTTTTCTTGTCATGCTTCTCAGGCTGAAGGCTTTATTCATGAACGAGACATTTCTTGAGGAAATTGCTTTTTCAGCTTCGCTGCTGCTTACAGCGGTCATTTCCTCTGTAATGCTTGACAGGTTCAGGAAGGAGAAAGGCAAAGATTATACTGCCTTGGAAACAATTAAAGACGCGGCGGAGGCTATGCCTGAGACAAGCACGGAATCAATAGACAGCAATGAAGCTGTATCGTACTATTTTGCATCAATGCTCAAAACAGATGAGGAAATTAAAGAACTTCTGCTGGCAATAAAACAGGCGGTCTTTGCCAATTCAGTAAACCTTTTCATGCCGTACCAGAATGGTTTTATGCTGAGATGCTCAACTGAAGAAAAGGGCGTTATAATTGTTACCGGCAAAGGCATCATCGCTGAATGCTTTAAAACCAAAAAGGTTTTTTACTCCGGCGAGATAAACGAAAGAATTTCTGAAATCGGCTATATAAAAAATAAAAAAAATAATAAGGTTTTATCCGCCCTTGCCGTGCCTGTAATGGACGGCTATACATTAACCGGTGTTCTGACTTCCGACAGTTCCATTTACCATGCCTTCAGCGAGCCTGTCAGGAATACAGTGCAGATGTTTGCCGCTCATCTCGCCAGAATCCTTGAGAGGGAAAGAATTTATCCAAAACTTAAGCGCGACTACAACAACTTAGAGATATTGAAGGAGGAAAGCTCCAAACTCGTCTCATCGCTCAACTTAAACGTGATTGCTGAAAAGCTGTGCGAAGGGGCAGAAAGGATTGCGTCTTCGCATGCGTTTCTCTTTATTGCATCGGGGAAACAATTTGAGTTAATACACCATACAGGTAGCATATCCGGGAACAAAACCGTCTTTGATCTGAAAAGCACATTCATTAATATTGCGGTTGAAAACAGACAGCCCTTTTACATGGCTGACATGAAAGACTACCGCGCTTCAGTGCTTCCTTTCAACGCAGGAAACATATGCTCCATTTTTATCATCCCCTTGATCTATGAGAGCAAACTGCTCGGACTGTTTGTAATGTCCTCCGAGAAAGCAGCCTTTCTGGATACATTCCAGAGAGAACTGATGGAAGTAATGTGCAATCAGGCGGCAACATCCATCGCAAACGCCAAATTACATGCAGAGATAGAAAAACTTGCAACCACAGACGGACTTACCGGTCTTTTCAATCACAGGGTTTTTCAGGAAAAACTCTCCGAAGAACTCAAAAAATTAAGCAGATATTCGGAACCCAGCTCTCTGCTCCTGGCAGACATCGACTTCTTTAAAAAAATAAACGACACATACGGACATCCTGCCGGGGACTTTGTTCTCAAAGAGGTTTCAAAGATTATAAGAGAAGCAATAAGGGACATAGACATACCTGCCCGGTACGGAGGAGAAGAATTTGCCGCAATACTGCCGCGGACAGACAGCAAGGGGGCAATGAACATTGCAGAAAGATTAAGAAAGGCTGTCATGAGCGCATCTTTTTCTTCCGATGCCTCATCACTCAGGGTCACGCTGAGTATCGGCATAGCCACCACCCCTTCGGATGCCAAAAGCGAAGAAGAACTCATTGAGAAGGCTGACCATGCGCTTTACTATGCAAAGCACAATGGAAGGAACCGGAGCGTGCTCTGGAGTGAAATCAAAAACTGAAATGGAATTTTTTATTTCCTATGTAACAGAAGAGGAGATTAAGAGGGAGCGGGCAAAAGCCCGTGAACTCAGAAAATCCCAGTGGTGGAAAAGAAAATGTTCGGAAGGCAGATGTTATTACTGCAACAAAAAATTCAGCCCTAAAGAACTAACAATGGACCACATCGTCCCCATCATCCGCGGCGGCAAATCAACAAAAGGGAATATGGCTCCCTCCTGCAAGGAGTGTAACAGCAAAAAAAAGCACATGCTGCCTATGGAATGGGAAGAATATATAGAAAAGATAAAAGGGGATAACGCATAGCTGTCATTTCCCGAAAGGACACATAGGGTAACTGCATTTTTTGCAATTAAGGCAAAGCCCTCCATGCCCAAGCTCTGCCAGTTCTTTCCTGCCGATTGTTTCTCCGGCAAGCACCCGCGGAAGAATTAGATCAAAAATGGTTGTTTTATGATACATTCCGCAGGCAGGGATGCCAAGAATGGGAATAGAGGAAAGGTATGCCACTAAAAACATAGCGCCGGGAAGCACTGCAGAACCATAAACAATATCATTGACCCCGAATTTCCTTATTGCGAATCTGGTTACATCATCAGGGTCAACAGACATGCCTCCTGTTGTGATAAGCAGTTCTGCGCCTGCTTCCACTAATTCCCTGAGCCTTGCCTCTATAAACTCTTCATCATCAGGCGCATAATATATTCCCGCAATCTCACAGCCATATTCCTGTATCTTCTTTGTTATTACAGGCGCAAAAGCATCCTTTATCCTTCCGTAATAGACCTCATTGCCTGTAATAACAATTCCTGCTTTCAGTTTTCTGATTTCTTTGACTTCTATTACACCAGTTTTGATAGGTTCAGCAGATGCCTGATTCATGATGCCTGATTCATGATTATTTTTATCCTGCATCCTGTATCCTCGCCTCGGCGAGTCGCCTGAGGAGACTGCATCCTGTATCATTTTGACTCCATTGGCGATTGCCGCTGCTTCCTCAACAATTGACCTTTTTACCACAAGCGGGATTGCCCTCGTCCCTGCTAAAAGCTGTCCCTTTTTGACCACTGTATTGCTATGGAGAGTTGCGCACATCACGTCCCCGAGCATATTAAATTGTGTGAGGGTATTTTTATCCACCTTTAAAAGCCCGTCTCTTTCAGCAATT
>JAPLLK010000014.1 GCA_026387575.1 Nitrospirota bacterium | reverse complement strand
TCCTTTAAAAACCTCAAAGAGTCTTTTGGATGCGAGGATGATTTCGGAAGCCAAAATAATTTCCCTTGCCCTATTGTCTAAAGCTTTATAGCCAATGCCTATGACGTAGATTTTACCCACTTGATTTTATTATATCCCCTTCGTATGACACGAGATGAGCATTGACAGGTATGCCGGGTGAAATTTTTTCAGCATATTTTTTCGCAGCGGTGCAGACCTTTAAAAATAGTGACGAGTGACGAGTGACGAGTGACGAGTTAATAAAATCAAAAATCTCCCGTGCTGTATTGAATTCATAACCTGCAAACTGTGAGACATTGTCCAGTTTTTCTAAAAACTCCACTGCCTTTTTTAAATCAATCGCTCCATGCCTGACATGTGTTTGTGGAGTTGCCATTGCAATCTTCAGCATCTTTGCCCACTGTGCACATAAGTGGATTTTTTTAAATGCATGTTTTTTTGCTTCAAGGAGTGAAAATTCGAGGTAATCACCCATCATGACATAACATTCTTCAGGCAGATTCTTTGCCACATCCATTGACGACCTGATGGTTGCTGTCCACGCATCCGAGGATATCGGTTTTACGATGCCTGTTGTCCCGAGTATGGAAATCCCGCCCATAATCCCCAGCCTTTGGTTTAGGGTTTTTTTTGCAAGCATCTCGCCGTCAGTGACGGAGATAGTTACCTCAAGATTTTGGAGTTCGGAGTTTGGAGTTAGAAGCTGTGAGCTTTTTTTATTTTTTAACTCATAACTCATAACTCTTAACTCTAAACTCTCTTTAAGTGCTTCCGTTACTGCTTCTTTTATCATCTTTCTTGGAACTGGATTTATAGCCGGTTCTCCGACAGGCACAGATAGCCCTGGCTTTGTAACTATTCCAACGCCCTTACCGCCTTTAAGTAGCATTACAGTAGTTGATAACGCCTTGTCTTTATTATGCTGTTGCTCTATAAATCTGGCTTCCGCCATAATCTCAGCCCCATTCGTAACGTCAGGATCATCTCCGGCATCCTTTATAACCGAAGCCCATGCTGTTTTATCCTGCATCCTGCATCCTGTATCCTGTATCCTGAATTTATGCCTGCTGCCATCCGGAAGGGGTATCTCAATAGTTTTAATAGTTTTTTGGTTCCTGACTCCTGACTCCCGGCCCCTGACTAACAATAACGTTGCCGCTTTTGCTGCAGCAGCAGCGCATGCGCCTGTTGTATATCCTGAACGCAAATGTTGCCTTCTCATTTTTTAATCGCCGTTAAAGACAAGATTGAATAAATTAATATTCTATCCCTTTTCTTGCCTTGACACCTTGCTTGAAGTAATGCTTGATCTCCTTCATCTCTGTGACAAGGTCTGCCTTTTTGATAAGTTTTTCATCCGCATATCTGCCTGTTATGATTACCTCTGTCTCCGGAGGCTTTTTATCAAGCAATCCCAGCACATCATCTGCGCTAAGCAGTCCATAGTGAACAGCAATGTTTATCTCATCCAGTATCACCACATCATACTGTCCTGACAGGAGCGCTTTTTTTACATCTTCAAGCCCTTTTTTTGCAGATGCCTTTTCGGATGGAGTGGGGATTTTTGCCCTCAGAAAACCAGTGCCGTATCGCCTTATGGTTATAAGGTCTTTAAATCTTTCCAGCGCCTTATGTTCGCTGCATATTCTTTTTTTTACGAATTGTCCTACAAATACCTTAAGGCCTGCGCCCATTGCCCTTAATGCAAGCCCCAATGCAGCGGTGGTTTTGCCTTTGCTGTTTCCTGTATAAATATGTATATAGCCCTTACTTCCCACTTATCTTTACTATCTCCCTTCTCGCCTCACCAATGGTGAGCGGGACTTTTTCAAATGGCATCTTGTCTTCATGCTTCAGCCTGTAAATAAGTTCAGCAATCTGCGGCAATCTCAGTTTAACATTAGACATGTCCTCAGGTGCAGTGAAAACATCTTCCGGAATGCCGCCTCTCACAATGCGCCCCTTGCTCAGTATATAAAGCCTGTCAAGAAACAAGGGAACAAGGTCAACGCTGTGTGTGGCCATGACAACAGTTACGCGTTTTTCCTTATTGAGCTTTGTCAGCAGATTCATCATTTTATATTCTCCCATCGGGTCTAATCCGGCTGTAGGCTCGTCAAGCAGCAGTATCTCATGCCCCATTGCCAGAAGGCCTGCAATGCAAATCCTTTTTTTCTGCCCGAAGCTAAGATTATGTATGGACTTTTTTACGTATTCTTGCATATCAATATCCTTAAGGGCGTTGTTTATACGGGTGACGACCTCATCTTCCTTGAAGCCCATGTTTATCGGGCCGAATGCCACATCCTCAAATACAGTAGGAGCGAAAAGCTGGTCATCCGGATTTTGAAA
>JAPLLK010000021.1 GCA_026387575.1 Nitrospirota bacterium | reverse complement strand
GTTCGCCGCATCCAGTCGAACAACATAATCGTATGGGGCTCTTTTATTGTCGGCTTTGACAGCGATGACACGAATATATTCAATGAGCAGCTCAAGTTTATACAGGCTGCATCGATTCCTGTAGCCATGGTTGGGATACTGCAGGCCATCCCCGGAACACCACTTTACGAGCGCATCAAGCAAGAGGGCAGATTAAGAGACGATGAAACAGGAGGCATCAGGGGAAAAGCGAACAGTCTTTTACATACAAACATCAAGCCTGTTAATATGAGTTCTGAGGAGCTTGCCGAAGGATACAGGTATCTGGTGCGAAATCTCTACAGTTACGATAATTTTGCTGAAAGACTGATAAATGCTGTTAAACTTGGGGAAAAACATGGGGTCAAAGGCCGGACACAAATCAGTAAAAAGGGAATATTAACATTGCTTCGGCTCCTTAACTACTATGTTTTATCAACTGACCTGCGGCGAATATATATGTTCATGCGGATTATTGCTCAAACACTCCTGCACAATCCTCAGCATGTGCAAACGGTACTCATGCACCTCGTCGTATACAAACATCTTGAGCTGTTCTATGAACAGGGGACATCTTTCAATTGATTTTGCTTCCTGCACTAAGTATTATATCTCTAAAAGATGATAAGGAGAAACAATGCTGACAGCTAAAGACATAATGACAAAGAATGTGACAACAGTCAGAGCAGCAACCACAATAGAAGAACTGGCACGGATACTCATGGAGCACAAAATCAGCGGAGCGCCTGTTGTAGATGATAATGAAAATTTAATCGGCATAGTCACAGAAAACGACCTGATAAGCCGGGACAAAAGGCTTCACATCCCGACTGTAATGAGACTTTTTGACTCATTTATCATGCTTGAAAGCCCGGGCAGGATAGAAAAAGAGCTTAAAAAAATGACAGCGATTGCAGTGAATGATATCTATACAAAAGAGGTCATAACCGTTGCCGAAGACACGTCTGTTCAGGACATCGCCACCATAATCTCTGAAAAGAAGGTTCATCTTATTCCTGTTGTTGAAGGAAAAAAGATCCTCGGCATAATCGGCAAAATAGATTTAATCAAGGGAATCACAGGCAGGGCATAACAAAACCATCTTCTGTTATAATTATTTAATAAAAAATGAGCGACCTTTATGATGTGATAATTATAGGCGGAGGCCCTGCAGGCCTTTCCGCTGCGCAGTATGCAGCAAGGGCAAAACTGAAAACAATTGTCCTTGATAAGTCCAGAACCGCGGGCGCCCTTGCATATGCGCACAGAATAGAGAACTATCCGGGCCTTTCCGAACCGCTGACAGGAAAAGAACTCTTAGACATATTCAGAAAACAGGCAATAAATTTCGGCGCTGAATACGCTGAGGTTCAGGTCATAGGAGTGAATCTCACAGGCAACGTCAAGGAAGTCTTCACTATGGATAAAAATTACAGCGGTAAGACTGTAATCACAGCAACAGGCTCGATGGGAAGAAAACCTACGATAAAAGGCGAGGCGGAATTTCTCGGAAAAGGAGTAAGCTACTGCGCAATATGCGATGCTGCGTTTTATAAAGGCAAAACCGTATGCGTCATAGGAGATTCCGAGGAGGCAGTAAAAGAGGCAGGACTCCTGACAAAATTTGCAGAGATTGTTTGTCTCATCTCGCCGTCATCAAAACTCAAGGTTGAAGACGACTATCCTGTATTAAGCGAACCAAGCCTTAAAATCCTCCTCGGGCAGTCAGTGGCAGCAATAGAGGGCAATGAAGTTGTTGAACGGATAAAAATGTCTGATGCAGATAAAAAAGAGACTTTCCTTGAGGTTTCAGGGGTTTTTGTATACCTTCACGGCAACAAGCCGATAATAGATTTCCTTGGCGGCAATGTCGGCCTCAGCGAAGAAGAATGCGTTGTCACAAACAGGATGATGGAGACATCAATCCCAGGCGTGTTTGCGGCAGGTGATATGACATGCACAGAGGTAAGGCAGGTTGTTGTCTCTGCAGCAAACGGGTGCGTGGCAGCCCTCTCTGCTGAAAGATATATCACGCACAGGAGCAGAAGAAGATACGACTGGGCAAAATAGGCAGGCATCAGCCTTAATTAATCTTTCAGCGCCTTGATAAGCCTTTCATATTTCTCTGCGCCAACACACTCTTTTGCGGCAGGGCACCACTTTATACAGCTCATACGCATATCTCTTGAAACTGTGCCTCCGCATGTTTTGCAGATAGTCTCAGGCTCATCACTCCAGATTTCTGTTGTCCCTCCGCAGGCAATGCACTTTATCTCCTCTGGATAAGTGTTCCTTATCTCCTTGCTTCCCGGACAACTTTCTTTAAACATAGTTTAATTTTAACATATAGCAAGAAAAAGTTTTATGATTTACCAGCAGGCTGCACCTTCCCCGAATTAGCGGACACACCGAAAGGTTAATAACCTTATAACCTTGGGAGGTGTAAGATGCAAGAGAACAAAGGATACAGTCAAACCATACCAATTTTATGCTGCTTTTTATCCGCACGATTGTACGATGAGCTGTTTTTATATTACTAAGGATTTTCTCTTTTATTCGCTAACGCTGCCTTCTTTACATCCCTCCAAAATTTATAATTATGCTTATATGCAAAATACTCACTCATATAACCTGTAATCATTGACTTTAGCGACTCATGTTCATGTGCCTTACAGCCTCCCATAAAGATATGTATTGGCAGAGCACATGCAACTGCTCCAACAGCAAGGAGGTGTATTAAAATAGATGCACGGATAAAAAACGGCGGCAGAAGTTGGAATGCCATAATTAAACCTGTAATCATGATAACAGGTGTCATGGTAAAAACAGCCATAGCAACTAATTTTTGTCCTGCATTTAAAAAGCCCTGTGGCGGGAAGGTGTAATTTAACCCCATAACCTTTCGGGTAAAGGAAACAAGCCATGCTCTGTCATCAGTATCTATTGTAAAAACTGATTTGATATCAGGAGAATACCTCTTTGCACCAAAGATTACATAGAGGGAAAGATCTAATATCCAGAATATACCAAGCCAGACGTGAAACTTTAAAAGATATTCTCTGCTTGAAAAAAGAGATGACATCCATTGTGTAAAACCCAGCGGCACAAGATTATACTTATCATTATTGATAATCGCTACTCCTGTCACTGTAAGTACTAGCCATGCAAAAGCATTAAGCCAGTGTGCCCATATGATAGAGAATTTATATTTTTTAATCTTTTTGGATTTTAGTTCATTTTTTTCATCCTCTGTGAGAGGATATTGGTCTATTAATAATTCAGGTCTCATTCGTCCTCCTCCGTTTGTTCTCCTTTTCTAATCTGGTTGGCAAAGGCAATAAATGCTGCAATTATGCTTGCGCTTGCCCCTCCCACAACAAGCGGACTGAATATCCGCCATAGCTGATTAGATATTGAGACATCATTTTTTGCTGGAGCATAGCTGTCTGCAATAAGATGAATATCCCTTTCCTTCCCAAGATAAAAAACATTGGGATGAAGGTTTACCCGTGCTGTTGCAATAGGGACAGCTCCTTCTTCATAAACCTTTTTATAGACCGCTGAATTTTTATTCTCAAGGTCTCCAAATATGCGGGCATTGGTCGGACATGTCTTAACACATGCAGGCTGTTCACCCCTTTGAATCCTTCCTTCGCAGAAAGTGCACTTATCAACTTTTTTATCAATCTCGTTTATGTATCTTGCCCCGTAAGGGCATGCAATTATGCAGTTGCCGCAGCCTATGCACAGTTCTTTGTTCACCAGAACTGCACCATTGTCTGCCTTATAAGTAGCCGTTGTTGGGCACTCTTTTACACAGGATGGCTCTTCACACTGATTGCACAGCCCGATATAAAAGGTTGAGGCAAGCCCGTAAGGGGTGTTTTCAGGTCCTATAGGTTTAACCCAGCATCTTGATTTATCAGCAGGTAATTCCCATTCAGCCCTGCAAGCCATTACACATGCATGACAGCCTATACATTTATCTAAATCAAAAACCATTCCATATTTAGCCATTGATTTCCCTCCTTTCTGCATAAGCAGATTTAAGTTGAGATGGAAGTGAAATCATTTCGGGCATATCAAGCACTTTGCCGTTTTTTATGAAGCGGACAAAATTAACCCGCATACCGACTGTTCCTACTAATGGATCTTTGATTATTTTAGTAAATAGAGGGTTGTCTGCAACACCGCTGTTATATGCCTTACTCAGCATCTTTACTGGAGAACCATACAATGCTTGCGTAAAGACGCAATCAGGCCTGATGCCTGGTGTTACCTTCACCTTAATAGACTTATTTGAACGAACACCATCCTGATTCTCAAGCTCAAGGTATTCGCCATTCTTAACACCAATCTGCCTGGCAAGTTTGTCATTCATCCAGAGTTCATTTTCAGGAGCATTGTTATGCAGCCATGCATTGTTCTGCGTCCTGGACATGGTATGAAGCGGGCTCCTGCCGTACACAAGGCGGATAAAACCCTTTGGCGCTTGTTCAGGGAGTTCAAATCTCGGCACAGGATCAAGCCCTTTTTCTTTCATGCTTTCTGAATAAAGCTCTACCTTGCCACTTGGTGTGTCAAACTTGAGCGGATTGCTGCTATCAGCGTATGGTTCCCCTGGAAATGTTACAACTCCGCCTGTTGCATTTATTTTTTCAATAGACAAACCAAAAGGTGCAAGAGATTCCTCAATATTCTCCTTTATGTCATTATATGGGAAACATTCCTTGTAACCCATTTTTTCCACAATATTCTTGGTTATCCAGTATGGGTCTTTGGATTCATATAGTGGCTTTACAATAGGCTGACGGACTGATATATAAGGAGTAAGAGTATTTGTATACGTGAATGCTACATCATATCGTTCAAGGTATGTCTGCTCTGGTAAAATAATATCAGCGTAAAGCGCAGCAGGTGTAGGTATAACATCTACAACAAGGAGGAAATCAAGCTGTTGTATTGCCTCTATTGTACGTTTTGGATTTGGCGTGGTCTCCAATAGATTTTGTCCCCAAAGTGTCCATGCCTTTATAGGGTATGGCTTACCTGATATTGTTGCTTCAATAAGATCACTTGGAGGTGTTCCCGGAAGATTATATGGCCATTTCTCTCGTAATAATTCTCCTTTCTTTTCGTCCTCCGTTTCAAGTGTGCACGGAGATTGTCCTAATTGAATCGGTAGTTGTGTTTCTAAAAACAGTGTTCCCTTCTTGCCGTATGCGCCTAAGATTGCAGTCAAAATAGCCATCGCACGATGCCGTTGAGTATCTCCAACGCCATACCATGTGGAGTGTCTTCCGGGGTGTACTGCCACTTGAGGCATATGTTTTGCCATCAGGTCTGCTGCTTTCTTAATCTTTTCAGCAGTTATATCTGTAATCCGCTCTGCCCACTTAAGTGTTGCATGTTTAACAGCTTCTTTAAGTTTTTCAAAGCCTGTACAATATCTTGATACAAAATCTCTATCATAGAGGTTGTTTGTAATCAAATAATTAATCCACGCTAATATCAATGCAGTATCTGTTCCCGGGCGAATACCTAACCAAATGTCCGCTTTTGATGCAGCAGTGGAAAAGCGTGGATCAACCACAATTGATTTTGCTCCGTTTCCAAGTCCCCTTATCCATTCCATGCACTGTGAAAGGTGTACGTTTTCGCCAAGATGAGTTCCATGAAAGAGCATAAGTTTTGTATTTGCTAAATCTATTCTTTCAGGAGAGCCGGGGGGCGTTCCAAATGTAAGCTTATAACCTATATCACGATTACCCCTGCACTGATAAATTGAAGGCTCGGTTATACTCTCTGAACCAATTGCCTCATAAAACTTCATAATATACCGCGCAGAGGCGTTATGCGGGAAGAGGGCTAAACTCTGTATGCCATATTTTTCTTTAACCCTTTTCATGTTCTCTGCAATGGTATTAATTGCCTCTTCCCATGAGATCCTTGCCCACTTACCCTCTCCACGCTTTCCAATCCTTTTTAATGGATACTTTAGCCTGTCAGGATCATATAGCAGTTGAATTCCAGCATTTCCCCTTGCACAAAGCTTTTCTCCATTAGATGGGCTTTTAGGATTCCCCTCTAACTTTACAAGCCGCCCGTTTTTTACTTTTCCAACAATAAGACATCTCCAGAAACACATTTCGCATACAGAGGTGACAGTGTCTACACTTTCTGTGCCAACTCTGTCAGGTGGTCCTTTTTTAAAGGTTCTCAGTGTTGCGATGTCAAGAAACGGTGTTGCAGCGAGCAGAGATGAATATTTTAAAAAATCCCGTCTTGCTATTTTCCTGCCCATAATACCTCCTCATCCTCCTCGGTCTTTATAAAAAAGTCTATTAAGTCAACGACTACTTTATAAAAGGGATGTATGGCATGATTTATAACTTTCTCACGAAATAAAGGAAACCATTTTCTAAGATGAGTATTAAGAAAATCTTCAGCATCCTCATCCTTACCGTCTTCTAACAGCGCACCTGCAAATTCCAGCTCATAGGAAATATGGTCAGGGAGTTCAATATGCCGATTAATGGAATATCCGCAATTGCGATAAAAGGAATTTACTTCTTGAGTGGCTGTATCATTAAGCATGTTTCTGCAAGAACGATAGTATGATTCATAAGGAGGTGCCGGGACTCTCGGGAATGAATTTATAAAGAGCCTTGTGTATTCAGCTCTAAGGTCTTCAATAAAATTAGGCGAGCTTTCAATTGCATTCTTTAAATCCTCTCTTTGGCTGGCAAAGTCTAAATCTTCTAATAGCTGATAAAGGCAAGGAAAATATGACGAGTGGAACATCTCCCCTTCAGGATATTCTATTGAAATACCCAGGAAATTATAGACTCTCCCCATTTGTGTTTCTGAGCAAATCTTAAAACTATTGTTTACTTCGGGAGAGGATGTCCATTTTTTAAGAGTTTTTTCTTCAAGCACCTCTTTCCCCCGCCATATTATTCTCCTTATTAATAAATCTCCGGTTTCTTTGAACCCGGAGTCAACTTTAAATCAAAATTGCTTTCTTGTCAATATCAAATTTTAATTATATGGTTACCTAATTCTCTTTTGGGGAAGGGCAGTATAAAATGTATGTCTATTTCCGAATCAAATTTCCAGCACAACACAGGCAATGCCGTAGTCTTTTTCATGGCTCAGGCTGAGGGCAGCCTGTTTTATTGACCTCTCGCTGAAGAATTTTTTAAGCCTTCCGCTGATTTTTATATCAGGCCTGCCATTTGCAGCATTTATAACTTCAATATCAGTTAGCGATACAGGAACCTCAGAGCCTATCGCCTTTATCAGCGCCTCTTTTGCCGCAAAACGGACAGATAACGAAAGATAGGGATTCTTTTTTTCATAGCAATATGAAATCTCACTTTGTGTAAAAACCCTTTCAAGGAATTTCCTGCCCCACCTGTCAACAACATCCTTCATTCTTTCAATCTTAACAAGGTCTATGCCAACGCCGTAAATCATTATATTTCTTCTCCTGTCTCTTATCCGCTTATTAACTCCTTCATTTCCCTCACAGCCCTCTCCATCCCCACAAGCACTGCCCTTGAGACAATGCTATGCCCTATGTACAGTCCCCTTAATCCCTCAATCCCTGCAACACTTTTAACATTAAAATAATTAAGCCCGTGTCCTGCATTAGCGCCAAGTCCCAGACTCAATGCATCTTTGACAGACCGTACAACCTTTATAAGTTCCTTTTGCTGTTTATTGCCCTTTGCATTAGCATAAAGCCCTGTGTGTATCTCCACCATATCAGCGCATGTTTCTTTGGATACGGCAATGGCATCAGTTGAGGGATCTATAAAAAGGCTGACAAGTATCCCTGCGCCCTGAATCCTCTTGATTGCATTTTTAAGCTTTGATTTCTGCCATTTAACATCAAGCCCGCCCTCTGTTGTAAGCTCCTCGCGTTTCTCAGGCACAAGCGTCACCATATCAGGCTTTACCCTCAACGCAATGCCTATCATCTCTTTTGTAGCTGCCATTTCCAGATTTAACTCAAAAGGAACGACTTCCCGTAATATCTTTAAATCCCTGTCATGTATATGCCTTCTGTCCTCCCTGAGATGAACTGTAATGCCGTCAGCTCCGCCCAATACCGCAAGAGTTGCAGCCATAACAGGGTCAGGCTCCATACCTTTCCTTGCCTCCCTCACAGTAGCAACATGGTCAATGTTAACTCCGAGAATCATCAAACCTCCTAATACGCAAATTTATAGGATAATAATCCCAAATACTCATGAATAGCCGTCCTTGCACCCTCAAAGCTGCCGGACAGATAACTTTTCCGTCTATATCTTTTATTTTTCCATGTCTTAAAGTTAGCAGGTTTCGGAAAAACATCAATACCGATTTTTCTAAAACTCATTATAGCACGTTTCATATGGCAGGCAGATGTTGCAAGAATTGGCTTTTTGTAATTTAACTTCTTACAAATTTCCATAGTGTATTTCGCATTCTCAATTGTATCCCTGCTCTTGTCTTCCATGATAATCTTATCGGATGGCACTCCAAGATCAATCAGGAGCCGCTTAACGATGACTGCCTCTGCTTTTCTGCCTTCGAACACGATTCCTCCTTATACAACTTGGGGTTAATATTTTCTTTAGTATGAACATGTCTCAATCCGAGTCTGCAAATCTAATGAGTGTCCCCCTTTTTTTAATGCCATATCTGAAAACAGTAATGCCCTTGCATCCCTTATCATAAGCCAGCATAAAAGCCCTTTCAACATCTTCTCTTCTTGCCTTGTGAGACATGTTTATGGTCTTTGATACTGCATTGTCAGTGAATTTCTGGAAACAAGCCTGCATTTCTATGTGATCCTCAAATGGAATCTCATGAGCGGTCTTAAATAATTTTCTGACATCATTGGGGATTTTTTTGATGCCTTGGAGGCTGCCTCTGTTTATGACCTGCTCTCTTAATGCATCTGAATAAAAACCTCTCTCCCTCGCAATATCAAAAAAATACCTGTTAATCTCAAAGAGTTCCGTGTCCAGAACAAGTTTTTTGTATGCCAGCGCAAACAGAGGCTCTATCCCGCTTGAGCAATCCGCAACCACAGACAGAGTTCCGGTTGGAGCTATTGTAGTTGTGGTTGCATTCCTCACACAAGGCATATCAGGCGCATCATAAACAGAGCCCTTAAAATTCGGAAAGACTCCGCGCTCACGCGCCAGTTCCGCAGATGCGTTCCTTGCCTCATCCCTCATAAACTTCATTATCATTTCCCCTAACTCAAATGCCTTTTTATGGTTGTAAGGCAGCCCCATGAGTATTAGCACATCAGCCCATCCCATAACACCAAGACCTATCTTCCTGTTGCCTTTGTGCATCGCCTCTATTGCAGGCAGAGGATATTTATTTACATCTATGGAATTATCAAGAAACCTCACAGCGGTTTTTATATCTTCCGAAAGAGACTTATAATCTATCTCGGCACTCCACCCCCCATTAATCCCCCCCTTGGTAAGGAGAGGGGATGGGGGGGCAACATATTTTGAAAGGTTCAGCGACCCCAATATACATGCCTCGTACGGAAGCAGAGGTTGTTCACCGCACGGATTCGTGGACTCTATGCTGCCGATGTTTGGAGTCGGATTATCCCTGTTAATCCTGTCAATAAATACAAGTCCTGGGTCTCCTGTCTCCCATGCGCTCTCAACAATCTCCCTAAAAACATCATGCGCCTTTATCTTCCCAACAACCGTCTCGCTCCTGGGATTTACAAGCTCATATTCTCCTTCATTTTTAAGGGCATTTATAAATGCATCTGTCACTGAAACCGAGATATTGAAGTTTGTCAATTCTCCCTCTGTCCTCTTGATGCGGATAAAATCAAGTATATCAGGATGGTCAATGCGGAGAATCCCCATATTAGCGCCTCGCCTTGCTCCTCCCTGCTTTATGACATCCGTTGCAGTGTTATATATCTTCATAAAAGAGACAGGGCCGCTTGCGATGCCTCCCGTTGAATGGACAACATCAGACTTAGGCCTTAAGTGTGTAAATGAAAAACCGGTTCCGCCCCCGCTTTGAAGTATCAAGGCAGCATTTTTCAGGGTATCAAATATTGAATGCATTGAGTCATCCACAGGAAGCACAAAACATGCAGCAAGCTGCCCTATCTCTTTCCCTGCGTTCATAAGCGTCGGAGAATTCGGGAGGAATTTAAGAGATGTCATCAACTCATAAAATTTCTCTTCCCACTCAGCAGCATTGCCGCCGTATTGAATCTCGGCAGCCGCAATAGTCCTTGCAACCCTCCTGAACATCTCTTCAGGAGTTTCTATAACCGTCCCTCTTTCGTCCTTGAGGAGATACCTTGCCTTAAATACTTTAAGAGCATTTTCAGTCAGATTCATAACAACATTATATCAAAAAAGTTTCTGAAGCAGCCTGCCCCCTCACCTTCTTAAACACCAGCACTGCATTTACCCCGCCAAAGCCAAAAGAATTTGAGATGGCGGTATTGATGTCTGATTTCATTGTTTCGGTTACATAGTTCAAATCACAGTCAGGGTCTTTTGTTTTGAGATTTATAGTCGGAGTGACAATGCCCTCATGGATGCTCATCAGCGTAACAGCAGCCTCAAATGCGCCTGACGCTGCAAGCATGTGACCTGTCATGGACTTTACAGAACTTATCGGGATTTCGTATGCCCTTTTGCTAAAAGCGAGTTTTATAGCCTCTGTTTCTGCCTTATCGCCCAATGGCGTTGATGTGCCGTGCGCATTTATATAATCCACATCCTCCGGCGACACCCCCCCTTCTTCCATTGCAATCCTTATCGCCCTTGCCTCTCCTTCTGCACTGGGTCTCGTCTGATGGAATGCATCTGTCGTATTTCCGTATCCGATAATCTCGCCATAAATCTTCGTCCCTCTTTTTAAAGCAGACTCATAATCTTCAAGGACAAGAACAGATGCGCCTTCTGCAAGAACAAAACCGTCTCTCGTTTTATCAAACGGCCTGCTTGCCGAGGCATCATTTATTTTTGACAAGGCGCCTGATACGCCATATCCTTCAACGCACAACCTGCATATCGGAGCCTCTGTGCCTCCGGCAAAAACAGGGCCATTGTAACCTGACTTTATCAACCTGTACGCCTCGCCTATTGCATTTGCTCCTGATGAACAGGCATTTGATATACCGAGACAGTGACCTTTAATCCCAAGCTTCTGCGCTACATAAGACGACGCCATATTTATGCTTGTTGAAGGCATGAGATAAGGCGACAAGTGAAAGTTATGAGTCGGGAGTTGTGGGTTAGGAGTTTTAACTGTCTTTATCCTGCATCCTGCATCCTGCATCCTGCATCCCGCATCCTCTTTTTCTCATGACTTTACAAGTTCCCTGAACCGTTTGCCCCTTTCCTCGAAATTCGCGAATTCATCATAGCTGGCGGCAGCAGGGGAAAGAAGGCAGGCATATCCCGGCCTGGTTTCCCGAAACACTATTTCCTTCAATGAATCGAAGCGGTTTATATAGAATAATGTCTGCGGATGAAGTGAATGGGCTTCCATGCATTCCCCAATGCGCTTACCGGCGGCGCCTACCAGAACCAGGATTCGTACCCCGGATGTGCTAAGGAATTCAGCAAGGCCCGTATAATCGATTCCACGGTCGAAGCCTCCAAGTATAAGGGTGTCGACATTCGGGACCGATTTCACGGCTTCAATTGCTGCCTCAGGGATCGTGGCAATGCTGTCATTGTAAAAGTGAATCAGCCTGTATTCTCCAGCATATTCCAGACGATGTTCGAGGCCCTTGAATGTAAGAATGCCTTCCCTGATTGCTTCGTCGGATATCCCGCTTACAGAGCAGGCGCCTATCGCCGCCATTATATTTTTGAGGTTATGTTCGCCTTTGAGATAACGCTTTTGTTCAAGTTCCCAAACAGCCCTGTCAGTCTGGCCGTCAGAGAAAGAAATAACGTTCTCATTGCGGTATATTCCCGGCCGGTTCTGCAGGGTAAGTGAAAATGGGAACAAATGAGCCTTGCTTCCCAGGGCCCCCAGATGAGCCGCTACCAACCCATCCGAAGAATTGTAAATAAGAAAGTCGTCC
>JAPLLK010000002.1 GCA_026387575.1 Nitrospirota bacterium | reverse complement strand
ATGCGATAAGGGAAGGCATGGTATCACTCCGCTCAGAGGTCTCAGGCATCTCAAAGGATTTACAATCGCTGACAGGAAGGTTTGACGAGAACAAATACTTTATTGACAAGTCCCTTAAAGACAAATCTTTGGAGATAGACCTGCTCCGCTCTCAGATAACCGCCCTTGAAACACAGATAAAGAAAATGCAGACAAAGCTCTCTTCAAAATCGGAGATAGACCTGCTCCGCCCTCAGATAACCGCTAAAAGCATATGCAGCAGCTTACACCGCCTTCAAAGACAAGAAATACAAAGAGGCGAGAGAAAAATTTGAGGCGTTTCTGAAGGCGTTTCCGAAAGATAAACTTGCAGGCAATGCACAGTTCTGGATGGCTGAAGCCTATTACGCTGAAGAAGACTACGCAGGCGCAATTGTTGAATATGATGCGCTCCTGAAAAATTATCCTAAAAGTGAGAAGGCTCCTGGCGCTCTTTTAAAACAAGGGTATTCATTCATTGAGTTGGGAGATAAGAAAGCTGCAAGAGGAATCCTTGAACAGCTTAAAGAAAAATATCCTAAATCCAAAGAAGCTGCCCTCGCAAAGAAAAAGTTAGAGGAGATAAACAAAAAGAGTAAAAAGTAAATGGCAGAACTGAGAGATAAGTTTAACAGAACAATAGATTACATGCGCATTTCCGTAACTGACAGGTGCAACCTGCGCTGCGTCTATTGCATGCCTTATGATGGGCTGCGTCTCATAGAGCACAAAGAGATTCTGTCTTACGAAGAGATAGTAAGAATAGTAAGAATAGCATCGGGGCTCGGCGTCAGAAAAATCAGGATAACAGGCGGCGAGCCCTTGGCAAGAAAAGACATTACAAGCCTGACTTCTTCAATAAAAGATATCCCCCGGATAGAAGACCTCAGCATTACAACAAACGGCATCCTGCTTGAAAAGTATGCGGAAAAGCTCATAGAGTCAGGCGTTGACAGAGTCAATGTAAGTCTTGATTCGCTCAGGACTGAAAGATTTAAAGAGATAACAAGGGGCGGGGATATTAATGTTGTTCTACGCGGGATAGAGACTGCAAGGAAAAGCGGGCTGCTTCCTGTAAAGATAAACATGATTCCCATAAGAGGACTCAACGGCGACGAGATAAAAGACTTTGCGAGAATAACCCTCAACAGCGATTATCATGTCAGGTTTATAGAGTTCATGCCTTTTGGAAGCCGCGGGTTCTGGAGCGCGGATAAGTATATACCCCGCGATGAGATAAAAGCTATTGTTGAGACACTCGGGACCCTTACGCCTGTACGCGTCAGAAAAAACGGGCCTTCAAAATACTTCAGGCTTAAGGATGCGCAGGGCGTCATCGGCTTTATAAGCGCAATAACCCACCACTTCTGCGAAGAGTGCAACCGCCTGAGACTTACTTCAAACGGGAAATTGAAACCATGTTTATTCTCAGAAACAGAGATTGATTTAAAGCCTGCGTTAAGAGGCGGCGCGCCTGATAACGAAATAGAGAGGCTCCTAAGGCTTGCAATTGAAATAAAACCTGAAAGGCACAATATCAGCGATAGAAGCGACCTCAATATCTTTCAGGCAATGTCACAAATCGGCGGCTGAAATTTAATTTTTGACCTGCCTAAAACTATAAGCGGGAAAATAAAGCGAAAAGAACTGAAGATGAGAGAATTCGGTCAGAGATTCGCTTAGGCGAAAAGGATTTAAAAATTCCTCTTCCAAAATCAGTGCGGATGTGATAACATTAACAACACTTTTCCTGCTTAATTCAAAACCGGGGGCTTTGCATTTAATGGATGGACTTACCTACAAAAAGGCTGGTGTTGATATTGATGAGGGAGACAGATTTATAAGCCTGATTTCTCCCTTGGCAAAACAGACATTCAGACCCGAGGTCATTACAGGCATCGGATCATTCAATGCGCTCTTTAAACTTGACACAGATAAATACAGACAGCCTGTGCTTGTTAGTGGTACAGACGGTGTAGGCACAAAGCTGAAGATAGCGTTCGTAACGGACAAACATGACACGGTCGGCATTGACCTTGTCGCCATGTGCGTGAACGACATCCTTACAAGCGGTGCAGAGCCTTTGTTCTTTCTTGATTATTTTGCAACAGGCAGGCTTAAGCCTGAAAAGGCAGCAGAGGTCATTAAGGGGATAGCTGAAGGATGCAAACAGGCAGGCTGCTCTTTAATAGGCGGAGAGACTGCTGAGATGCCCGGATTCTACCCTGACGGTGAATACGACCTCTCAGGCTTTGCCGTGGGAGTGGTTGATAAGGATAAAATAATAAACGGCTCTGATATAAACGAAGGAGATGTTCTCATAGGGCTTGCCTCAAGCGGGCTTCACAGCAATGGATATTCCCTCGTAAGAAAACTGTTTTTTGATGTAAAGAAAATGGATGCCTCTGCTTACATCTCAGAACTCGGAACATCTCTCGGGGAAGAACTCCTTAAACCGACAAAAATTTATGTAAAGGCATTTAACACTATCAAAGATAAAATCAGAGTGAAGGGCATGGCTCACATTACAGGCGGAGGCATTTCAGGGAATCTGCCGAGGATATTTCCAGAAGGAGTAAGCTCCATTATCAATGAACGCTCATGGACTCCCCCTCCTATATTTCACATTATAAAAGAGATGGGCAAGGTGCCCATTGACGATATGAGGATGACTTTTAATATGGGGATAGGGTATATTATTGCCATCCCAGAGGCTGAATCAAAAAATGCAATATCTATTCTAAATGCGTCAGGGGTTGATTCTTTTGTGATAGGCAATATTGAGAGAGGAGGTCAGGGCGTAAGATATGCATAAAATGAGATTTTTACTTAAAAAGGCATTTACTCCAATAACAATAATGGTAATACCTCACAGCAACAGAAAACCATTCAATCTCAAGATACCTTCTGTCGGCATATTCATTTCAATACTCCTCTGGTTCATTGGAACTGGTTATGTCTTTTCAATAGCTATTGATACGCTTGAATATTATAGGATGCAGGAGAAGGTTCAGTATTATTCCGGCCAGTTTATGGAAATGAAAACAACAATGTCAGCGCTTAAAAAAGCTGAGGCTGAGTTCAGAAAACTTTTCTCTCTGAGGTCCAAAGAGAAGGTTCTTGAAAACGTGGATACATCAGACAGCGGCTCAATTGACATGGAAGCTCTGAAACAGCAGATAAAAAAGACCGTTGAAGACGTTGGTGATATAAAGGATTATCTAAGCCAGCAAAGAGACCTTTACATGGCAACACCCAAAGGGTGGCCTCTTATAGGGAATATAACTTCATCCTATGGCAAAAGGAAACATCCCAAAACCGGTGAAGAAGATTTTCACAACGGGATAGATGTAAGCGCCCCTCCGGGCAATCCTGTTACAGTCACTGCTGACGGCATAGTGAGTTTTTCCGGATGGAACGGCGGCAGCGGCAATCTTGTAGTTGTTGAACATGGCTTCGGATATTCAACGTTTTATGCCCATAACAAGATGACTGCGGTTAAGGTAGGCCAGCGTGTAAAAAAAGGGGATGTAGTATCCTATGTCGGCTCGACAGGAAATACAACAGGGCCCCATCTTCATTATGAAGTATGGAAAAACGGCAGTGCTGTTAATCCTAAATCTTTTATCGAAGGGAGGAATTAGCATATGTTTTCAAAAAACACAGAAAAGCTTGAATCATTTATCGGCATCAACAGTCACTTTAAAGGCGACATAAAAACACAGGGGACACTGCGCGTTGACGGTACAGTTGAAGGCAATATTGAAACTGACTGGCTTATACTCGGAGAAACATCGCATCTTAAGGGTGATGCTACCTCAAGAGGCATTATTGTAGGAGGCATGGTTGACGGCAATCTAACCGCCAGAGAAATTATAGAGATTAAGACTAAAGGACAGGTTTCGGGCGAGATTGCGACAAGCAAACTCAGCATTGCAGAAGGCGCAATGTTTGACGGCCGTTCTTCAATGATAAGGGAAGAATCAAACGTGATTGAACTGCAGGCAAAGGAAAAAGTCTCTTAGGGATTTCATTTTTCAGGGCTGTTATTCAGGATGCCATCGCCTTACAACGAATTTATCTCCCTTGCCATCGCCCTTAGAATCATTGGCAGGCTGCATTATTTCGCTGACAGCCCTGACGGCGATTAGCAGGTTTTTGACATGCACCCCTCGTGAAATGGTGCTCTCAATCACTTCTCTGCTGTTAAGTACTATTAACACATGCCTTTTATAAACAATAATATCAAGGGGATTGAGTTTCTTAGCTATTTCATCAGGAGACAGTCCTTTTACATCAACAGGAATCCCTAAAGAGAAGAGAGAATCTGTATTGCGCGGCGTATAACCGCCGGTTGCTTCGTAAAGAAGTCCTGAACAATCAACGCCTTTCAATGTCCACCTCTTCAATACATCATCAGACAGTGTCCCTGACGGTTTATAGAACTCAAGCATCTCCGGAATTCCTTTTGAATAGTTGCCTCCCCACACATATATTGCGCCATCAGCAGAAAGCAATCTTTTTATTATCGTGTTTTTGTCAGGCAGTTCCTTTCGGCGCTCCTGCGGTTTTTTAAGTCTCTTCTCAACAAACCGGCTGTCTATATAGTAACCGCTCACTGAATGATATGGATAATCATTCGTGCTTACTTTAAGTATTTCACGGCTGTCCTTCATGATTGTCTTTTCTATGACAAACACTGTATGAGGCAGGGCAATAAATTCAACCTCTTCTATAAGATTTTTTGCGGTGAGCTTTAATGTCCTGCCGTCACTGCCTCCGAATATGGAATTGAAATCAGGTGTGTTCAAAACAGGGGCAGGCAGAACAGCCACAGCGTATCTTGCATCTTTTGTCTCTGCATTTTTTTGTGCTGCCTGTCCCCTGCCAGATGCTATTACCAAGAAACTTACGATGACTAATCCGGAGAGGGCATAGTATTTGATAAGTTTCAGTCTGTAACCTCTTTCAGCCACTTCAGATAATCCTCCGATCCTTCAACAATCGGCAGCGCAATAATCTCCGGCACAGTATAACTGTGCATTTCCCTGACTTTTTGAGAAAGGCTGTGGAAAAGTTTCTTTTGCGTTTTAACAATCATTAGGACTTCTGATTCATCCTCTACCTTGCCCTGCCAGCTATAAATTGACCTTAAATTCCTTACTATATTCACACAGGCGGCAAGCTTCCCTTCAACAAGCGCCCTTGCGATATCCGCTGCCGCATCTTCACCAGGTGCTGTGATAAAGGCTACTATGTTTTCCATGAATTCCCCCTTCCAGTTAAAAATACAGATGTTGCGAAAAAATTTATTTTTCGATACTAAATTTCCCTTCCTTCATCAAAATTTCCCTGTTCCCATTTTTTTGAATCAATGTCACAGTGGGCATGAAGAATACAAAGTCCTGATGAAACGGCGTGCTGACCTTCCCTCCGAAGGAACTGTTGTCCCCGAGCGCAATATGAATCGTGCCGAGGATTTTTTCTGACTCAAGGATATTGGCAGGCCTTTTTGCCATATCATTGGTGCCTATGCCGAGTTCCGCTATATTTGCATTTTCCACGCGCTCTGACAGTTTTGCTCTCAGATAACCGGCATATTCCTCATCCCCTGACACCTCTTTAACAAATCCGTTTTTTACTGTTAATGTCACAGATGATTCCAATTGCCTCATAGGCGCAAACTCAAGGACAAGCCTTCCGTTTGCCGTGCCTTCCAATGGCGCCATATATACCTCTCCTGCCGGAAGATTTCCGAATGAACCCGGAGCTGTGAGAATCCCTGTGTCTGATTCTGCCTTTCTGCCTTTTTTTGAAAATGAAATAGATGTGCCATTAGGTGTCTTTATCTCTACAGCTTCAGCCTTATTTACAATTCTCGCAATGCCCCTTGTCCTTCTGTCAAGCGCTCTCCAGTCCACATTCATTGCGCTCTCAAGCATAGCCGCATCAAATAAAGGCATGCTCGCATACCGTGTTTTGCATATCCTTGTCAGAAGGTCCCTGAACCTTGTATGGCTTGTAGAATAATTTGACAGCGCAATCACAGCATTCACGGCATACCTTTTATTGCGGGCTATAATCTCTTCTGCCCTCCTCATATCCGAATCCTTAGCCTTTTTCTTTATGAGGGGAGCTAACAGTTTTTGTACTTTTAGTTCATTGAATGCCTTTTCGCCGAATGCCATTGCCCAGATTTCATGAGGAGGCTCTGCACCGTGGCTGCCTGTGGCAGGATATTCATAATAAAGAATCTTTTTGCAAAAACTCTTTCCTGTCTCAGCGGTAAGAATAGCTATGTCGCGCAGTCTTTCCCTTCTGCATCTGTCTGAATCCTCAATAAACTCTTCCTTAAAAGGCACATCTGTGAATACAAGAACACTCTCGGATTTTTTGACACTGAGGTTAATACTGAATATGTTCCTTAGCGTCTTTGTCGTCAAATTTATTCTCTATGAGCCATCGGCTGCTTTAATCCTTGGGGTTATGAATCCTTGGGGTTATGAATATGAGGAGTTCTGTTTTGTCTTTTGTCTTTGTATCTCTCTTGAAAAGCCATCCGATTAAAGGGATTTTTGAAAGAAACGGCACCCCTGATTCAGACTCGCTATCGCTTTCCGTATAGATGCCGCCGATTACTATTGTTTCACCGTTTTTAACAATGAGATTAGTCTGTGTTTCTCGGGTATTCTTAGGCGGAGTCCCCTGAACACTGCGGCTCCAGTCAAAGCTATCTCTCGTTGTAAGAATCTTCAAAGATACCTGATCGTCATTTATCACCCTCGGAGTAACTTTTAGCTGCAAAACAGCTTCTTTTTCCGTAACACTCGTGCTAGTGGTTGTGCCTACTGTAGTCGTTGAGGTAGGGATAAGTATGCCTGTGCCGCTCTTGATATAAGCCTCCTGATTGTCAAGAACCATTACCTTCGGGTTTGACAGCGTCCTTGCACTTCCCTGAGTCTCAAGGGCAGATATCTGCAAATCAAGTATTGCATTTTTTGCTAAGATTCCTATGCCAAGCGCCGCGCCGCCCGTAGTTGCTCCAATTGCAGCAGGGAAATTTATATTAAATGGAATCCCTGTAGACCCCCATGCGCCTGTTAATGGCTGGGTGGTAGTTGTCGTTACAGCTGATGATGTGGTTGTTGAGGCTGTTGTAGTTGTTGCCGCCCCACCAGACACTGTTACATCTCCCTTTGTATATTGTGCGCCCCATTGTATCCCTAAGTCTTTAGCTGCATTTGTGCTGACCTCAACAATCTTTGCCTCTATCATTATCTGTTTTGTCTTTGCATCCACCTGCTTTAAGAGTTGCGTTACCCTCTCTATCGCGGACGGGATATCCCTTATAACTACCATATTGCTCTTCGGATCAGAGGCAATGGAACCCCTTTTGCTTAAGACCTTTGTAATAAAAGCCTCAATCTCTTTAGCATTAGCGTAGTTAACAGTTGCTGTATAGGTCATAAGGTCTTCGTCTGCTCCTGCGGAAAGCACTCTCACAACATTCCCATCCTTTATGTATGTAAATCCCTTGCCCTTTAATATGGAGTCAATAGCGTCCCATAGAGGGACATTCCTGAGGCTTACTGTCACCTTGCCTGTAACTTTTTCGTCAATAATTATGTTTATTCCGTGCTCTTGTCCCAGCGCCCTCAAAACATCGCTCAGTTCAACGTCCCTTAATTCCATTGAGATAGGAGTGCCTTTTCCATTTGAGGAGGAATCAGAAGCCGAGTAAGAATCAGCGCTTAAAAATGCAAGGGCTAAAATCAGGGAAAAACTCAGAAGCAATATCTTTTGCTTCCTGTATCCTGCATAATGTATCCTGTCTCCTCGGCGACTCGCCCGAGGCGAGCATCTTTTATCTTGCATTCTCATTCCTTCGCCTCCTTATCCTCTTTTTTATCTTTATCTTTGTCATCCTTTTTATCTTTCCCTTTATCACCATCCATGGCATTATCTCTACGGGTTTCCATCGCAAACTTTTCTACTCCAAGATAAAACCTTTTGCCGTTTTTTTCAAGTGAGACCCTGTCTTTTGCTATATCCACTATCAGGAAATTATTGACTCTTTCATTCTTCCTGTAAAATCCGCCGTTTATTATTGCCACAGCCTTCTTCCCGTCAGAAATTATACCGGTGATCTTTAAGCCTACAGGCATATCTTCTCTGAATATCTTGCCTTTTAGTTTTGCTATCTTGTCGCCATAACGGATAAACGGGTCCCTGCCCCACTTTTCTTCTATCGGTTTGTCCAGCGCGTCAAGTTTTATATCCGAGATGTTCTCAGCAGTTACAGATGCAGGATGCAGGATGCAGGATACAAGATAGAAGACAGATAAAAGTATCAATATAGTCCTGAGCCTTTGAATCTTGAATCTTGAATTTCTCATTCCTTTTTCCTCAGATATGTCACTGCCTTCAGCAAAGCTATACCTGAAGGATAAAGTGCGGTGTTTGTCTCAAATTTAAGTTCCTGTACGAGAAATAATTTATGCCGTGTCTCAACGTTCTTAATGAAGTCATACAACTCCCTGAACTTTACCCTTAGTTCAATCTTTACCCTTAATTCTATAAATTTGTTTTTATGTTCAAAACCTTCAGGCGCTATGGATACGAAATCAACATTTGCAATAGTCGCCTCACGGCTTATAGCCGCTAACATCCCTGAGAGGTCT
>JAPLLK010000065.1 GCA_026387575.1 Nitrospirota bacterium | reverse complement strand
TTCTGCATGACAGGGATGGCATTGTGTGTTTGAGCGGCTTTATCATTTTTTATGAAATTTCCTCCAGCGCCACCTTTTGCGCTTTCTGTGTTCCTGCCCAGTCTCTTGTTTTTGTCCTGCTGCATTTTCCTTGGCAGTTTCTGTCTGAGGTTTGTCAGGAGAAGCAGGCGCAGCGCTCTGGGATGAGGTGGTTGGTGGCTCAATATGTCTCGATACAGTTTCCGGTTGAGGCACATCTTCTATTTCATCCTGAAGAGGCGCGCTTTTTCCCATGGCACTTGTATCATCCTTGGGTTGGATTTCGGTTGTTTCATCAGAAATTTCATAGCTCAGGCAGCACATAAGCCTTCCGCAGATTCCTGACAGCTTGCTCATGTTAAGCACGAGTTCCTGCTGTTTCGCCATTTTGATGGATATTGGCTCAAATGACGTAAGGAATGTCTTGCAGCATAGTTCTCTGCCGCACATTCCAAAACCTCCGACTATCTTTGCCTCATCTCTAACCCCTATCTGTCTCATTTCTATGCGCGTCTTGAACTTTGCAGCGAGATCTTTTACAAGCTCCCTGAAATCTATTCTCCCGTCCGCAGTGAAATAAAAAACTATTCGTTTTTTGTCCAGAGTAGATTCCGTAAACACAAGCTTCATCGGAAGTCCCCTTGCCATAATCCTCTCTATGCAATAATCCTTCGCCTCTTTCTCAAAAGCCTCGTTGTCCTGTTTTTGCTTAAAGTCTTCCTCTGTTGCTTTTCTCAGCACTTTTCTTAGTTCTCTGGCAGATGTTTCAACTGTGCGCCTCTCTATAATTACGCTCCCTATGCTCAAGCCAAGGTCAGACTCAACAATGACAAGGTCTCCTTTTTTAAATTCCGAGCCTGAACCATTGGCCTCAAAGTCGTAAATCTTTCCACAGTCCTTAAATCTTATTCCGATAACGTCAGGCATCTATTCCCTCATAAATACAGAGATTAAACAGCAAGAATTAAACTTATCCATTACGTAACCCCGTTTTTTAATTTTAAATTCTGCATTATAATTGTTACATAATTCCATGTAATTGATTTGTTCAGGTTAAAGCCAAGATAACCCTTCAAAAATGATAGCTTGCCGTAAATATCTATTATATCTTTCATCTCTATTGCCTTGCTCATCTCAGCGAATCTGTCTTCAAGGTCTGTATTAATCAGCATGTCGCTTTTCCCTGTTATCTTTAATACAGTAATATCCCTTAAAAGCATGAATGCCTTGTTAAACCATAATTCCATCTCTTCCTTGTCTGCCCATGTCTCTTTATTTCTGCCTCCTGACATTTCCCCGAAAAGATTGAAAAACCAGTCCCTCTCTTCTATGAGGTCACTTGAGATTGCAAGCCCGGGCCTTCCCATGGAAAGCCTTGAAAGGGTTGACAGTTGGGAATCGGTAATCTCTGTATCCTGATTGTCAATTGCCCTTATGACTTCTTTGCATTGCTCAGGAGCCAGAGGCGAAAAATTTATCCTTGAGCATCTTGACCTTATTGTTTCAGGCAGCCTGTCAGGGCTTGCTGAGATAAGAATTATGATGCTCTGAGGAGGAGGCTCCTCAAGTGTTTTAAGAAATGCATTTGCAGCAGACGGGTTCATTGTCTCTGCATCATCAACAATCACGGCTTTTCTTTTTCCCTCGTAAGGCGCAAGAGAAATAACCTCTTCAATCATCCTTATCTCATCAACCCGTATCTCTCCCTTTTCTGGCGCTGCCATGAGAAAATCAGTGTGTGTCTGCGAGTCTATTTTCTTGCAAGAGGTGCACTCATCACAGCAATCAATCGGCGTTTTTGGCTTCAGGCAGTTCAAGGTCTTTGCAAGGTTAATCGCAGTGAGCTTTTTGCCTATGCCTGATTCGCCGGCAAAGAGATATGCCGAAGGAATCCTGTTTCTGGCCACTGTGCCAAGCAGGATATTAATTGCTTTCTTCTGTCCTATAATATCTTTAAACGCCATATCAATCAAAAAGTTAACCGGAATCTATTTCATCCCTAATTCTGCTATTTAACAATTATAACTTTATAAAAGAAAGGTTGACAAGGTTATAAAAAGCCGTATTATAAAATATTATGATGTCAAAGAAGAGGCCCAATACAACGGCTAAGTTAGAAAAAATAAAATCCAGCCAGAAGGCTCTCGAGGAAATGGGGAGAAAATACGGGTTCATTAGTGAAAACTTCCATGGATTTTTAAACCTCATAGATACAGATTACAAATATGTTGCCGTCAATGACTCGTACTGTATGGCCCACAATAAGAAACGGCAGGAAATGATTAATAAATCTGTATCTGATATATGGGGCAAGGGAGTTTTTGAAAAAGTCATAAGGTGTCATCTGGACAGCTGTTTTAAAGGTAAAGTGGTTCATTATCAGGCACAGTTTAAATTTTCTGCCTTAGGGTTAAGAACTATAAATGTGTCTTGTTTTCCTTATCACAACAATAAAGGGATGGTGACTCATGCTCTGGTTGTCTCACGTGATATTACAAAGAAGAAATCAGATGAAAAAGAACTTTTTGCATTGAAGAAGGCAGTTGAAACCATGCAGCTTGGAGTTACAACCACTGATACCCAAGGAATAATTCTATATACAAATCCTGCCGAAGCAAGTATGCATGGATATTCCATTGAAGAGTTATTGGGTAGAGAAGTAAACATCCTCGCTCCCTCTGCTTGCCTGAAGAAGAGAACACTCGGCCAGTTGAATGAGATTACAAGCTGGAGGCGAGAAGGGTTTAATGTACGCAGAGATGGGAGCACCTTCCCTGTGCAGTTGATCTCAGATGTTGTTAAAGATAAGGATGGCCAGCCCATAGGAATTGTTACGACCTGCGAGGACATCACGGAGCGTAAAAAGACAGAGGATCGGATTCAGCGCCAGCTTCAGCGTCTTACAACTTTGCGAGATATTGCTACGGCAATTCTCTCCAGCTTAGACCTGAAAGTCATGCTCAATGTTTTACTGGATCATTTAATAAATCGGCTTAATATTGATGCAGCTGTAATCACGTTACTCAACCGACATACACTTGCTATGGAATATGCTGAAAGCCGTGGCTTTCGTTCCAATGGCATAAGTAATATTAAACTTGAATTGGGAGAAGGTCTTGCAGGTCAGGTTGCCATTGAGCGGCGTCTCATAAGCATCCCGAATCTCCATGATAAAGAGATCCCTGGTGTTAATCCCTTATTCCTTAAAAAAGAGGGACTGGTCGCTTATTATGGCTTACCGCTAATAGCCAAAGGGCAGGTCAAGGGCATCCTTGAGCTTTTTCACCGTACCACCATGGACCCTGACTCTGAATGGTTAGAATTTATGGATGCCCTTGCTGCTCAGACTGCCATTGCAATAGACAATGCAACATTGTTCAATGAACTCCAATCGTCGAACATAGAGATAACACGTGCTTATGATTCTACCCTTGTTGGCTGGTCGCGAGCTCTTGACCTAAGAGACAAGGAAACCGAGGGGCATTCTCAACGTGTCACAGGGCTAACCATGCAAATAGCCCGTGCTGTGGGACTGACCGAATCTGAACTTGTGCACATCCGCAGGGGCGCTTTATTACACGACATAGGCAAGCTTGGAATCCCTGACAGCATATTGTTAAAGTCTTCCCCTCTCAATGAAGAAGAATGGGAAATAATGAAACAGCACCCGATATATGCATACCAAATGCTCTCACCAATTAATTTTCTGCGTCCTGCACTTGACATCCCTTACTGCCACCATGAAAAATGGGATGGCACAGGTTATCCGCATGGATTAACTGGAGAAGATATCCCTATAGCAGCCCGAATCTTTGCGGCAGCAGATGTCTGGGATGCTCTCTGCTCTGCTCGATCATACCGTGGGGCATTTAAAGAAGAAAAGGCAGTAGAACATATGCGCTCCCTTGAAGGCACACACTTTGATCCTGAGGTTTTAACTGTTTTTCTGGCTATGAAACGGTTATAGCCTAATATCTTATTCCAGCCTTTTTCTGGTTGGCAACAACAATAAGCACAAAATTCTCCGCATCAAGATATTTTCTGGCAACACGCTGCACATCTTCTTTGGTTACTGCATTTATGAAAGAAACGTATTTTTCTACATAATCTAGGCCAAGGTTATAAAACTCAGCAGTCGCGATGAAATCTGCAATCTTCCTGCTGGTGTCAAGCCTTCTCGGAAAGCTCCCTGTAAGATAGTCTTTCTCTTCTGAAAGTTCCTCGTTAGAGACCTTCTCTTCTCTGATTTTTTCTATCTGTTTCACTACCTCTTCTATCACCGTATTTGCCGATTCATTTTTTGTCTGTACTTCTGCATGGAACGAACCTTTTTCTTTGTTTAGCATGAAAAAACTGCTGACATCATAAGCAAGCCCCATCTCATCTCTTATCTTCTGCATTAGCCTTGATGAAAAACCACCGTTGCCGAGTATGTAGTTCATAACAGAGACTGCATAGTAGTCGGGATTATCCCTGCTTATCCCGAGATGCCCGATTATTATAGTCGCCTGCGTAACGTCTCTGTCTATCTTTACGGATTTTTTTGTTTTCTCCTCGTTCATAGGATAGATTTTCCTCTCAGGCAGGTCGGCTATCTTCCATGGATCAAGATGTTTTTTAATGAGAGAATTTAATTCACTTGGCGTAAGGTCTCCGACAACTGAGAGTATTGCATTATTGGGAATGAAATATTTTGAATGAAAGCTCAAGAGGTCTTCCCGTGTTATTTCTGAAAGGGTTTCTATAGAGCCTTCCACGAGCCTACCGTAAGGATGTTCTCCGAATACCTCTTTTTTAAATGAACGCGCTGCAAGGAAAGAAGGGTCTTCTTCCTTCTGTTTCAGAGAGCCTTTTATCAGTTCTCTTTTTCTGTTAAGTTCTTCCTGCGGAAATACAGGGTTCAGAATTATATCCGAGAAAATTTCAAAGCCTTTTTCTATGTCTTTTTTAAGCACGGAAAGCGTTATTGTTGTGTAATCGCTTCCTGCCGATGCGCCGAGCCCTGCGCCCATAAATTCGATCTCTTCGCTTATCTCTGCTGATTTCCTGTTTTTGGTCCCTTCGTCGAGAAGTTCTGCCGTAAGATGAGCAAGCCCTGCCTTTTCCTTTGGCTCGTCAAGTAGCCCGGCTTTTACTATCATGGTAATCATGACAATCGGCAGATTGTGTTTTTCAAAGTGTAAAACCGTAAACCCATTAGGAAGTATCTTTTTGTTTGCATCAAAAGCATATAAGGGGGAATTAAAAATTAAAAGTGCAAAATTAAAAGCTATTGAAAGGATTAATATTTTCCTGAATTTTGAATCTTTCATTTTGAATTTTTCATTGGAATTAGAATTCCCACTGTCCTGTTATCTTCATGGAGGTATTTTTTGGCAGCCCTGCTTACATCCTCCGGTGTTGTTTTCCTTATGTTTTCAAGATACTGCTCCTTAAGCTTCCAGCTTCCGAGCATCTCAAACATCCCTGTTATCTCTGCCTGGAAATATATTGAGTCCTGTCCCATAACAAATGATGCCTCAATCTGGTTCTTTGCCTTCTGCACTTCACGTTCTGACGGCAGTTCCTTCTTTATCTTTTCTATCTCGGCATACAGTGCGTTTTCAACATCTTTTATGTCTTTGCCGGGCGCTGCTGTTGCTTCAAACAAAAAGAGATAAGGGTCTTTGTGAAGTCCGATGTAATCAGTAGAGGCGCCTATGGCGAGCTTCTTTTCATAGACTATTGACCTGTAAAGCCTTGAACTTTTACCGCCTGATAAAATCATTCCAAGAACCTCAAGAGCGTAACTGTCGGGATTCGGAAAACTCGGCGTGTGATAGGCGGCAATTATATAAGGGAGTTCTGCCTCTCTCTTCAGACTTATTCTCCGCTCGCCTTTTTGTTCGGTTTCTTTTGAAGTGGCAACTGTCCTGCTGGATGCAGGAGAAATGCTTCCGAAGGATGCCTTTATCTTTTTAATAATTTCATCTGCCTGAACATCTCCTGAGACAACAATCACTGCGTTATCAGGCGAATAGTATGCCCTGTAATGATTGAGGAGGTCACTTCTTTCTATTGAAGAAATATCAGAGATCCAGCCTATCACAGGCCAGTGATATGAATGAGACTTGAATGCTGCTGCAACAACTTCTTCATATAATGAGTTCTGGGGCTCATCCTCATACCGCCTCCGCTCTTCCATTACAACATTTCTTTCTGCAATAACTTCCTTTGGATCAAGAATAAGGTTTTGCATCCTGTCAGCCTCAAGCTCTATGGATATGTCTATCCTGTCTGATGCAAGCGTTTGATAGTACATTGTGTAATCTTTAGTTGTGGATGCATTGTCAACTCCGCCTTTTCTCTTTACCATTTTTGAAAATGCCTTAGAGCCGTATTTCGGAGTGCCTTTGAACATCACATGCTCAAGCAGATGGCTTATGCCGCTTTTCCCTCCAGGGTCATCCCTTGAGCCGACCCGATACCATATCTGAAAAGTTGCCAGAGGGGCCTTATGGTCTTCAATGACAAGAACCTTTAACCCATTGTCAAGTTTATATTCATTTACCCCTGCGTTGAGGGATAGGGGAAGAAGGAGAATAATGAATATTAAAACTGCCAGTTTTCTCATGATTTGAATAATAGCATAACATGGAGAAAGGGTTGTATAGCACTAAGCGATATGATTTAACAGTGCCTTATCTAATCAGCAGTCATGTCGAACTCAAGCTTGCCTCTCATTGATTTTATCTTTTCTATTTTCTTTTTCCTGAGCGCCTTCATGAGTTGAGCATAGCTCATTGTATTCAGCACATCCTTTTTTTCAAGCCACCCCCTTCGCGCTATTGATACGCCGTAAAACATGTAGTCAAACTGGCTTGTGAGGTGGGTGTCTGTGCTTATGGCAAGTTTAATCCCGAGTTCCTTTGCCTTTTTTGCGTGGATATCATTTAGGTCAAGCCTTAAGGGATACGCATTTATCTCAAGAGCGGTTCCTGTCTCTTTCGCAATTTTAAGAATATAGTCCATATCTGCCTCATAGGGGTCTCTCTCTCCTATAAGCCTTCCTGTTGGATGCGCAATCACAGATACATAGGGGTTCTTCATTGCCGTGACAAGCCTCTTTGTAAGCTGCTCTTTGCTCTGTCTGAATCCCGAATGTATTGATGCAACGACAATATCCATCTTTGAAAGGACTTCATCAGAAAAATCCATCCTGCCGTCGCTTCTTATATCAACCTCAATCCCCATGAGAAGCTTGAACCCTCTAAGCTTTTTATTAATTGTTTCTATCTCTTTCTTTTCCTCCATCAGCCTTTCCTCGTTCAGCCCTCTTGCAATGCCGAGCCCTTTTGAATGGTCTGTAATCGCTATATACTCATATCCCTTTCCTTTTGCCGCACTGATAAGTTCTTCAACAGTATGATTGCCGTCGCTCTGATTTGTATGTACATGGAGGTCTCCTCGTATGTCTTTAAGTTCAATTAGCTTTGGAAGGGTATTATTCAGGGCAGCCTCAATCTCTCCCGTGTCTTCCCTCATTTCAGGCGGGACGTATTGAAGCCCGAGCATATTGTAAATGTCTTCCTCGTTTTTGCCTCCGAGTTTTTTGTTGTCCTTTTCTCTGAATATGCCGTATTCATTTATCTTAAGCCCTTTCTTTACAGCCATCTCCCTTAAATGGATATTGTGCTCTTTGCTGCCTGTGAAATAGGCGAGCGCTGCTCCGAAAGATTCGTCTTCAACCACCCGCAGGTCAACCTGAATTCCCTCGCCGGTCATAATGCTTGACTTTGTGGGACCATGCATCAGCACTTCTTTTACACTAGGAAGGTGAACAAATGTTTTCATGACATCATGCGGACTGGGTGAGGTTATTAGAATATCAATGTCCCTTACAGTGTCTTTCATCCTCCGCAGGCTTCCCGCAATGCTTATTTTTATAACATGGGGATTTTTCTTAAGGTATTCCACGATATCGGAGGCAATTGGCAACACCCTGCCCAACGGCTGCCTTTCTTTGCCTCTCCTGAGCATCTCAATCCCTCTGATTATATTTTTCTCTGTCTTTTCTTTTATCCCCGGAAGTCCGGCAAGCCTATGCTCTCTGGCGAACCTCTCAAGCTCGTCAATGTTTTTTATTTTCAGTCTTTCGTGAAGGAGCTTTGCTGTTTTCGGTCCGAGACTTGGAACGGAAAGGAGCGCAGCAAGACCTTCGGGAACCTCTTTTTTCAGGTCTTCGTAACTTGCGACTTTTCCTGTTTTTAAGTATTCCTCAATCTTGTCAGTGAGGTCTTTCCCTATGCCAGGTATTTCAAGGAGTTCTTCTCTGCTCAGGTCTGCAATATTTTTTGTATGTCCCTCGATGTTCTGCGCAGCCCTTTGGTATGCCCTGATACGGAATGGGTTTTCGCCTTTTATCTCAAGCAGGTCAGCAATCTCATTGAATATCCCTGCTATTTCCTGATTCTTCATGAGTAAAGTATAGCAGAAGAAAGAGCATTGTATTGAATGCAGGTAAAGGTTTGATTTATGGTGCCGAAGGCGGGATTTGAACCCGCACAGCCTTTCGACCACTAGACCCTGAACCTAGCGCGTCTGCCAGTTCCGCCACTTCGGCTGTTAGTATTATATAATATTCCGTAGAAGCGATGCAGGCCGTCAGTTATTGAATTATGGAAATAAAGATAAGAAGAATGATTTACACAATTATTATCGGGCTGGCTCTTGGTTATCTGCTCCTTATCGGATTTGTTTATCTGCGACAGGACAGTATGGTCTATTACCCCACAAAAGATATAGAAGGAACGCCCTCAGACATAGGCTTGAAATATGAAGAGATTACCCTGAAGACAAAAGACAGCGTTAATCTCTCGGCATGGTATGTGCCTGCAAGAGATGAGCGCGGGTTTGTGCTTTTCTGCCACGGGAATGCAGGCAATATTTCACACCGTCTGGATTCTATCCGCGTATTCCATAATTTAGGGTTCAGCGTTCTTATATTTGATTACAGAGGCTACGGAAGAAGCGAAGGCTCACCGACAGAAGAGGGGACATATCTTGACGCAGAATCAGCATGGGAATATCTTGTTAAAGTGAAAGGTGCGCGCCCTGAAAAAATTATATTGTTCGGACGCTCTATGGGAAGCGCTGTTGCAGCAGAGCTTGCGCTCAGGCGCAAAGCAGCAGGCATCATCATTGAATCAGGGTTTAAATCCATTCCTGCTCTTGGAGCGAAGTTTTTCCCATACCTTCCTGTAAGATTAATCAGCCGCTTCCAATACGCAACTATTGATAAAGTCGGCAGGATAAATATTCCGAAACTTTTTATACACAGTCCGCAGGACGAGATGATTCCTTATGAGCACGGCGCTGCGCTTTTCAAAAATGCAGCAGAGCCGAAGGAGTTTCTTCAGATAACAGGCGGGCACAATGAAGGTTTTCTGACATCAGGGAAAATTTACACTGACGGGCTGAACAGGTTTATCTCAAAACATATATGAAGGGCTGTGTTTGTTGACGAATGATTATCTGGCGGGAGCGTGTGGAATCGAAAATTATGGTTACGCTTCATAGCTAGTTGTATTAGCTAAAATAATTTCAAATTGCGCTTTCATTGTTGACGGTGCGATATCATCTCTTACCACCAAATATTACAAAAATACCATTCTTAAAATAACAATCCACATCCAGAAAACCAGCTTTTTCAAGTGACTTTAACTGATCGCTCAATGTGTCAGGTTTGTTCATGCTGGAGGGGTCTTTATAGCGCTTTATCAGGTCTTCAGGCACTTCATCTGTAACATTGTAACAACTCATCATATGCCCCAGCCAATCCCTCCAGATAGAAAAATACCAAGACTCAAGTTCTTTAGATGGCGGGAGCACTACATCAATGTTTATGAAATGACCTTCAGCGTTCAGGTGCGAAAGTATCATTTTAAAAAGGGAAGCTTTTTCATTCATATCAAGATGGTGAATTGCCATCGAGGAAATGCAAAGGTCATATTCCCCAAGTTCTATAGACCTCGCCAATATCTCCTGGAACGATGCCTTTATAAAGCTCACATTATGAAATGTCTTCAGTCTGTCTTTTGCTTTCTGCAGCATACCTTCATTGCCATCAATAAGCGTTGCTGAAATGGCACTATTGGCCTTGAATAATTCTTCAGTCAGAACCCCATCTCCGCAGCCGATATCCAGAAGCCTGATGTTTTCTCTTCTGGCAAAGAAGTGCTGAAATAGCGAAGAGACATACCAAAACATTTTTCTGCGTTCTACTATATAGATATCTGCCTTATCAAGATAATTTTCAGCGAAGTTGGCATCTGCCCAAGCTGACTTGTTGAAATCACTCATGATGGAAAATTATACCACGTTGGGGATTGTACGGAGGGGGAAATTGTATCTTTAACAGGTATAACGATTAAAAATTTCTTCTTATCAAAAGTTTTTTGACGGTTTTTGCGGCTTATTTTCAGGATGACTATTTTAAAGTCAAGGATATTTTGGCGGGAGCGTGTGGGAATCGAACCCACCCTTCCGGTTTGTGGCCGGAAACACTGGATTTGAAGTCCAGGAGGGACACCAGAACCCTATGCGCTCCCAATGTTGATTATTTTATCAGAACGGCCGGTTAATTTGTAGGTCAAGAGATTTATAGGGATGTTAAAGGGAACTATGATTTAATTGATTTGATACTTATTAGGCTGAAATATTCCGGAAGGATTGACTAAAAGGATAACGGTTATTTAATATTTGAGAAGATTGAAAAGGGGTCAAATATGAAAATCAGAATTATTCTTTTAGGAATTTGCCTAAGCATTGCATGGAACTCCAATACAACAATGGGGGCCGATGCCCAGTTTTATTTTAACAGAGGCAACGACCATTACAACGAAGGTGATTTTGACAAGGCGATTGCAGACTACACGACAGCGATTTCAATATCCCCTAAATACGCTGATGTTTACTATAACCGTGGACAGGCATATTACAGAAAAGAAAAATATGAGGAGGCGATTAAGGATTACACTAAGGGTATTGAGCTGCGGCCTGATGATGCCGAGATATACCACCGCCGCGGTCTTGCCTACTTCAACAGAGGGCAGTACAACAATGCCATTGAGGACGCAACCAAGGCAATCTCCCTAAACCCGAATTTTGCCCTTGCCTATTACAACCGTGGGCTTGCCCACGCCAAAAAAGGACGCTATGATGAAGCGATTGAAGACTATAATAAGGCTCTCACTATAATTCCAAGCTATGGCGAGGCTTATTTCTCCCGCGGTGTTGCTTACACAAGGAAAGCTGTCGCTGATTTTAAAAAGGCATGCGACAAAGGGAATAAATATGCGTGCGATAACTATAAACAGCTTTCCGAATAGACTGTATCCATAAATTCGATGGATACAGTCTATTTTAGCTAATCAGGATATCAAGCAGCCGGTCAAGTTCATCGAGGGAATAGTATTCTATCTCTATCCTTCCGCCTTTTTTGCCTTTATGATGAAGCCTTACTTTTGTGCCAAGACTCTTTATGAGCTTGTCTTCAAGGGATGCTATCTGAGGGTCTTTATGACCTTTTTGGGTTTTTGATTTTTTCGTTCCGGAAAGAGCGATGCTTTTTGCCAGCGTTTCTGTTTCTCTGACGCTTAACCCCTTCTTTATAACCTTTCTTGCGGCATCTGTCTGATTTGCCCTTCCTTCGATAGAGAGGATTGCCCTTGCATGTCCCATGCTCAAAGAGCCGTCAGAGATTAATGATTTTATTTCCTCAGGCAGTTTCAGAAGCCTGAGGAAATTGGCAACAGTGGCTCTCTCCTTCCCGACCTTCTCCGAGAGATCTTCCTGCGTAAGATTAAACTCCCTCATAAGTTTATGGAATGCCTCGGCTGTTTCAACAGGGTTAAGGTCTTCCCTCTGTATGTTCTCTATGAGCGCTATCTCCAGAGAGTCCCTTGATGCAACATTTTTTACGATTGAAGGAATCTTTTTAAGCCCTGCGAGCTGCGCTGCCCGCCACCTCCGTTCGCCTGCAATTAGCCTGAATGAACCGTCTCCTGCCCTTGAGACTATAATCGGCTGAAGCACGCCCTTTTCCTTTATTGATGCGGCGAGTTCCTTCAGGGAGTCGTCTCTGAAAATCTTTCTCGGCTGTTCTCCTCCTGCAGATATACGGGTGACTTCCAGATGAAGTATTTCTTCACCCTTCTCAGGAATTAATGCGTCAAGTCCTCTGCCTAATGCCGTTTTCATTCAGTATCTCCTTTGCAAGGGATAAATAACTCTGCGCACCCTTAGACCTTGCATCATAAAGCAAGGCTGGCTTCCCGTGGCTCGGCGCTTCGCCAAGCGTTACATTCCTCGGAATTACAGTATTATATACCTTGCTGCCGAAATGTTTTCTGACCTCTTCTGCGACCTCATTTGCAAGCGTATTTCTTGAATCAAACATGGTAAGGACTATGCCTTCAATATCAAGACCGGAGTTAAAAGAATTTCTCACAAGCCTGATGGTGTTTGACAGAAGGCCGAGACCTTCAAGGGCATAGTATTCGCACTGCACAGGAATAAGGACAGAATCCGCAGCCACAAGCGCATTCAGCGTCAAAAGTCCGAGAGAAGGCGGACAGTCAATAAATATATACCGGTATTTATCGCGTATGGCAGCTATCGCATGAGAAAGAATATGCTCTCTGCCTTCGCGTCCGACAAGCTCCACCTCAACGCCGAGGAGATCTACGGTTGAAGGGATAATGCCGAGATGATCTACTTCTGTTTCCCTTATCGTTTCTCTTATCTTGCACTTTTCAGAATAAAAATCATAGAGAGTTTTATCAGCGTTGTCTCTTGATATGCCCAGTCCGCTGGTAGAATTTCCCTGAGGGTCAGTGTCTATTACAAGGATATCTTTTTCTGCAAGGGCAAGAGAAGCAGCAAGATTTACAGCAGTTGTGGTCTTGCCGACCCCGCCTTTCTGATTGGCTATTGCGATTATTTTACCCATAATACGGAAGCTTTTGTATTATACCAGTTTCACTATGATATTTTGGAGAAGAACATGCAGAATAAAAACTTTTACTTGACAAAAACAGCGGGTTAGGTAAAAATTAACCACTTATGGGCAAATTACGTTTGTTTGCTATTTTATGCTTTATATCGTTTTTGTTTGCGCCGCTTTATGCCTCTGGGAGTCCAGAGGAAAAACCTGCGGACAGTCATCCTCCGCCTATAATCTCAGAGAAGCCTGCCGAAAAAACAGAACCTGTCATAATAAAAACCAAAGTAGAAATTAAATCCGCAGCAGCAGAACCTGAAATCGTCCCGTACAAATCAAACTCTGTGGCAGTAAAGGCAGTAGAGAAGAGTACAGTCCTCTTTACCGAGAGGATAAGGGAAAGATTTGCCATGTGGCTGAGCCGTTCAGGAAAATATCTGGAACTGATGAAGGAGATACTGAAAAACAAGAATGTCCCTGAGGATATAGTGTTCCTTTCCCTGATAGAGAGCGGTTTTAATCCCTATGCGTATTCGGTTGCAAGGGCAGCTGGGCCATGGCAGTTTATTTCCGCAACCGCGAAAAGATACGGTCTTGTAATAGACTGGTGGAGAGATGAAAGAAGAGACCCGGCAAAATCAACAGCGGCGGCGGCAGATTATCTCAGTGATCTTTATGAGATGTTCGGTTCATGGAATCTTGCAATGGCTGCCTACAATGCAGGCGAAGGCAGGATACTGAAGGCTTTAAAACGCTCCAAGAGCGATGATTACTGGTCATTGCTGAATACCCGCCACATAAAAAGCGAGACAAAAAACTATGTTCCGAGATTTATCGCTGCAAGCACAATCGCAGCTAACCCTGAAGAATTCGGATTCAGGAACATTGAATATCATCAGCCGCTGAATTACGATGAGGTTATGGTAAACGGGCCGATTGACCTTGAGGTTGCGGCAAAGTGCGCTGACTCTAAAATAGAGACAATAAAAGAGTTGAACCCTGAACTCAGAAGATGGTGTACGCCTCCTGGCATGCCTGTTTACATGCTTAGGATTCCATCGGGGACAAAGGAAATTTTTCAAAAAAATCTTGCTGAAATTCCTGAAAATGAAAGATTCTCTGTTGCTGCATATACTGTCAAAAAGGGTGACACCATAGAGAAGATTGCCAAGAAATCAGGCCTGTCTGTAAAGGCAGTCCTTGCGCTCAATTCAATGGAGAGAGTAAAACCCCTCCAGCCCGGGACAGGGATAACCCTTCCTCCAAAAGAAAAATTCCAGCCTGACAGGGAAGACAGGTATGACAACAGAAAGGCATCCTATAAAAAATCAAAGAAAACCAAGACCGTAAAAACCAAAAAGCCAAGAAATAAGAAGGTTTTGCTTACAGCTTTAGAAAAGAAAAAGACTGTTGTTAACGATTAGTTGTGACTCCCAGCGTACAAATGAAACTTCTTTATTCCTGATATTTTTCATCATGCATGAGTAATCCGCCCATTACAGAATTGATTAAGGAAATGATTCTAAGAAATATTGTCATATGTTTGATTTTTGTTTTTACCTGTCTTGGGCTGATAGAGCTGTGCTATGGAGATAAGATAAATCCATGCGAAGGGCATAAAACCGCTATCCTTGTTGACACCAAACAGCACAAAATGTGGTTGTGTCAGGAAAACAAACCGGTTGGTGAATATAAGGTGGCAATCGGCAAAGGCGGCATTAACAAAATAAAGCAGGGTGATAATAAAACGCCTCTCGGAGAATACCCCCTTGGCATTCCCCATCCTTCGTCCCACTTTGGAACTTTTATCCCTATCGGATATCCCACTCAGGAGCAAATCTCAAAAGGATATACCGGCAGTGATATCGGTGTCCACGGCCCGTATCGTTTCTTTAAGTGGCTTGGCAATGCCACTGTTTGGTCTGACTGGACGCAAGGCTGCATTGCTGTTGGAACTTATAAGGCTATCTCAGAAGTTGCCCGCTGGCTCAAAGAACAGAAGGCCGAGAGAATTATTATCAGGTAACAAAGCTTGCCTCTAACCCTTCTTCTTCTCAATCCTTGCCTTTGCTTCTTCGGCGAATGGGGACTGTGGGAAGTTTTTTACAAGCTCTTCATATTTCTTTTTTGCTTCTTCAGCTTTGCCCTGAGCCTCAAGTATCTTGCCTGATTCTATAAGAGAGAGGTCTTTGTATGTTCCTGTCTTATAATTGTAAAGCACGGCGAAAGATTTAAGGGCTTCTTCGGCGCTGCCTTTTTTCAGGCTAATCATCGCCATTTTATAATATGAAAGCGGGACAAACTTCTCATCATCAGGAAACTTCTGGTTCAATTCCTTCAGCACATTTAATGACTCTTCGTATTTCCCGAGTTCATAATTGCAGTTCGCAATATAATACAGGGATACAGGCGACTTTCTTGTGTCGTATGCCTTTTTGAATATCTCCGCTGCTTTTTTATACCGCTCCTCGCTTGCAACAGGCTGTTTCTGGTAAAGTCCGTAGTATATCTTGTATGCTTCATATTCAAGTTTTTGAGCCTTGTTTTTCTGGATATTACTGTAGAGGAAAAAACCTCCGATTGCAATGGCTGATAAAACAACAGCAGCAACTGCAGTTATAAAGAAGCGCTTTCTCTCCTCAACTGATTTTTTCAGTCTTGAAAGAGTTCCTCTTGCATCTGTTCCGGATGTTGTTTTCTTTGCAATCTTTTTCTTTATCGGTTTTGGCATTAATCCCTCCTGAGAGCCTTTTCAACAAGAGCCCTGGAATTTTCAAAAACAGATTCTATACGGTTTTTATCTATCCCTGCAGAAAGCAGTATCTTCTTAGCAGTTTCATCTGTTATTAGATCAGCGGGGCTGTGGGCATCTGTATTTATTACAAGGGGAATGCCGAATTTTATTGCCTCTTTTGCAACATGCCCGTTGGAAAGCGAATGCCCTTTCCTTGATGTAATCTCAAGAGCGACACCTTTCTCTTTTGCAAGGAGCAGGTCTTCCGTTGAGATAATGCCGGGATGCGAAACTATGTCAGCGCCTGCTTCTATTGCCGCCCTGTTTGTCCCCTCTGCCACGGGTTCTGCTATTGTCTCTCCGTGAACAACAACTATCTTTGCGCCAAGCTGCCTTGCCTCTTTAACCATGGAAGGAATTAGCGCAGGCGGAACATGTGTAATTTCAGCGCCGGGGATTACAGTGATTGAAATAAAATCTTTTAAAAGTTTAAGCGCCTTTACAATCCTTGGTATCACAATATCAATATTTGACTGGTCAACATGGTCTGTAATGGCAATAGCCTTGTAACCCATTACCGATGCCCTTTGTATCAATTCAGCAGGCAATAGTTCTCCGTCGCTGAACAAACTATGTGTATGCAGATCAATCATAACTGAAACAATATGATACTATATCATAGCTGCCCGCGCAAGGGTAATAACAATAACCTCCTTTGCGCCGGCGCTCATCAATGTCTTTGAGCACTCTCTTGCTGTTGCGCCAGTTGTCATTACATCATCAAGAAGAAGCAGTCTCAGGTTATTTATTTTTCCGCTGGTTTTAAATGCCCCTCTGAGGTTTTTCATCCTCTCTTTCCCGCTCAGGCCTACCTGCGGAGGAGTGTCCTTTCTTTTTAAGAGCATGTCCATATAAAGAGGCATCTTTACTTTCTTTGAGATTACCCTTGCCATGATAAGCGACTGATTAAACCCCCTTTCTCTTAGAGCGTGTTTGCTGAGAGGAACAGGGATTATGCCGTCGCATTCAGGCATTTCAAGATTCAGAAGCAATTGCCCAAGTGGATTGGCAAGCCTTCTCAGCCCTGAGAATTTCATCAGATTAATTGCCTCTGCCAGCGCATCGGAGTAAATACCATAATTTAAGACCACGGAAAATGAAGACGAATGTGTGAGGCATTCCTTGCAGACAGTGGAATACACTGACACCAAAGGAGCAGCGCATATCCTGCATGAAGGCCCTGAATAACGCTTAATCCCGTGCCAGCAATTTGTGCATATCGGTGAATGCTGATGGCTGTCAGAGGGGTTATTGCATAAAGGGCATATTGAAGGATATATCAGATTTAAGAGCATGGGAATTAAGAGATAACCTTTGTCCCTAATAGCGCTCACCCCGGGGGCTTTAACGTCTCTCTTCTTGTATTTTCTTCACTAATTCTATATAGTTATTGTCGGTCTCGATTAAGTCAATGCCCATGCCGTTTCTTATGCCAGTGATTTGAATCCTTATCGCTCTCCTCACTTTTCCCCTGACTTTTGATATTACATTGTCAGGAAGATGAATTTCTATATCAAGTACGGTTCCAGGAACTAAGGCATGCAGTGTCCTTATAAACATCCCTTGCTCTGACAAATCACTCGTCGTTCCCCAGTGTGTCTCAGCGCCGGCTGTGAATACAGCCTCAAGCCTTTTTATGTAACGATCCGCTTTTCTTTTTGACATCAGAATATTTCTCCACGCATAATAAGTTCATCCCTTTTCTGGCCTGAAGAGATGATCTGAGCTTTGACATTAAGCATGCTCTCTATCTCTTTAATATACGCCTGCGCTGCTGATGGAAGTTTTTCAAAACTCCTTACTCCGCCTGTAGTTTCCTTCCAGCCGCGAATCTCTTCATAAACAGGTTCGCACTTTTCCAAAATGTTCAGTTCCTTCGGGAATTCTTCATAGAGCTTTCCTTCAAACCTGTACGCAGTGCATATTTTGATCTTCTCAAGACCGTCAAGTATATCAAGCTTTGTCAGCACAATCCCGCTGAACCCGTTTACCCTTACAGCATACCTCAGCGCCACCATGTCAAGCCAGCCGCATCTCCTCGGCCTTCCCGTAGTGGCTCCATATTCGCCGCCCTTTTCTCTTATCTTTTCTCCGAGGGAATCTTTTATTTCTGTGGGGAAGGGCCCTTCCCCCACCCTCGTAGTGTAAGCCTTAACAATACCGATAACGCTGGAAATCTTTGTGGGGCTGACGCCAAGCCCTGTGCATGCTCCTCCTGCAGCAGCGCTTGAGGATGTGACATACGGATACGTTCCATGGTCAACGTCAAGGAGTGTGCCCTGCGCGCCTTCAAAAAGCAGGTTTTTATTTTCATCAATCATCCTGTTGATGATTACATCCGTATCAGCAATACAGCCTGAAAGCCTCTCTGCGTATCTCATATATTCGCTGTATATGTCATCAACATCAAACGCAGGGGCCTTATAGAGAACCTTAAGGAGATGGTTAACGCCGGCAAGATTGTTTTTAAGTTTTTCCTTGAATATCTCAGGATAAAGCAATTCGCCTGCCCTTATTCCTGTCCTTGCTGTCTTGTCAACATAGGCAGGGCCTATTCCTTTGCCTGTTGTCCCGATTTTTTTTGAACCCTTAAGCCTTTCCTGCTCTCTCTCAATTGCAGCATGATAAGGCATTATCAGATGGGAGCTTCTGCTCAGGAAAAGATTTTCCCCTATATCAATCCCGCGTTTTATCAGTCCGTCCATTTCTTCAATCAGAAACTTCGGCTCAACAACCACTCCGTTGCCGATTATGCAGGCCTTCCCTTTATGAAGAATTCCCGAAGGGATGATATGAAGAACAAATTTTTCATTGTTTATTACAACGGTGTGCCCTGCATTGTGGCCCCCCTGATACCGGGCAACCGCGTCGGCTTTTTCCGTGAGCACATCAACAACCTTTCCCTTGCCTTCATCTCCCCATTGGGCGCCAACTATCACTACAACAGACATTTTATCCTCTTCATATTAAATTTTAGAGATTCAGCACCTTTACAGAAAGTATATTTGGCATCTTTCTTATCTCATCAAGGTGACGAGATGTTACAGGAGAGTCAATGCTAATGACAGATATTGCCGTGCCTCCGGCGCTCTCCCTCCCAAAATGCATACGGGCTATATTGATATTGTTCTTGCCGAAGAATGAGCCGAGATTCCCGATTACTCCCGGCTTATCCACATTATATATAAACAGCATTATCCCTTCAGGCATTATCTCTACTGAAAAATTGTCTATCTGCACAATCCTCGGATCCTTTTTGCTGAATAATGTGCCTGCGAAATACCTCTCTTTATCTTTTGCCTTTATTCTTATGGCAAGCATGCTCTGGTAGTCGCCTGCACCAGCGCTCTTCGTCTCCTTGACCTCTATGCCTCGCTCCTTTGCAATAAAAGGAGCATTAACAAAATTCACTGTCTCTTCAAGTATCGGCGTTAGCAGCCCTTTTAACGCTGCTATTGTAACAGGAGCGGTGTTAAGTTCTGAAGCATCTCCCATGTATTCTATCGTAACTTCGGTAATGCCGCCTTCAAACACCTGCGCTGCAAAACTCCCGAGTTTCTCTGCAAGATTCAGATAAGGCTGAAGCCTTGCTACCTGATCCGCAGGGATTGAAGGAAAATTTACAGCGTTTCTTATTGTGCCGCGCACAAGGTAGTCTGCAATCTGTTCTGCAACTGCAATTGCAACATTTTCCTGAGCCTCTTCTGTTGCCGCGCCAAGGTGTGGCGTGCATATAACATTATCCAGCCCTATAAGTGAAAAGTCCTCGGGAGGCTCTTTTTCAAAGACGTCAAGCGCAGCGCCTGCAACCTTGCCGCTTTTCAATGCCTCATAAAGATCCTTCTCGTTTATTATCCCTCCCCTTGCGCAGTTAATAATCCTGACTTCGTTTTTCATTTTTCCGATAGTCTCTGAATTTATGAGGTTCTTTGTCTCAGGGGTAAGAGGCGTATGTATCGTAATGAAATCCGACCTGCTGAAAAGCTGATCAAGCGAGACCTTTTCTATCCCAAGCGCCTTTGCCCTGTCATCGCTGAGAAACGGGTCATAGGCTATCACAACCATCTCAAGCCCCTGCGCCTTTTTAGCAACCTGATTGCCGATATTGCCGAGCCCTATAATTCCGAGAGTCTTGTTAAATAGCTCAACCCCCATAAATTTTTTCTTTTCCCATTGCCCTGCCTTCATAGAAGCAGTTGCCTGAGGAACCATTCTGGCAAGTGAAAACAAAAGGGCGATTGAATGCTCAGCAGTTGTAATCGTATTGCCTCCCGGCGTATTCATTACAACAATTCCTTTTTTTGACGCAGCAGCCTTGTCCACATTATCAAGGCCCGAACCGGCCCTGCCTATTACCCTGAGATTTTTTGCAGCCCCGATAATATCTGCTGTGACCTTTGTTGCGCTCCTGATGACAAGACCGTGATACTCGCTGATGCATTCCTTGAGATCATCAGGCTTCATGCCTGTTTTAACATCAACATTAAGACCTGCCTTCTTAAGTATCTCGACTCCTTTATCTGAGATCTTGTCGCTTACCAGAACCTTCATCTTTCCTCCGTAACTTTATTAGCCTTTTAAGCTCTTAAGGATAACATAGCAGTAAAAACCTTGACAAGAGCAGGTTTCTGTACGCGGCCGCGCTAAAAATATCCTTAACCCGAATAATAAATTTTCTCGCAACATCTGCATTATTTAAGTGAATAAGTATTTTCGGGATTAAATCTTTCAGCGTCTAATACGCTGAGGACAAACCTGAATATCAGCTTGCGCTGTTTAGGTGTCACTTCAGGATAGAACACGGGATTTGCAACAACAGCGCCCCTGAACGCAAAAAACGGCGCAAGCACTTCATAAATCTCATCATCTCCGGATAATCTCACATATTCATTAAAAAATAATTTAAGCCCTTCAAGATACGGCCCGGCAATGTCATTGTGCTTTTTGATTGAGAAGAAAATATAGTTTATTGCAAGAGCTGTAACGTCATCCGCAGGCTCTCCCCACGGCCCGCGGCTTCTGTCAAGCAGAATGAAGTCACTTTTAACTTCTCTAAACCAGATATTCCCCGGATGGAAGTCTCCATGAATCTGGGAAAGCCTTTTATGTCTGGACTTTAACTTGTAAATCCAGTCTACTGATTTTTTGATTATATCGGTCATCTCATTATAAGAAAGCGACCCGTCAGGATATGTATCAAAAACACCCATGAGGCACTCGCCGTGACCGACTGTATCTCTCAGCTTCCTCCAGTAAAGTGTCTTCGACTCTTTTTTTGTTGAATGAATCCCCGCAAGATAAGATGCCATTGCCTTAATTTTTTTTATATCAATATCATCAAGCCTTTCTTTGCGGGCAAATGAGACAAGGTCATTAAAATAATGCCTGCCCTCTCCCTTTTCCATCAGGAGGTAATATTCTTTTCCGCCGCCTATTGATTTGATTGAACCATTTCCCGTTTCAGCCAATACATCAATAGCCCTTACATGGGTTGGAAGATTTTTGAACTCATCAAGGTCAAGAAGGAATATGCCTGCCCTGTCAGATGGATACTCATGCCCGAAGTCTTTAGGCGCGAGGGTTTTAACCACATAGGGCTTAATCCCTTTAGCGGTTTTTATTTCTACGAGAAAACCCGAACCATGAACCCCATGTCCGAGCTTTTTGATATTTATCCGTGTAACGCCCCTGAATTTCTTCTTAAGATATGCCTTTAATGCCTTTTCGTTAAGCACGATTTAATTCCCCTTTATCCCTCAAATACCTATCTACATCTTACCAACCTGCCTGCTGGCAGACAAGTATCCAAGCCGTGAGTTCAGGATCGGTTCGGCAGCGGCAAGTGACTTATTAATCAATATTTTTAATTTCAAATTGCTTTCTCACTCTGCATAACTTTTCTGAATTAGTTCATTCCCTGATACCCACCATTCGGTTCCAAAAGGAAATATGCCTTGAGGTAGCTTATTGTCTGCAAGGGGATTATGAACAATATGAACCTCAACACCAATTCTATTAGGACGATTAACAACATTCATATGTGAGTAAAGAACGGCACTGATTCCCGCATAATCCTTATTCATAAAAATATCGGTTCGCACGGGACTGCCTTTTGCAGTTGTAACAGCATCCCTATATTGATGAAAAGAATTGACAAGTTTCCCAGATTCCTTGTCAAATGCGAATACCAGATTACCGATTGGCAGCACGCTTAAAACAATATACGGATGTGTCGATGCAAGTAAACTATAACAAATCCTTCCTCCATTAATAGCAATTATGTAAAAGTCATCGGCAGTTATTATGCCTTTACTTTTATAGCTTTTATATTTCCTAAACTTTTCTTGTATGGCTGAAGCAAAACGAAGGATTATTTGATCTGACGGTTGCTCAGAAACTTCATTATAATTATACTCGGGAACTGCATTATTACCGGTTCCCGATTCCGGCGCAGTTGCTTCAACCCATATTGAACGGTCATTCCAAAGCAAATGCAAATCAGGTCCTTCCCCTTTTATTTTTTCCTGAAGACTGAAGCCGAAGTCTAAAAAAAGACATCCAAGATACATTTCCCATGTTTTTGCATGGGAATCTTCTTTTGCTTTAGTTAAAAATTCTGGTTCTGCATAAGGAGCATACTTTTGCCACATTACCTCAACAAAATCACAGGCATCATTATAGTCTGGGTTAAGATTATCTCGGATACGATTGTAGAAAGGGTCGTCAGCTTGTTCAGATGAAAAGAAAGAGCTATCCATATTCCTTGCTACCCCACCTTCCTCACTGCCATTACCTCATTACGCCGATGGTCAATGACCTTGACGGAAATCTGCTTTTCTTTGACGAGTTTAAAAGGCATGGAACGGGTGCTGGCAAGAAGTTCCTCATCGATAGATGCTTCCAGTGCTCTCTTGAGCTTGTACCATGCGCTGGAATCAGGGAAGAATGCCTGTGATATGCAGAAGGTGCGTTTATCGTAATCGGCACTGTGTTTTCCCACTGATATCATGGAACGATTGTCTAATTCAGTATTCATTATATTTTTTGGCACTTCCTCTAACTTTATCTACAGGATATTTCTTTTCATTCTTCGCCAGTTTTGCAGTCACTATCTCTTCTAATGAAACATTCAAATCATGACAAAGATAGCTAATATAAATTGCTATGTCCGCAATTTCCTCGGAAATCTTTTCTCTATCCATTTCTGTTAATGAAGTAGATATTTCTGAGTCTGATTTCCATTGAAAATTTTCAAGAAGCTCAGATGCCTCAAGAACGAGAGAAATCGCCAGGTCCTTTGGAGTGTGAAATTTCTCCCAGTCCCGTCTTTTCCTAAAATCCAAGAGCTTTTCTTTCAATTCCGAACTTATCATGATCAGGGAACGTAAATCTCTTTGTTATGCCATTCAATATATTGTTTTGAAGGCAGGTCTAATGGATTTGATGGCAAATTTATCAGTTTGTTACCATGCAAAGCGTAATAGGCACGACCGTTTTCATATTCTTCCTTAATTTTTTTGCTAACCTCCACATGGTAGTCTTCCGTTATTGTCATATAACCTAAATCAAACAGCTTATGCAAATCTGAGCGCAGTAAAATGCCATTGTTGGTTCTGTGAGGACCGGATTTTGCATATGGTTTTATGTGGGCTGACTCCAATACTGGAAGAGTTCGTTCCCCTGTAATTGGACACCTTCTCCCATACGCTTCTGTTACCAATATGCGAAAGGCACCCTGGCCTAAGCGTGCACGAGTCAGATACTCAGTCCCATAAAGTGAATGGTCCTCTGCGACTCCGACAACTTCTTCATGTTTCGCAGACACTAAGAAGTTTCTGTTAACACCTTGAAGATAATCTTGAATCCTTAGCCACAAAGGCTGACCGTACTGATCGTTCACATCATATGTTTTCCCTTGGACAATATTAGCGCTCCAATTTGAAGGCACAGGAAGCCACTCTTCTTTTGCAAGGAAGAAAGGTGAGGCCAAAACAATACAGCCAATTGAAGGGTCCGGTTCGACATTTCCATGCTGTCTACGAAAGTGCCTAATCATCCGTCTAAAGTCATCGAAACTAGCAGTACCGTTTTTTTGTTCAAACGCTTCCCAAGCAAGAGACAGAGGAAGTATTGAATGACGCACAAAAAAGCCACCCCCAACAATATAGTTAGATGGATAATGCAACTTGAATAGAAATAACTCACCGGGATTAAGAGCCCTGAAAGCTGTTCTCCCGCTAGGCTGCCAGAAGTTTGCCTCATCAGGAAGAAGTCTTGACAAAAAGTTGAACCATGTATCGTCTGTTACTCCAATCCAATATTTCACAATATCGCCCTATCACAATATAGTTTAATAACATGTGCTAATGTAGGGATTTCAAGTGATGTATGTTCTTTCTTTCCTGTCCATCCCAGTTGCGGGTCGAGGTGAGGATTATAGTCATATTTCTTCGGTTTAGGCTTTGACGTGTCATATGAGGCAAGACCCACGGGTACGGCATTCTTACGGGTTTCTAATTCATGCTTGTAGGAGTCTATGTCTTCTTTTAAGCCTTTGCTCTTTTTCCCCTTTGCCATACTGCTCCTTATCGGGTATAAGAATTGCCCTAATTATAAATTATTTCTGTGAAAAATAGCCCCTGCTTCCAGCCAAGCTGCATCAGTCTTTCAATGACCTTTAAGTCTGTGTCTGTTAACTCGTTGGTTTCGGGCATGACTATCATAACTCTCCAAAATTACTCCTGTACCTTTCGTTAAACTCTTCATAAGTATAGTTATGCTCCTGTGTCCCGTATTTCTCTATGGCATAGGTTGCTGCAACAGCTCCCATCCTGGCTCCTGTTTCAATGGCCTTCCCCATTGCAATCCCCTTAAGCAGACCTGCCCTGAATGCATCGCCCGCTCCTGTGGGGTCAACAACATTACCCGCCTTTGCCGGAGGGATTTTGATATCAGACTCGCCTGTGCTGATTAAAGAGCCTTTCTCTCCCAGTGTTGTGATAATAGTTTTTGTCAGGTGCAAAAGTTCCTTCTTATTCATTCCTGTGATCTTCATTACCATCTCAAGCTCATAATCATTGGAGATAAGCATGGTTGAGCCTTCAATCCATTCTATCAGCGGTTCCTTTTCCCATGCAGTCAAAGACTGTCCGGGGTCGCATATATAATCAATGCCTTTATTCTTGCATGCCTTTGCATATTCAGCCATGTCCTGAAGATTACCGGGCGCTATCAGGGCAATTGAGTTATCCGGATTTGAACTCTTTAAATTATATCCCGACGGATATTTCATTGCTCCGGGATTAAACCCTGTTATCTGGTTGTCTGCCCTGTCAGTTGTGATATATGCTCCTGCTGTGAATTCCTCATCTATTATTTTTATGCCTTCCAGCGAGATATTATTCTTCTTTAACCAATCAAAATAATTTGCATAGTCCTTGCCTATTGTCGCAAGTATAACCGGCTTCTCACGGAGGAGGCTCAGCGAATATGCGACATTGCCTGCCGTGCCGCCGAACTTTTCTATCATCCCGTTAACCGTAAAGCACACATTCAATATATGTATCTTGTCAGGAAGGATGTGGTCTGAAAATCTCCCCGGAAAATCCATAATCCTGTCATAAGCCATTGAGCCTGAGATGTAAATATTCATATCGTTTCTGCTTGTCACCCTTTCTGTTTATTTATTGTTTCTTTTCACGAAGCAATTTCAACTCTTCTATCAGTATAGCCCTCTGCCTTTCAAGTTCCCTTCTCTGCCTGATAAGCTCATTGTATTTTGCCCGCTTCAGCTCCTGCTCAATTTTCTTAAGTTCGGCTTCTTTTTGAGCTATCTCATTATCTTTCTTGTCCTCCGCATCGTCTGCCTGTTTTTTGACATCGGGTATCTCTGCAGGCTTCTCCTCCGGCCTCTCAATCTTCGTCGGTTCAACTGATTTTTCGGTTACTGAAGGTTTTGCCTTTTCTTTATCGAGAGGCTCCTTGCTCGTTTCTATCTTGAGGATATCAGTTTCCGGTATGCCTACTGCGCCATCTTCAAAATAAAATTTTATCTCTCTGCCTGACTTTTCGTAATGGCTGACTCCTTTTATCACAGAGCCGTTTTTGAGATAGATTTTATAAGCGGCATCAGCATTTGAGACAGATACGAGATGCAGGATGCATAGAACAAACAGTGAACACTGAACAGTAAACAGTGAACGAAAGAGGATGAAACTTTTAACTTTTAACTTTGAACTCCTCATTGTCCTCTCACCAACGCTTCCATTATCTTTTCCGCAATTTTTTTATTAAACCCCTTTATCCCTGCAATATCATCAACACTTGCCCCTCTTACACCTTCTATACTACCAAAATGCCTCAAAAGAACAAGCCTCCTTCTTTCTCCTATGCCGGAAATTTTCTTAAGCGGGGATTCCATGAGCCTTTTATCCCTCAATTTCCTGTGAAAACTTACGGCGAATCTGTGAGCCTCGTCCCTTATTTTTTTTAGCAGCAGTGATGATGTAGTTTTATCCTCAAGGTCAACCGGCTTATCAAGAGACAACGCAAATGCCCTGTCAGGTTTCTTTGCTATAGAGATTATTGCCGTGTTTTTAATGCCTGCTTCGTCAAATGCCTTTTTTGCAGCCTCAAGCTGTCCTCTGCCGCCGTCAATTATTACGAGTGACGGAAGTTTTTCACCGAGATTTTTTATAACCCTTCCTGTTATCTCTTCAATCATTGAGTAATCATTTATGCCTTCAACTGTCCTGATTTTCATATGCCTGTACATATCTTTTTTGAACTCGCCTTCCGACCAGTATATAAATGCGCCTGCTGATTCGCTTCCCGATATCGTTGATGCGTCAAGGCCGCCTATGCTCCGGGGAACAACTCTAAGGGCAAGTCTTTTCTTTAGAGCTTCCAGTGTCTCTTTAATATCTGTCTTTTCCCTGCTCTTAAATGTTACCCTTGCATTTTCATCTGCCATCCTGAGAATCTCAAGTTTTTTGCCTTTTGGGCGGGTAATTATCTTTACCTTTTTGCCTTTCTTATACATGAGCCACGTTGTTAGTGTTTTCATCTCGTCAGGCCGCTGCCCGAGAATAATCTCATCAGGAGGAATTATTTCTTTTGCGTAAAACTGCTCTACGAAATTGTGAAAAAGTTCTCCTGTTGGAATCCCTGCTGTTTCCTTCAGGTGAAAATCCTTTGTCCCTATCATAACGCCGTTCCTTATGAAAAAAATCTTGAACACAGCCTCCCTGTCGTCTCTGTAGAAACCTATGGCATCAATATCCCCGAGTTCAGGAGCTATGACCTTCTGGGATTCCCATATATGCCTGAGATTGTTTATGCTGTCCCTTATCTTTGCAGCCTCTTCAAATCTTAATTCCTCCGCAAACCTCTCCATCCTTTTTTCAAGCTCACCAAGAAGCTCTTTTTTCTCTCCCTGAAGAAACAGCCTCACATCCTCAACTATCCTTCTATACTCTTCCTTGCTTATAAGCCCGCCGCATGGCGCAGGGCATTTTCCCATCTGCCGCTGAATGCACGGCCTCATCGGTTTATCTAAAGAGTATTTGCATGGTCTTATGGGAAAATTTCGCCTAATGAAGGCAAGCGCCTCCCACATGCTTCCGGCAGGCACATAGGGCCCGAAATAGAGCGCTCTGTCCTTTTTTATCCTTCTCACAACCTCAAGCCTCGGCCATTCATCATTAACTGTGAGTTTCAGATAGGGGTAGTTCTTGTCATCCCTCAGGATGATATTGAATTTCGGCTTGTATTGTTTTATGAGATTGGACTCTAAGACAAGCGCCTCAAGTTCATTGCTTGTTACAACATAAGAGAAGTCTTTTATATTTTTTACCATTGAAGATTTTCTTGCATCAAGTTCAGCTGACTTCTGGAAATAACTCCGCAAACGGTTCCTCAGATTTTTTGCCTTGCCGACATAAAGGATAGCCTCTTTAGCGCCTTTGAGCAGATAAACTCCGGGTCTTGGAGGGATAAGTGAGAGCTTCTCAATCATAATAAATACTAACTGCGGTTTATTTGAGACGTCAAGCAGAGAAGGGATTGAATGAATGCCCCTGATACTATCTGAGCATATAAAACAGCATTAAATTTGAAGTCGCTTCTTCCCTGCCTGTGCCAGCACGGCAGACAGGTTTTGCTGCACTTCAAGGTTGGAGGATTACAGACATAAAGAGGCGGCTGTGATGTATAATAATCTCGTGTTCATTGTAGGTCTTACTGGGAATTACGGCATGGGGAAGAGCGTTGTGCTTCAGATGTTCCGGGAGCTTGGCGCTGTCACAATTGATGCTGACTGGGTTGTCCGGCAGCTTTTCAGGGAAAAACAAGTCCACAAAAAGATAAAAACGCTTTTGGGCGCAGGGGTCTTTGATAAAAAAGGCGCTCTTGACAGGAAAAAGGTTGCTGAGAAAATATTCAGAAATAAACCACTGCGGATTAAGCTTGAAGACCTTCTTCATCCATTAGTCTTTGAAAGAATTGACGATTTCTTTAAAAAAACTAAAAACGGAAGCAAGGTGTTTATTGTTGAGGCCCCTTTGATATTTGAGAGGGAATACGAAAGCAGATTTGATAAAATGATTGCTGTGTTTACCAATGAAACTACCGCAATTAACAGGCTGTCCATGCTTGGCATACCGCCAAAGGATGCAATTGAAAGGCTCAAATGCCAGTTTCCGATAAAAGAGAAGGTTAAAAGATCTGATTTTGTGATTGATAACAGCATGAACCCTGAAAAGACAAAAAAACAGGTTGCAGCGGTTTATAAAAAACTCTTAAAAGAGGCGAAAACCAAAAACCTTATTCTTGAAGGCAAGGTGGACAGGGCTGCAAAACTTTTGAGAAAACCATATTTCATTGAAGGGACAGTTATTAAGGGATCTGGACGGGGAGAAAAGCTCCTTCATACTCCCACTGCAAATATTTCATTTAAAGGATATTCTCCTAAAGAAGGTGTTTATGCAGTCAAAGTCACCTTTTCACCCATTCACCGATTAGGCGGACAAGCCCCTTCACGTATATATAAAGGTGCAGCTAATATCGGTAAGAACCCGACATTCGGCGCATCAGAATTAAGGGTTGAGGTTCATATTTTTAATTTCTCAGGAAATCTTCTCGGCAAAAAGCTTAAGGTGCATTTTATAAAACGCATCCGTGATGAGAAAAAGTTTCCAAATGCAAAGGCCCTGGAAGTGCAGATAAAAAAAGATGTTAAAAGGGCAAAAGAAATTTTGGGATGAAAAAACCTGAATTGCTTGCGCCTGCAGGAGATTTTGAGAAGTTAAGAACAGCCATCCATTATGGAGCTGATGCTGTTTACCTTGGTGATTCAAGATTCAGCCTGAGGGGTAAGGCAGGTAATTTTGAACCCAAAGAATTGAAAGAAGCAATAAAGTATGCGCATGCCAGAAATAAAAAAGTTTATGTCACAGTAAACATCTTCCCTAATAAAACAGACTTAAAGCTGATGGAAGAATATATAGGGTTTCTTAAAGATGCAATGCCTGACGCAGTGATACTGTCCGATCCCGGGTTTTTCATGATGTTCAAAAAAAGCGCTCCTGAGATTGCAATCCATGTAAGCACCCAGGCGAATATCACAAACAGCGAATCGGCAAGATTTTGGGAAAATCTCGGCGCAAAGAGACTTGTGCTTTCAAGAGAACTCACAATAGACGAGATTAAGGAGATCCGCGATAAAACAAATATCGAACTTGAGGTCTTTGTCCACGGCTCTATCTGCATTTCATATTCAGGAAGATGTTATATAAGCAGCTTTCTTACTTCAAGGAGCGCAAACAGAGGTGAATGCACGAATTCATGCAGGTGGAATTATACTCTCATGGAAGAAAAAAGGCAGGGAGAGCACTTCCCTGTATTTGAGGATGACAGGGGGACTTATCTCATGAGTTCAAAAGACCTCTGCATGATAGAACATCTGCATCTTCTGAGTGATGCTGGGATAGACAGCTTCAAGATTGAAGGAAGGATGAAGGGCATAAATTATGTTGCCGGTGTTGTAAAGACTTACAGAGAAGCAGCAGATTCCCTCGGAAATGGGAAGTACGCTGTTAACCCGCGATGGCTCAGAGAGATTTCGATGTTTTCAAGTAGGGGATATACAACAGGGATGTTCTTCGGCAAGCAGCCTGATAATGACTATAACTTTGACGGTGAATCATACAGGATGAGCCATGAGCTTGTCGGGATTGTACTTGAGATTAAAGGCAGCATTGCAAGGGTTGAGTTGAGAAACAGGCTTGACAAGGGAGACACCTTAGAATATCTTTCGCCGGGGCTTGAAGAAAAACTGTTTAAGTTTGAATCAATGAAAGATGCTGATGGAATGGATATTACAACTGCGAGAAATGAGAATATTATTTTTATGCCTGTGCCTGAAGGCGTAAGGTCTAATGACCTAATACGAAGGGATAAGAATTTCAGAACACAGATATAATGCCTAAATCACTTGTCGACGAATTAATTTACGATAAGAAAATATAAAAATCGAGATCCACACAATAGATCGCAGACTCATTGCAGCAATGGTTCTTGTCTCATACCCACCGCCATTAAGTATATATATTCCCAAGATTGCAAATACGATAATAGTGGTGATAGCTATTAAAAGAGACAACCAAACAGCCCAACGTAGACGCATCCAAATGCCTACTCCTGCAGCCAGGTAAATAAATCCTGCCAGGAAGTTAAACCAAACCACGAATAAAACATAATTGCCGGCAGCTTTCTGATATAAACTGCCTCCAAACAAAACCTGTCCAGCCTCTTTAATAGTCAGCAATCCAAATACAATAGCAATGGCTGTGACTATCAAAATAGCAATAGCTTTGTCTGAATTGATTAATTTCATAGTACCCCCTCCTTCCTATTTGTAGCTTTCATTGGGAAGAATGTAGCACATTGTTAGGGTTTTGTAAAGAAAAAAGTCATTTAAATTCATAATAGTGTGCTAATACAAGCCTTGGTATTTTACTATTAGCAGCTATACTGCTATTTCTTTGCTTTTTTTGCCTCTAAGACTGCTGACTTAACCTTAAGCGTTTCTTCCATCATGAAAAGGTATTTCAGATATTTGAACCCGAATTTCATAAGGCTGATTTCATCATCTTTCAGTTTTTTGATTTCTTCTTCATCTATGTCAAAAACATTCAGAAAGCTGCTGTCAAGGACATATCTCCTGAATTTATCAAGGTCATAGCTTGCCATGTAAAACTGCGTCTGCTTTTTAGGGTCAAGGGTTGTCTGCCCCGTGATATTTTTTCTCATGAGAATGCTTT
>JAPLLK010000012.1 GCA_026387575.1 Nitrospirota bacterium | reverse complement strand
CGGCTATTTTTAGGAGAGGTGCCAGAGAGGCTGAATGGGGCGGTCTCGAAAACCGTTGTGGGGGCAACTTCACCGGGGGTTCAAATCCCTCCCTCTCCGCCATGAAAAACAGTTTAAAGCTTTCCGCCTCGGGCAGGTTCGCCTGAGGCGAAAGAGTTAAGACTAAATTACAAAATCAAGAAAGGATGGTATTAGGGTATGGACAGATTTTTTGAGAAAAGCAAATATTTAATCTTTATTGCTGTTGTTTCTGCGCTTTTGGCCTCGATGTTTGCTTTTTTGTTGGGCGTGGTCAAAACGGGGTTTGTTTTTGTAGAGTTAATCATAACGTACGGCAAAGACCCTATAATTGCGGTGCACCTTGTGGAGATTATGGATGTGTTCCTGATTGCAATCGCACTTTTTATGTTCTCTGTCGGAACTTACGAACTTTTCATCAGCGATATAGAGCTTCCTGAGTGGCTTGTGATCCGTAATCTCCATGATTTTATGGTAAAGCTCGGGAGTGTCATCATACTTGTTATGGTTGTTACATTCTTAAAGCATCTTGTTGAATGGAGAGACCCTCAGGGCACGTTTTACTTCGGCATCGCAGTTGCTGTTGTTTCTGCATCACTTATAGCGTTCAGCCATTTCAAAAGCAAGGACTGATTAGAATTCAGATGTTTTGTATCTTCACATTAAAAACAAAAGAACCTGAACAGTGCAGTTAAAAGTGAAATAGCTGTTGGGTGGATATTGACTATTTGGAGGCTCATAATATGACAGCTTTTTTAGCATCGCTCATCTTTGTCGTTTTAGCAGAAATGGGTGACAAAACCCAGCTTCTTGCGATGGCCTTTGCCTGTCGGTATCGCTGGCAGACAGTCATGTGGGGCGTATTTGTCGCAACTGCAGCCAACCATCTGATGGCTGCTGCACTGGGTAATTACCTGAGCGCAATTGTGCCTATGGAATATGTAAAGATAGCAGCGGCTGCATCTTTCATCATTTTCGGCTTGTGGACTATACGTGGAGACAAGCTTCAAGATGAGGACAAAAAATATAAATTCAGTCCTTTCTGGACCGTAACAATAGCTTTTTTCATAGCTGAGATGGGTGACAAGACCCAATTAGCAACGATAGCCCTTGCAGTGGAATACAACATCATTATCCCTGTCTGGATTGGGACAACGCTTGGTATGCTCATTTCCAATGCCATCGGGATAATATTTGGAAACGTGATGGGCAAGAGGATTCCTGAGAATGCTATCAAATGGGCTGCAGCCTTAATTTTTATAGGTTTCGGAATATGGGGGCTTTACGAGACGTTGCCGGGACATATCTGGAACCCTGTCGTTATCGCGGCCGGCGCTGCCCTGCTTGGACTTTCCATATATGTGATGTACAGGATAGGAGGCAAAGAGCCGCAGTTGGCGAATGTCTGTGAGAAGGGCGAAGCCCTCGACAAAAAAACATGATTCAGACAGAGGATCAGTCTTCATATAAATCATAAAAAGGGATGGTTATTTCAGGGACTGTCTGATTAACTTTAAAGGGGCATTTATGCACTGGCACCAGAAAAAGGCAAATGAGATTATAGAAGTCATGAATTCTTCTGTTAACGGTCTGTCTTCAGAGGAGGCGCAAAAGCGGCTTGCCGAATACGGCCCCAACGAGCTAAGGGAAAAAAAGAAGAAGACACCGTTCATGATGTTCCTTGACCAGTTCAGGGATTTCATGATTCTTGTCCTGATTGCTGCTGCAGTGATATCAGGGATTATCGGCGAGCCCTCGGACACAATCGCAATAGCTGTGATAGTTATTCTTAACGCTGTCATAGGCTTTATCCAGGAATACAGGGCTGAGAAGGCAATGGCTGCGCTTAAGAGGATGTCAGCGCCCACGGCAACTGTTACAAGAGGGGGATCACATGCCGGCATTCCTGCATCAGAAATTGTTCCCGGAGATATTGTACTGCTGGATGCAGGAAGTTTTGTCCCCGCTGACATGAGACTGGTTGAGACAGCACAGCTGAGAGTGGAAGAGGCAGCTCTTACAGGAGAGTCAGTCCCTGTTGATAAGCATACAGGTGCGCTTCAGGATGAAACAATTCCATTAGGTGACAGAAAGAATATGGCGTACAAGGGGACAATGGTTGCTTATGGAAGAGGAAGCGGAATTGTTGTGGCAACAGGAATGGATACAGAGCTTGGGAGGATTGCCAAAATGCTTCAGGAAGAGGAAGAGGTAAAAACACCTCTTCAGAAAAGACTTGCCAGATTCGGCCGGCGTCTTGCTCTTGCGGTTCTCGCAATATGCGCAGTTGTCTTCAGTATAGGGGTTTTCAGGGGAGAGCTGCCTATTGTCATGTTCCTCACTGCAATATCCCTTGCTGTTGCCGCAATACCTGAGGCGCTGCCTGCGGTTGTGACCATATCCCTTGCAATCGGCGCAAGGAAGATGGTTAAGCAGAATGCCCTCATAAGAAAACTCCCTGCTGTTGAGACCCTCGGCTCTGTCACATACATATGCTCTGACAAGACAGGAACCCTTACACAGAACAGGATGAGTGTGGAAGAGATGTATGTTAACGGGGAACTTATTGCGCATGGGAAATTGGGAAACAGAGGGGTGGAAAAACTTTTAATTTCTAACCCGCATCTTTCAACTCTCCTGAACAGTCTTGCTTTAAACAATGACGCGAAACCTGACAGGGACGGGAATATCATTGGCGACCCTACAGATGTTGCTCTTTTTTCTGTTGCCAGGGAAAACGGATTTGATAAGTCTTCGCGTGAAGAATTGTTCCCGAGGGTTGAGGAGATACCGTTTGATTCTGAAAGAAAATGCATGACAACGTTTCACAAGATACAAGATGCAGGATACAGGATACAAGATTGGGAAAATTATGCATCTGGCATCATGAATCATGCGTCTTTCATATCTTTTACCAAAGGCGCGATTGAAGTTCTTCTGGACAAAGCAGACGGCATCCTCAAATCAGGCGGGACAGTAAAGATAGACAGGGAAGAGATTCACAGGGTTAATGAAAGGATGGCTGCTGACGGACTCAGGGTTCTCGGCATTGCGATGAGGGGATGGAATGAGCTTCCCTCAGACATGTCCCATGAGAATGTGGAAAGAGGACTTATAATCATAGGCCTTGTAGGAATAATGGACCCTCCGAGAGAAGAGGCAAAAGAAGCAGTCTCTATGTGCAAGAAGGCAGGGATAATGCCTGTAATGATTACAGGAGACCATCCGATTACAGCATGGGCAATTGCAAGAAGGATAGGCATTATTGAGGAAGATGATGTGCACTTCAACACTATAACGGGAAGAGAGCTTGAGAAGTTATCCTTAAAAGAATTCGAGGAAAGGGTTGAAAACATTCAGGTCTATGCGCGTGTTGCGCCCGAGCAGAAACTGAAGATTGTTAAAGCGCTTCAGGACAAGGGGCAGTTCATCGCAATGACAGGCGACGGCGTGAATGACGCTCCGGCCTTAAAAAGGGCAGACATAGGCATTGCCATGGGAATCACAGGCACTGATGTGGCAAAGGAAGCAAGCCATATGATCCTTCTTGACGATAATTTTGCGACGATTGTAAGGGCAGTGAGGGAAGGAAGAAAGATATATGACAATATAAGAAAATTTGTGAAATACCTCCTTTCAACAAATTCAGGAGAGATATGGACTCTGTTCCTTGCTCCTTTAATCGGCCTTCCTATTCCTTTGCTTCCGATTCATATCCTCTGGATAAACCTGATGACTGACGGGCTTCCTGCGCTTGCACTTTCGGTTGAGCCTGCTGAAACTGATGTGATGAAGAGGCCTCCCCGTAATCCTAAGGAAAGCATATTCGCGGGCGGTCTTGGCTTCTTTGCGATATGGGTTGGGCTTTTGATGGCTGCGCTGACTCTTTCAGTTCAGGCATGGTCTATCAAAACAGGCAATGCGCACTGGCAGACAATGGTATTTACAGTCCTTTGTCTCACACAGCTTGGTAATGCCCTTGCTGTGAGGTCTGAGAAGGAGTCTTTGTTTAAGATAGGGATTTTCTCGAATAAGGCTATGCTCGGCGCGGTGATGCTGAGTTTTGCCTTACAGATGGCAGCAATATATGTGCCTTTCCTCAATCCGATATTTAAAACAGATCCGTTGAGTTTTAATGAATTGATGATTACAATAGGCGTGTCGTCTGTTATATTCTTTGCTGTTGAATTAGAAAAGTTTTTCAGGAGGAAGCAATGGCTCAAGTACTAATGGAGACTGATTTAAAGGATATTAAATTCCTCAGGCGCGGGAAGGTGCGTGATGTCTATGAGATAGACTACTATCTTCTGATAATCGCAACAGACAGGGTCTCTGCATTTGATGTCATTCTTCCGAACGGAATTCCAAATAAAGGAAGGATTCTTACACAAATATCAATATACTGGTTCGGCCAGATGAAAGACATAATAGAAAACCATATAGTTGCAACAGATGTAAAAGACTATCCAAAGGTTTTACATAAATACAAAGACATTCTTGAAGGCAGGAGTATGCTTGTTAGAAAGGCAAAGCCAATGCCTGTTGAATGCATTGTGAGAGGGTATCTCTCAGGCTCAGGATGGAAAGAATACAAAAAATCCGGCACAGTCTGCGGGATAAAACTTCCTGAAGGGCTTGTAGAATCATCAAGGCTTGATGAGCCGATATTCACTCCAAGCACAAAGGCACAAGAGGGGCATGACATAAATATAAGTTTTGATGAGACGAGAAAGATTGTCGGTGATGATACTGCAACTAAGCTCAGGGATACAAGCCTAAAGATTTATAAAAAGGCAAGGGAGATGGCAGAGAAAAAAGGAATAATCATCGCAGATACAAAGATGGAATTCGGCATATATCAAGATGCAGGATGCAAGATGCAGGATGCAAGTGGTCAGGAAGGGAAGTTGATTCTGATTGATGAGGTTCTTACGCCTGATTCATCGCGCTTCTGGTCTATGAAGGATTATAAGCCCGGAAAAAGTCAGGACAGTTTTGACAAGCAGATTGTCCGCGATTATCTTCTTACGCTTGACTGGAACCAGACATATCCCGGCCCCAAGCTTCCTGATGAGATTATTGAAAAGACAACGGCAAGGTATAGGGAGATATTGGGGATATTGACAGGGTAAAGAGGATTGCGCACGGACCGCCTGTTTGACGGCTGGCGCGCGATTTATCTTTGCAAGACTCGTTACAGACAGCAAATGGGAAAATCTTAACGCCTGTGCGTTTGTTATACGCAGGTGGTCGCTTAATATATTGGCAAATCAATTTGCTTCTATTCTCAGGTCGTTATCTGTATAGCCAAAGACTGCCAACATATCAAAACAGATTTTAACGATATTATTAGCACTCAGATTAGTTTCAATATAAATATTTGTATTGTTGATTTTCTGTGGAGCCCTCAACTCATTGGCACTCAGAGTGAAATAGGGACGTTTCCTTCCAACTATATTTAACGTTTTTTCAAATTCATTTCTGTGGGCAGCACTAATGATTTCACACAACTTGATTAATAAATCCTTCCAAGACCGGACGTCATACTTTGAGCTACGAAAATAAAAAGAAGCGATGCTTTTCCCAGTATAATTACCTGTCGCTGTTAGTATCGATAATTGCGGGGGAGTAACTACCGGACGAACAGGTCGGGGAGGCTTGGGTGACGTTGGCGAAATCATAATCGCATCCCTATTTTTTGATAAAAAATGCTCAACTACTTCTGTGTCGGCTTTAAATCCACAAATTTTTTCAGCAGTTTCATTTATTAAATCGATAAGCAAATCATCTGCTTCTCCAATAATTTTATTCCAGGCTTTAGGTAATGTTTCCTCTAATATGTTTATTTTCTGCTGCCCCTTATAAATTGCTTCTGCATTTTGAATTGCTTTTCCACTATTGATATTATCTTTGGATAGAAAATCATTAAATTTAGAAGCTATGTCTTCAGAGTCCTGCTGAAGAATATCAATTGTATAGAATTTCCTTTGTTCCCAACTACCCTCATTCAGGGGAAGATAAAGCCACCATGTAACGCCATTGGTCAAAATAGCAAGTTTGACACCTTGCTGAAAAGAGTAATTTAATAACTGCTCTTGATGATTTTCTAATTCAATCCCTATCCTTTTTACTTCAATAAAAACCTTGTTTAGATTGTTGATTTTTAATGAGTAATCAACTCGTTTCCCAGCAACGGAATACTCAGGTGTGACTTCATCGATATTAAAAGTGTTCCATCCTAAGAGTGATAGCAGTCTTAAAACAACAGCCTGCTTTGTTGCAGCTTCATCAAACGTGTCAATCCGTCTGTCTGTTTTAAGGCTGTCAGCAAAGACTTTCAATTGTTCTTGCATTTTTGCCTATCTATTGGTCTGCCAATGCAGTTAATTCTCATGAGTCTTCCTTCTCAAGCGACTAATTGCGTATAAGTTAAGTATATCCAAATTCATGTTTGTCCATCACCCCTAAAACAGTATAAAAAGCTAACTTTGTTTCTCCTAATATTTCTTGAACTATACACTTTTCAGGCGGGGTTTTCAAGAGGGGGATGAAGAAATTACTGCAAGTTTCACTCATCCTGATTTTTTGTCTTGAACTTACCGGTGAATGTCATAAAGAGGTAAACAATCAGCGGAATTATGAATGCTATGTCAACCGCGCGCATCTGTGAATCAGGGGAAGTTAAAAAAGACTGCCCGATGACCATGCCGAAAAATGCGCAGGCGATTGAAAGTCCAAGAAATCCGCAAAGCCTCCAGAAGTTAGGCCAGAAGACATCCTTTAAAAACCAGCTGATTACTGTTGCGGCTGCTCCGATAGTAAGTGCGATGGTGAGAAATACCGGTTCCGGAATCTTTTTCAGAATTTCGAATCTGAGGGTTGTAATGCCCATAAGAGCCATGCTCCATAATGAGAGGAACAGGAATATGAGAATCAATTTGGAGATATTTAATGTCTGCCGGTACCACGCTTTTCCGTGCAGCTTTTCATGCAGGTAGCCGATGCGGTCAAGCGCTTCGAACAATACAAAGACCGCTGCAACAATGCCTGCGATTGTAATTAAGAATCCGAGAATAAAGCCGAGTATTCCGTGTTTTTGATACTGTGAGATTCCGACTGTGAGGGCGATAATTATTAGAAAGACGAGAAGGATGCGCTCAATCATAAAACCGCAGTTATTTCTTACAAGCTTTAGCATTGTTACCACGTAAGAGAAAGGATTGATTTTACATCTGACTGAAGCCGGTTAAATTTGCATTTGAGCGCCATACACAGCTCTGAGCGGTAACAATTGCCGTTTTTTATAACAACATGGATGTGAATTCCTGTCTCTTCTGCATAAGGACAAGGCAGATGCAGTTTTCGTGTAGTCTCGGAATAGTGTTTTTCCTTTATAGATAGCTGCATGAGTTTTTATCTGTTCTTTAATTTTGCGAGCAGAAGCCCTATGTACTTGTTAATTGGATTGCCTCTTGAGAGAAACGGCAGAGGAGGTTTTTTCCTTGTCCCAAGTTTTTTGATCTCCCACAACAGGTCATGATTAGCCCCGTCAACCTTTAACCCGTTATTAAATACAGCAAGGGCAGTTTTTTTTTCTCCGCCGGCAACGTATGCCCTGCCGAGGTTAAGATAAAGCGTGGTGTGGGTGGACTTGGTTATAGGCGGGAATGCAAGGTCAAGTCTTTCCATAGCCTTCTTGCATATATTTATCCCCTTGGTATATTTTTTATCAACAATGGCTGTGAGGCATCCGTAATAGGATACAATGAGCAGGTCTTCGGGGTATTCCTCAACTGCTTCCCTTAATATCTTTAAGGCTTCCCTGTTGTTTTTTCTCGATAGAAGTTTTTTTGCGGCATCAAGATATTCTGTTTTTTTCCTGCTTTGTTTAAGCATGATTGTAAATTCTTCTATGGCGCTCTTATGGTGATTCTCCATAAGAGCCTGCAGTTTATCACCGCAGTCTTCTTCGCCCATGATATCAGAGCAATCTGCTTTTTTTAAATAAACTATTTCCCCTTTATGGTAAATGCGGGTTGTGAGCAGAGGTTCTTTTGTACCTCCATGTTCTGTCTGGACATGATAGCTTTTTTCTCCGAGCTTAATGCTTACGTTAAACCTGAGCGGAATGTCTGAGGTAATGTGCACATGGCCTGATTTCTCTGTCATATACAACACTATGTAACAAGATTTTGATAATTAAATCAAGCTTAAAACATAAAACATCTTATATAATATTCCATGCTTATCCTCGGAATAGACACATCATGTGATGACACTTCTGCTGCTGTTGTTGAGAACGGTGTCAGAATAGTTTCTAATATTGTCTCAAGCCAGACGGATATTCACAAAAAATACGGAGGCATTGTCCCTGAGCTTGCATCGCGAAGGCACATAGAGATGATACTGCCTGTTGTTGATGAGGCGTTGAAGGGCGCAGGCGCAGGGCTTGAAGATGTCTCGGTTGTTGCGGTCTGCCATGGACCAGGATTGATCGGCTCTCTTCTTGTCGGATGCTCATTTGCAAAGGCATTATGCTTTTCAAAGAATATCCCTTTGATTGCAGTAAATCATCTTGAGGGGCACATGTTTTCCTGTTTTCTGGAAGAACCCCTGCCTGAATTTCCGTTCATATCGCTGATAGCGTCAGGCGGCCACACGAGCCTCTACCGTATTGACGGTTTTGGGAAATACAGAGAACTCGGCAGGACAAGGGATGACGCATCAGGCGAGGCTTATGACAAGGTATCCAAGCTTCTCGGGCTTGGTTATCCGGGAGGCCCCATAATTGATAAGCTTGCATCCGAAGGAAATCCAAAGGCGATAGATTTTCCAAGGCCGTATCTTCCTGAATCATTTGATTTCAGCTTCAGCGGTTTGAAGACAGCAGTGCTTCATTACTTAAGGAGTCAAGTGGCAAAGGGGCAGAACACGACACAAGCTACAGTCTCCTCATGCGACTCGCCGAGGCGAGGATGCAGGATACAGGATAAAAATATCGTGAATCGTGAATCGTGCATAATGGATCATGATATTAAAGACATTGCTGCCTCATTTCAGGCGTGCATGGTTGATGTGCTTGTAAGAAAGACAGAATGGGCGATAAAAAAAGAGGGCATAAGACGAGTTACTCTCTCAGGCGGTGTATCGGCGAACAGCGAATTAAGAAAAAGAATGAAAGAAATGGGGGATGAAAGGGAAGCAGAGATATTTATTCCATCCATAAATCTATGCACGGATAATGCTGCCATGATTGCCTCGGCAGGGTATCATCACTTTTTAAATAAGGACTTCGCAGGAATAGACCTGAATCCCAAGGCATACCTTCCGCTTTAATCAACGGGCTTTCTTACGGGGTAAAGGCGAAAATTATCTGCGCCTGCAATGTCAAGAACGGCTTATATCTTCTTTTTTCTGAAGACAAGGATTGCCGCAACAGCGGATATGAATATTAAAAGGCTTATACCATGCGATATTGAGAAATTTCCAAAGATAAAGCCTCTCACTTCATCGCCTCTGAAAAACTCCACAGTAAACCTGATGACAGAGTATATTAAAAGATATGCCCAGAATAACTGCCCCTTGAATGACTGGCGCTTTCGCAGAGTTATGAGTATCAGAAAGTTTATGAATTCTCCTGCTGATTCGTATAGCTGTGTGGGATGCAATGGTATGCCTATTCTTGCAAGGGATTCAGGGTTAAGGAATGTCACTGCCCACGGCAGTCCCTCCGCAGGGCTTCCGTAACAGCAACCTGCTGAAAAACACCCAAGCCTTCCGATTGCATGCCCGATTGCAAGTGACGGCGCGAAAATATCAGCGGCGCTCCAGGTATCAAGCCCTTTCTTTTTTGCATACCAGACAGCAACAGGGATTGCGAATATAACGCCTCCGTAGAATACAAGTCCGCCTTCCCAAATTTTGAATATGTCCAGAGGATTTCTCAGAAAATAACCTGCCTCCACAAGCACAAAGAAGAGTCTTGAGCCTATTAGCGCTGCAATGAGCATGTAAAAACCAAGGTCAACGATTTTGTCTGAAGGGATTCCCTGTTTCTTTGCCTGTCTTACAGCGAGTGCAAGCCCGAGCAAAAAACCAGTGGCGATGAGCACGCCGTAGGTGTGTATAGTCAACGGGCCTATTTTAATTAACACCGGATGCATTTATTAGTTCCTCCTGTTTTTTAAAAAACAATTTTATAAATATCAATCCTATCCCTATTGTCAGCGCTGAGTCTGCAACATTGAATGCAGGCCAGTGATGCCTGCCGGCAAATACATCTATGAAATCAACAACAGAGCCTCTGAAGAGCCTGTCTATCAAATTCCCTATTGCGCCTCCGAGGATAAGAGAAAGTCCTAAAGGGTTTTCCTTCCCTTTTATAAGCATAAAAAATATAACTCCAATTGCAATGAGGGATATGATTATGAAAATGTTATTACCCAAACTTTTGAACATGCCGAATGCAGCGCCTTCATTTCTCAAGTTCACGAGATGGAGAAATGGAAGAAGTTCAATCGGGTTAAAAGGACTTATAAGTTTGTCTGCGAGATATTTTGTTGCCTGGTCCAAGATTACAAGCAAGGGCATAATGATAAAAGCTGTTTTTCTCATTTGATGACATTATAACATCTATGGCATAATTCAGCGGCATTGCTGTATGTGCCGACAGATGTGCTCCAGTTCCAGCAGCGCTCGCATTTTTTGCCGCTTGCCCGTTCCACAATAACTGACATGCCCTTTATCTCTTCGCTTTCATAAACGCCGTCCATTTTTCCTGCTGCCTGCCTTGCTTCTGCTGATGAGACGATAAACAGCGCTGGAAGGAATTCTTTGTATTCATTCAGGAGATTAAACGCCTTTTCAGGAAGGTATAGAATTACCTTTGCCTCAAGCGAATTGCCTATAAACTTATTCTGCCTCTTTATCTCAAGCGCCTTGTTTATCTCATTCCTTATCGCTATAAGTTTTGCCCATTTATCCTCAAGCGCTGGATCAAGGTATTTTTCGTCTGCCTTCGGGAAAGGTGAAAGAAACACGCTCTCCTCTTTTTTGCCGGCAATGAATCTCCATATCTCCTCTGCCGTGAAAGAGATTACCGGAGCCATAAGTCCGGTCATTGTTAAGAGTATCCTGTTTAAGACCCACTGCGCAGCCCTTCTTTCCTTTGAATCGGATTTAAAGGTGTAAAGCCTGTCTTTAAGAATATCAAGATAAAATGAGCTCATGTCCACAACGCAGAAGTTATGCAGAAGATGGTAAACCTCATGGAAATCAAATCTCTCGTATGCGGATGTGATTTTTGCAGTCAGAGTCTGAAGCCTTGCCATTGCCCAGCGGTCTATCTCAAGTAGGTCATTGCTGTAATCCTTTCCGTCAAAATCAGAAAGATTGCCGAGCAGAAATCTTGCGGTATTCCGAATTTTTCTGTATGCCTCTGTCAGCCTGTCTATAATCTCTTTTGATATCCTGACATCATCCCTGTAATCTTCAGCAGAGACCCACAGCCTCAGTATCTCGGCGCCATTTGCTTTTATGACCTCCTGCGGTGCAACAACATTGCCGAGAGACTTTGACATCTTCTTGCCTGAACCATCCATCACAAATCCGTGCGTAAGGACTGTTTTATACGGAGATGTTCCCTTTGTTCCAACTGATGCAAGCAGAGAACTCTGGAACCATCCTCTGTGCTGGTCGCTTCCCTCAAGATAAATATCAGCAGGCCATGAGAGCTTCGGATTTTTTTTCATGACAGCAGCGTGGCTTACGCCTGAATCAAACCATACATCAAGTATGTCCATCTCTTTTGAAAAAGAGGCGCTGCTGCATTTTTCGCATTTGTATCCTGACGGCAGAAAATCCTCTGCTTTTTTCATGAACCATATATCAGCCCCGTTTTCCTCAATGTGCTTTGTGATTGCATCAAGAACCGAATCTTTTTTGACAAATTCTCCGCAGCCTTCACATCTGATAAGCGTTATAGGCACACCCCATGCCCTCTGTCTTGATATGCACCAGTCAGGCCTGCTTGAGACCATGTTGTATATCCTGTCTCTGCCCCAGGTAGGAATCCAGTTCACTCTGTCTATCTCCTCAAGGCATTTCCCCCGCAGGTTGTTATGCTCAACAGATATGAACCACTGCTCTGTTGCGCGGAATATTACAGGTTTTTTGCACCTCCAGCAATGAGGATAGGAATGGGTTATCTTTTCCTCCTTGATGAGCGCATTTTTATTTTTCAGGGTTTCAATGATTACGGCATTTGCCTTGAATACAAACTCCCCTTCAAGTTCTCCTGCCTGTTTTGTGAATTTCCCTTTGTCATCAACAGGCGCATAAATATCAAGACCGTATTTTAAGCCTATTCCATAGTCGTCCTCGCCGTGGCCAGGCGCAATGTGAACTATCCCTGTTCCTTCTTCAAGGGATACAAATTCTCCGAGTACAGCCCTTGATTTCCTCTGGATAAAAGGATGCTCTGCATTCACGCCTTCAATATCTTTCCCTGATATTTTTGAGAGGACCTTTCCGTTTAAATCTATTCTCTCTTTTAGCGCATCAAGTCTTCCTTCAGCAACAATATAAATCTCATCTCTGTGTTCAACGGCGACATAAATAAAATCCGGATGAAAAGCTAATGCAAGGTTTGCAGGCAGTGTCCACGGAGTCGTTGTCCATATTATAAAAAATACTTTTTTGCCTGCAATCTCAGGTAAAATATCTTTTAACTCTCGCCTCGGCGAGCCGCCTGAGGCGGCTTCACTCTTAACTTCGAACTTTACAAATACAGATGGCGACTCCTTGTCAGCATATTCCACCTCTGCTTCTGCTAAAGCAGTAACGCACGAGGGACACCAGTGCACAGGCTTTTTGCCTTTATAGACATAGCCTTTTTTTACAAACTCTGAAAATTCCCTGACAATTGTCCCTTCATATCCGTATGACATTGTGAGATACGGCTCTGCCCAGTCTCCCATTACTCCGAGCCTCTTGAATTCCTCCCTCTGGATGTCCACGAATTTTTCTGCGTATTCCTTGCATAGTTTTCTTTTCTCAAGTATGTCAACCCTGTCTTTTTTTTCTCCAAGGTTTTTGTCCACCTGAAGCTCTATCGGAAGGCCGTGGCAGTCCCACCCCGGAACATATGGGGAATAAAACCCCTGCATTGATTTGAATTTTACTATTATGTCCTTGAGTATCTTATTGAGTGCATGCCCGATATGGATATGTCCGTTGGCATAAGGAGGACCGTCGTGGAGGATATAATGTTTACTTCCTGAATTTTTGTTTTGCAGCTTTTCGTATATCTTATTCTCTTCCCAGAACTTTAACATTTCAGGCTCTTTCTGTGTAAGGTTTGCCTTCATGGGGAATCCTGTCTGTGGAAGATTGAGTGTGTCTTTAACTTCTTTTGGCATAAGGAAAAAGTTACCACTATATCTCTCTGAAAGTCAAGGTAAGGAGCTTGCTTGACAAGTTTCATAGTATCTAATACACTAAATTTAAAGTTATAGCTTTAGACTTTCTCCTGCATTGGGCAGGTCAGATTTCAGATTATTGAAAGGTGGATTTATGAAGAGAAAGGGCATAATTACGGCGGTTGTTGCTGTTGCAGTGGCTGGGTTATTCCTGCTCGGGGCCTCGGCGATGGCGGCAGAAGTTGTGCAGAAACCAAAGATCGCGGCGTCGTGCAAACAATGCCACACACCTGATGAAAAGATGCTGTGGGGGACTTTTGCGGGTATAGCCGGGGTGGCTAAAACTATCCAAATTACTGTTGGGCCGGCAACATGGATTGTGAAGTATGACAGCAACACCAAGCTTGTAGGTGAGGAGAAGTGGAGCAAGATACCGAAGGAGAAAGAGATAGCTGTAGCGATTATAGAGAAGGGCGGCGTGCTTTATGCTGCAAGTGTAACTGTAAAGCCCCCATCTAAGATTGCTCCTGAGAAACTAATTAAGGTGGAAGATATGGCGAAGCTTGTTTCATTGGGAAGTGAAAAGGGAAAATTCACTCTCGTTGATTCAAGACCTGCGCCAAAGTATAACGAAGGGCATATACCCGGTGCAATATCAATATATGACGCTGAGTTTGCCATGAATATAGAAAAACTTCCAAAGGATAAGGATAAACTCCTCATCTTTTACTGTGCAGGGTCTACCTGTAGTCTGAGTCCATCCTCTGCCGGTAAGGCGGAGAACCTTAGTTATACA
>JAPLLK010000024.1 GCA_026387575.1 Nitrospirota bacterium | reverse complement strand
ACCTCCCACCACGTGTGGACTTTTGTTATAACCCTGCTCTGAGCGATTATTACAGCCAGGATAAAAGACAGCAAGGAGGCGGTAAAGTTCGCTGCTATGAATGTTACGGCTATCCATGCCGAAAATGCGAGCGCAGCATGTCCGCTTGGCATACCGCCGCGTAGCGGATGCCCCTTCCCGAAATACACTTTTGTTATTACAACAAGGATAAGGACTATTATAAATGAGATAATAGCAATCTCTTCTCTTGAATGTTTTGCGATATAGAGCCCTTTGTAGAAAATATCACGGATGTAAGGGGATAAGACTATGTATCCGACAACTGCGGCTCCGAATACAGTTACTAATACGGCGCCTGCAGCGATATCTTTTACTATGCGTGCCTTTTCGCTGTGGTTGGGCGATATGATGTCAACTATTCCCTCTATAGCGGTGTTAAACATCTCTGAGAGAAGCACCGCTATCACAGAGAGCGAGATTATTATGAATTCTGTTCGTGAAACGCCAAAAATATAACTTATAAGAAGAACTACGGCAGCGCTGTAGAAATGATACCTCAGATGCCTCTGCGTTCTGGCAGCATGAAGAATCCCTTCTATTGCAAAGTCCGTGCTCTTTATCCATTTCCTTAGAGGCATATTCGCCTGCCCTCCTTCACAGCTATAGAATATTTATATTTTACCGAAACTGTGCTTTAATATCCAAATAGTACAATTCTGCCTTTTTCTATTTCACAATTCGTTTTTGAAAGTATATAATATAAAAACCTAACTGAAACGAACAGGAGGATATTATTATGAAAATATTGGAAGGCGAACTTCAGGCAAAGGGATTAAAGTTTGCGATAATTGTAAGCAGGTTCAATGACTTTATCACGAGTAAACTCCTAGACGGAGCGAAGGATGCGCTGTTGAGGCATGGAGCAAAGGAGGAAGACATAGATATTGCAAGGGTGCCGGGTTCATTTGAGATTCCTCTAATTGCGAAAAAACTTGCATCAAAAGGCACATATAATGCGGTCATATGCCTCGGCACAGTCATCAGGGGTGCAACCCCTCACTTTGAGTATGTTGCGGCTGAGGTGTCAAAGGGCATTGCTGCAGCATCGATGGAGACAGGAGTTCCGATTGCTTTCGGAGTCATAACATCCGATACAATCGAACAGGCAGTTGAGAGGGCAGGGACAAAGAGCGGAAACAAGGGATGGGATGCGGCGATAACAGCTATAGAAATGGCACAGCTTTTAAAAAAGTTATGAGTTTAACTTTCAACTTCTTGTTTATCTTATGAAACGGCGCAAGGCAAGAGAGTATGTTCTTCAGTTTCTCTTTCAATCTGATTTCGGGAATAAAAGCGACATAAGCAGAAGCCTTAAGCAGTTCTGGGCTGACAAAGAAAAAGATGATGAAGTCAAAAAATTTGCAACAGAGCTTATAAAAGGCACTCTTTCCGGCCTCGCTGAAATAGACTCGGTAATTAACAAGTCAGCAGAACACTGGGTAATCCAGAGGATGGCTGCTGTTGACAGGAACATATTAAGGTCCGCCGTCTATGAACTCCTGTACCGCAAAGACATTCCAACAGCGGTGACAATAAACGAAGCCATAGAAATTGCGAAGAGATATTCAACATCCGAGTCGGCGGCATTTATAAACGGCATTCTGGATAAAATTGCCAAGGGAACAAAATCTCAGCAGAAAAAAACGTAATGGTTCGGAATTATGCTGTGATTAATGATGGGAAAATTGAGATTGTAAGGGTAGAATATTACATTCTTTTATGTAATTTGTAATAGAAGGAGATAATTATGATACCGCGTTATACAAGGCCGGTCATGGGTAAACTTTGGGAACCTGAGAGCAGGTTTCAAAAGTGGCTTGATGTTGAGATTGCAGTATGCGAGGCATGGGCAGAGCTTGCAGAGATTCCTGTTGATGCAGTAGTGAAAATAAAGAAAAAGGCAAAGTTCGATGTAAAAAGAATTGACGAAATAGAGGGTGTTGTTAAACACGATGTTATTGCCTTCCTCACATCAGTCGCAGAAAATGTGGGTCATGAATCAAGGTTCATCCATAAGGGGCTTACATCATCCGATGTTGTTGATACCGCACTTTCCCTTTTGATGAAAGAGGCAGCAGACATCATAATGAAAGACCTGAAAGAACTGATGTCTGTTCTTAAGAAGCAGGCATACAAATACAAAAACACTCCGGCAATAGGAAGGAGCCACGGAGTCCACGCAGAGCCGATGACTTTCGGACTTAAATTTGCCCTCTGGTATGAGGAGACGAAGAGAAACCTCGCAAGGATGAAACGTGCAAAGGATGTTGTGAGCATAGGCAAGTTTTCCGGAGCTGTCGGCACATTTTCGAATATTACTCCAAAGATTGAAGAGAAGGCATGCAAAAAACTCGGCCTAAAACCTGAACCTGTCGCAACACAGGTTGTGCAGAGGGACAGACATGCAGAGTACCTCACAACACTTTCGCTTATCGCTGCATCTGTAGAAAAGGTTGCGATTGAGATAAGGCATTTGCAAAGGACAGAAGTTCTTGAGGCAGAGGAGCCGTTTACAAAAGGGCAGAAAGGTTCATCAGCAATGCCTCACAAGAGAAACCCTGTCGGATGCGAGAACCTCTCAGGGCTTGCAAGGCTTGTCCGTTCAAATGCTATGGCAGGGCTTGAAAACATTGCCTTATGGCATGAGCGCGATATCTCACATTCGTCTGTTGAGCGCGTGATTATTCCTGACAGCACAATACTCGTTGATTACATGCTTAACAGATTAAAGGGAATCCTTGAAGGACTTCATGTATATCCTGACAGGATGCTTAAGAACATGCAGAAGAGTTATGGCCTCTATAATTCACAGAGAGTTCTACTTGCATTAACGGGCAAGGGGATGAGCCGTGAGGACGCATATACAATTGTTCAGAGGAATGCGATGCAGTGCTGGAAGAAGGAGATTGAGTTCAAGAAATTATTATTGAAGGATAAAGACGTCAAAAAACACCTTTCATCAAAAGATATCAAAAAAATCTTTGACCTCAAATATTATCTCAAGAATGTGGATTATATTTTTAAGAGGGTGTTTGGATAATCTTAGTTTGCGCTTTGGCGCTATTGGATTATTTCAGTATTTTCCAGACATCTACATCGCCGCCGGATTTAAACCGGATCTTTCCTGAAGCAGCCCTGAAGATAACATCAGCGACCTCTGATGGAGGTCTTCCCGAATATCCTGTAAGGTGTGTTGCCGTCTCATCAGGATTAACAGAGCAGATTATCAATCCGGGATATTCCTCTGCCACTGACTGGGTAAACCCCCTGACGCCGTATTTTGAGGCGCAGTAGGTAGCCAGTTCTGAACCGGCATGCTTGCCAAGAAAGCTTGCGATGTTGATAATTCCTTTCCGGATAAAGGGGAGAAATGCGCGTGTCACTTTAATTAGCCCCTCCAGGTTTGTCCTGAGCTGAATTTCTATGTCCCTGACTGTCTGGTCTTTAAGAGGAAGGAACACGCCTGTGCCTGCATTATTGATGAGAAGGTCGATTCTCCCGTATTTTTTCTGTACCTTTACGACTGTAGAGGCAATGCTCTTATTGTCCATGACATTAAGATTAATAAGAAGCGTATCCGCTGCTCCCAATCCCCTGCACTTTTTCTCTACCCTCTCTCCCCTTGTTTTTCCTTTGTAGTATGTGAGCACGAGCTTTGCACCTTCTGATGCAAACCTGTATGCTGTCTCCCTTCCTATCCCTGAACTTGAACCGGTTATAAGAATTACCTGATTCTTCACCTCTTGCCCCTCCTTTTTTCTGATGCTACTTACAGTTTACCAAAACTCTTTCGCCTTGGCACTAACGGACTATGGATTTTTGACTTTTGAGCTATTGCACCTTTGAACTATCGGGCTGTTACTGAGGAAATGTGGGAAGTGTCGTTCGGATTTTCCTATAAGTTTTTATTTTGCGGCAAATTCTTACTATATTCCACCTTCAGCTAATAAGCTTCAGGTTTATACATTCCTTTATTGCTCGCGTTAAATTCATGTTTGACTTGGACAAGCATTTTTTCAAGCGTGTAAAGTTTCCAGCGAACTGGCACGAAAACTGATTTTCCGTTTCTTTTTTCTCTCACTATTTCAAAACCAACCATCAAATGGCGTGCGTCATGAGTAATTTTAGAACTTTCGTGCGGAAGGTTCAGGGCAGCAAAAGAGTTTAAGCAAGTATCATTTTTACACGGCCTATTTCTCCGCTTTCCAGGCGAACTTTGATTCCATGCGGGTGTGCAGGTGAATTAGTTAAAATATCCCTTACAATTCCTTCGGTGAGTTTCCCTGTCTGCTGGTCTTTTTTCAGCACGATTGAAACACGTAATCCACGTTTTATATCTGCGCGTCTGGTCCCATCCATAAAATGCTCTCCTGCGAGTTATTCTTTGACCGCATAATCTTACTTGATTTTCCTGTGCCCTTATCTTCTTTTTTTATATGATGTATCTTTCCGTGCAGTGCAGGTGATGATGAAATTTTCAGGCTCCAGGTCAGGGTTTTTCTCAAGCTCCTCAACAAAGATATTGATTGCCTTTCGCATAAAGGCTGAGAAGTTTATGCCCCTTGGCAATGTGTGGATCCTCTGACGCGTGTCTTCGTCGATTGATACTGTGTGCTTTGCCATAATCACTCCTTTTTCAGTGAATGCCGCGAATCTTTAAATAAGGCAGAGGCATTGATGAGGATGCCGGAGAAATAATCATATTTTCAGAAATCCTCAAATTTTTTCTTATCTTATCCCTCCCCGCTCAAAAAAGGCAAGCAGGAAACAAGTGCAATAGAGCAAAAATCAGAAGTGCGGAAGCTGGGAAGTGCCATAGAGCAAAAGACTATAAGCAGCATAGTGTCAGAGCATCAAAGTTTCAGAGTTTGAAAAGCAGCCAAAAACCCTTTTATCCCATGTTATAATTCAATGCTATGGGGTTGCTGCATTTCTACCGGAAACCGGCGCTTTCTGAGACAAAGAAGAAAAACCTTCTTCCGATTCTCAGGCAGCGCCTTCTATCTGACATTGAAGATGTAGAGACAGAGCACTGCTTTAATATAGAGACAACTGCTCCGCTGACAAGTAAAGAACTGAATATCCTCAGATGGCTTCTGGCAGAGACCTTTGAGCCTGAAGGTTTTTCTTCAAGCAGTTTTTTAACTTTTAACTCTCAACTCTCAACTCTTAACTCTGTTGTCGAGGTTGGCCCCCGCATGAATTTCACAACAGCATGGTCAACGAATGCTGTTTCTGTCTGCCATGCCTGTGGATTAAAGAAGATTACGAGAATTGAGAGGTCGAGGAGATACAAACTTATCTGGGGGCAAGAGGAAAGAAGTAGTTCGCTAGAACCCTTTTTAAGGTTAGTTCACGACCGGATGACAGAGTGTCCTTATCCAAAGACGCTTGAGACATTTGAGACAGGGATTAAGCCTGAGCCTGCTTATGCAGTGCCCTTAATTGAAGAAGGGCATTCTGCCTTGAAAAAGATAAACACAGAGATGGGTCTTGGGCTTGATGACTGGGACATAGAATATTACTGCAACCTATTCGTAAAAGACCTGAAACGCAACCCGACAAATGTTGAATGCTTTGACTTAAGCCAGTCAAACAGCGAACATTCACGGCACTGGTTTTTCAGAGGGAAATTAATCATAGACGGAAAAGAGGTTACTGAAAACCTGATGCAGATTATAAAACAGCCATTAAAGGCGAATCCCAATAACAGCGTGATTGCATTCAAGGATAATTCAAGCGGCATTAAAGGATATGAGATTAAGACGATAATACCTGAGAATGTCGGAAGGCATTCCAGATTCAAAGAGGCAAATCTGCAATATCACGTAATCTTTACGGCAGAGACGCATAACTTTCCTAGCGGTGTAGCGCCGTTTCCTGGCGCTGAGACAGGCACTGGCGGAAGGATAAGGGATGTTCAGGCAACAGGAAGAGGCGCCCATGTTATGGCAGGCACAGCAGCATACTGTGTTGGGAATCTGAGGATTCCCGGATATAAACTTCCATGGGAAGATGAATCATTTGAATATCCGGATAACCTTGCACCGCCTTTACAGGTAGAGATTGAAGCAAGCAACGGCGCATCTGATTACGGAAATAAATTCGGCGAGCCTGTTATACAGGGCTTTACGCGGTCATTCGGCATGAGGCTTCCTGACGGAGAAAGAAGGGAATGGCTAAAGCCCATCATGTTCACTGCAGGAATCGGACAGATGGATGCAGGGCATATTGAGAAAGGCCAGCCTGAGAAGGGGATGCTTGTGACAAAGATAGGGGGCCCTGCATACAGGATTGGGATGGGCGGCGGCGCTGCCTCAAGCATGATTCAGGGAGAAAACATTGCAGAGCTTGATTTCAATGCTGTCCAGCGCGGGGATGCGGAGATGGAGCAGAAGCTTAACAGGGTGATCAGGGCATGCGTTGAGCTTGGCAGTGATAATCCGATAATAAGCATCCACGATCAGGGAGCAGGCGGAAACTGCAATGTCGTGAAAGAGATAATCTATCCTGCCGGCGCAAAGATAGAGATAAGAAAGATTCAGGTTGGTGATAATACACTCTCTGTTCTTGAGATATGGGGAGCAGAATATCAGGAGCAGAATGCGCTTCTTATCAAACCTGAAAAGGCTAATATATTTGAAGAACTCTGCAAGAGGGAAAAAGTTCCATTCTCATTCATAGGTCAGATTACAGGCGGCGGATACATCATCCTTCATGATGAAAATGACGGAAGCGCCCCTGTTAATCTTGATTTAGAAAAAATCCTTGGCGACATGCCGCAGAAGACATTCAAGCTTGAAAGGATGCAGCCGAAGCTTGAGCCATTAAAATTTCCGGATAGCATTAATGTCCGTGATGCGTTGGACAGAGTCCTGAAGCTTGTATCAGTCGGCTCAAAAAGGTTTCTAGCAAACAAGGCTGACAGGAGCGTTACAGGACTCATTGCAAGACAGCAGTGCGCAGGGCCTTTGCATCTTACAGTATCTGATGTGGCCGTTATTGCCCAAAGTCATTTCGCCAATAATCAAAATAAATATACCGGCGCAGCAATATCCATAGGCGAGCAGCCTATTAAGACACTAATCAATCCATCTGCGATGGCAAGGCTTTCTGTGGGAGAGGCATTAACGAATATTGTCTGGGCAAAGATAAGCGCACTGGAAGATATTAAATGTTCAGGAAACTGGATGTGGGCGGCAAAACTTCCCGGAGAAGGCGCAAGGCTTTATGATGCGGCAGTTGCAGTGCGAGATATAATGCTTGAACTTGGCATTGCAATTGACGGCGGAAAAGACAGCCTTTCAATGGCAGCAAGGGTCGTATCTAAAGATAAGAGCGAGACTGTCAAGTCACCTGGCACATTAGTAATTTCTGCGTATGCAACATGCCCTGATATAACAAAAGTAATTACGCCTGATATAAAGAAACCCGGGGAAAGCAAGCTTTTATTTATTGATCCCGGAAACGGCAAAAACAGGCTCGGCGGAACTTCACTCGCGCAGGTATATAACCAGATTGGAGATGAATCGCCTGATGTTGATGATCCGAAATTATTGAAGAGGACATTCAACGCAGTTCAGGAACTCATATCAAAAGACCTGATCCTTTCAGGGCATGACAGGAGCGACGGAGGATTAATCACAACAATTCTTGAGATGGCATTTTCAGGGAATTGCGGAATGGAGATAAGTTTTGAGTCAGGAAATGACACTTCGTGTCAGATTGCCACGCCTTCGGCTCGCAATGACAACATAAAAGGATTTTTAGATGAAATAGTAGCACTCCTTTTCTCTGAAGAACTTGGGCTTGTCGTGGAATATCTGCCTGAAAAAGAAGAGGAGATAATATCACTCCTGAAAAACTCTGATGTCCCGTATCAGGTTATTGGTAAAACCACTTTAGAGAAGAGGATAAAGATAAGCATCAATAAAGAGCCTGCTCTCGACGAGGACATGAGAATTCTGAGAGGGATATGGGAGGAGACGAGTTATCAATTGGAAAGGCTTCAGATGAATCCTGACTGTGCAGATGAGGAGAAAAAGGTTATCTTTGACAGAAAGGGATACAGTTTCAATCTCTCATTCACTCCTGAACAGACGTCTCCTGAGATTATGAAAAAGGCAGGCAAGCCCTCTGTTGCAATAGTCCGTGAGGAGGGAAGCAACAGCGACAGGGAGATGACATCAGCATTTTATCAGGCAGGGTTTGATGTGTGGGACACTACAATGACTGATTTCCTTGAAGGCAAGGTGAATCTTGGCAGCTTCAGAGGCATTGCATTTGTAGGCGGATTCAGCTATGCAGACGTCCTTGATTCAGCAAAGGGATGGGCCGGTGTTATAAAGTTCAATAAAAAAATCTACGAGCAGTTCCAGAAGTTTTACAACAAGCCTGATACATTCAGCCTTAGCGTATGTAACGGATGCCAGCTTGCAGCATTGCTTGGATGGATTCCGTGGCAGGGGATTGAAGACAAATACCAGCCGAGGTTTATACATAATGTATCAGGAAGGTTTGAATCACGTTTTGTTTCAGTAAAAATCTTCCCAAGCCCTTCAATAATGCTTAAAGGCATGGAAGGCTCTACTCTCGGAATCTGGGTTGCACATGGAGAGGGAAGGGCTTATTTCCCGGAAGAAGACATTCTCAAAAAAGCAGAGAAAGATTCCCTTGCGCCTGTGCGCTATGTTGATGACAACGGAAATGTTACAGCCACCTATCCATTCAATCCAAACGGCTCTGTAAACGGCATAGCTGCTTTATGCTCTCCTGACGGAAGACACCTTGCAATTATGCCTCATCCTGAAAGGACATTCCTCAAATGGCACTGGGCATGGATGCCTGAAGAATGGGACAAAGAACTAAAGGCATCGCCATGGCTCAGGTTATTTCAGAATGCAAGAAAGTGGTGCGAGGGGGAATAATCTACTTAAGAAAAAGTTCCATCTGCGCCAGGCGCTCACCAGGGAAACTAATCGGATAGTTATCGTCAAAGCATGCAGTGCAGAAGTTGTGTGATTCCGGGACTATGTTCTTCAGCCCTTCAAGGCTCAGATAGGTAAGTGTGTCAGCAGTTATAAATTTTCTTATCTCTTCAACGCTATGTGAAGATGCAATAAGCTCCTGCCTTGTAGGTGTGTCAATGCCATAAAAACACGGCCCTACAGTAGGAGGAGAGCTTATTCGCATGTGAACCTCTTTTGCGCCGCCACCCTCTCTAAGCATCTTCACTATCTTTTTGCTTGTTGTGCCTCTGACAATAGAGTCGTCTATCACTATCACCCGTTTGCCTTCAAGAAGTTTTCTTACAGGATTAAGTTTTATCTTTACGCCGAAATGCCTTATGCTCTGTTTCGGCTCTATGAATGTCCTTCCAACATAATGGTTTCTTATGAGGCCGAAATCAAATGGGATGCGGCTCTCTTCTGAGAATCCTATTGCAGCAGGCACCCCTGAATCAGGGACAGGGATTACGAGGTCGGCATCAACAGGGGATTCTTTTGCAAGCTGGGCTCCGAATTTCTTTCTCATCTCATTAACATTTTTCTCTCCGAAGATACAACTGTCAGGACGTGAAAAGTATATGAACTCAAATATGCATGATGCCTGTCTCGGAGCAATCAATGGTTTCATTGACTTTAAACCGCTCTCATTGATGATAAGCAGTTCTCCGGGCTCTACGTCGCGGATATATGTTGCGCCGATAAGGTCAAAGGCACAGGTCTCTGATGCTAAGACGTATGCGCCGTCAACCTGTCCGAGGCTCAGGGGCCTTACACCATATGGGTCTCTCACAGCAATGAGTTCTCTTTCCCTCAGTATCAGAAGGCTGAATGCACCGCTGACCTGCCTTAATGCCTCAATTACCCTTTCGTAAAAGTCTCTGGTCTTTGAATGTGCTATGAGGTGCACTATAACCTCGCTGTCAGATGTTGACTGGAATATTGCGCCTTCTTTTTCAAGCTCTTCTCTTATCTCTGCGGCATTCACAAGATTGCCGTTGTGAGCTATAGCCAATGGCCCCAAGGCAAAATTTGCCAGTATCGGCTGGACGTTTTTTAGTACACTGCTGCCCGCTGTTGAATAACGGTTATGGCCTATTGCGATATGACCGGGGAGTTTTTTCAGGCGTTTTTCGCTGAAGATATCAGCAACAAGCCCCATTGATTTATCAAGATAAAGATGCCTGCCGTCAGATGAACAAATGCCTGCGCCTTCCTGCCCCCTGTGCTGGAGCGCATATAAGCCAAGATATGCAAGGTTGGATGCCTCAGAATGTCCGTATACCCCGAAGACTCCGCATTCCTCGTGTATATCGTGAAACTTCATTCTTTATTTTAGCATATATTGAACTCTGGAGTCTGGCTTAGAGAATGGGGAAAGATGAAGTTTTCTTATCGGTTTTATTTAAAAATTAAATTTGACCAGTTTACCGAAAGGAGTTATTATAAGTGAAGAGAAGAAATAAGGTTTGCGGTACCTTGGGCGGGTTAAACCAAAGGACTAAGTAAATAAGTAAGGGAGCCGGGTGTGTGATGCGGTGAGCAAGACTCCAAAAGGAGGATGCCTAAAACATCGACCAAAGGCACCCACTTAAAAAAGAGCTTATTGGCTTCCCGATTGGGGTATCGCAATGAATATCCTGGAGCCATACAGTGGGAATTTGAATCCCAGCAAATGCATAGCACAAGTTGAAATTGCCGACCTTGGATTGTCCAATGAAGTAGAACCCTGTGCATGGCTCTTTTAATTTAACATCTCTGTTAATCCTTGTTTTTAAATTGCAGTCCTTTTCCCAATAGAAAACGCCTCACCAAGATAATCGCCGACTTTGTAATAAGCGCGCATCTCAGGAGTAAAGAGGATAGGCTTTACTTTTTCTATATCCGGAAGTCCTTTTTCATTAAGCACAGATTCATCAGCCTTAACATCAATGATTTCCCCTATAAACTGGGTATGCAGCCCGATTTCTATAATGTTGATTACCTTGCACTCCAGAATTAAAGGGAATTCCTTTACATAAGGGGCATCAACCATGTCGCCCTTTAAAGGAGTAAGCCCTGTGGCAGAAAACTTGTCTGTATCTTTCCCTGAGACCATTCCAAAATAATCAGCCTCCTTGGCGTATGCCTCGGAAGGAACGTTAACTGTAAATGCTTTGCGCTCAATAATGTTTCCGTAGGTATAGGTTGCCTTCCTTATGGAAATAGCAACGCATGGGGGCTTGGAACAGCAGATCCCTCCCCATGCAATAGTCATGACATTGGGCTTTTCAGCCTTGTCATAAGTTCCTATAACCCAGACAGGGGTCGGGTAAATCAGCGTTCTTGGGCCAAATGATTTCTTCATTTTATCCTCCTGATAATTTTTCGTGGTTATAAACAGATTATATCAAGTTTTTAAGGTGGATGTTAGAGGAAAAGGAGAAGTTGAAATTTTTAATTATAGAAGGCAGCGGTAATCCCTGTAAAAGACTTAACTGGTTAAAGGGATTTACCGGATGCTTATTGAAATTAACAGTTAAGACATTTACAGGGATGTTCAGCGGAAACTATGATTTAGTTCTTTGCTTCCTGTCATGAATTTTGAGGACTACACCTACAAGCCAATAGGTATCCGATGTTGCAATTGTTGCGGATTACCGAAGGAAACCGTGTTTAATACCAGCCATCAGCCGCAGGGTCGCAGAAAATGTAATAAAAACCGCGCCGCACTTATTCCCTGTTGTCTGGATGAAAATGTTAGGCGACCTATTTGTTTTGCAAAGAACTCGTAATAAACTTTATAAAATCTCGAGTATTAAGGTGTTTTCTCTCAGCCGACCAATCATGGCCTGATTTCACTCTTAGCATTCCATAGTCATAATCGTTTTCAAAAGGAAGAGTGACCCAATTAAACACATAGCAATCCATAATGTTGCCACCCTTGAATGGTATTTTATATTTTAAAATCAGATTTTCATCCATATGTCGTTGCAGCAATTTCTTGCTAATAAGCTGAATCGCATCATCACATATCCAACATCCTATCCAATCTTGCTTGTGCTCCATTTCATAAGCTTCAACAATAGGTTTACCAAGATGGATTCCATCGTTTACTATTAATTCACCAACTGTTATCGCTCCCCTAATTGGAATTCCATTTGTATTTGCTGAATGGAAAAGCGCATCACACACACCCAGCAATGCATTAAAACATTCATCAATATGTTCCTGTCCCATATTGCTATAATCTGATGTATACATTAGAAAAGTATCAGAAAAATTATCAATGTTTATTATTTTGCGTTTAAATAATGATTCCAGATTGTCTTTTATAAACGATGCGGAGGACTTTATTTTACTGTATGTTTTCCAAACATCTTCTAATTTGTTATTTCTAACAATATCGCTAAAACCTAAAATATCGAAAAGCCCAACAAAGCATTGTCTCTTGGGGACATTCTCGGCCATGCTATATCCGCTTATCCTTTACATTTCCACATTCTGAAGCCCTGCTAATCAAATCCTCTACCACTGCTCGCCTATCTCAAGCAGAAAGTTTTGTGCATCCTTTGAACCAAGTCGAGCGGCGATTTTTAAGTCCTTAATAGCCTGCTGATGGTTGCCTGATACCGAATACGCAAGCCCACGTAAATAGTAAACCATAGCATAATCCGGCTTGAGTTCTATGGCCTTGCTATAATCTTTGATTGCCTGCTGCTCGTTGCCTAAGTCAACATAAACAAGACCCCGATTACTATAAGCACCTGCCTCATCAGGCTTGAGTTCTATGGCCTTAGTGCAATCTTTGATTGCCTGCTGATAGTTGCCTAATTTGCCATAAACACCTCCCCGATTACTATAAGCATCTGCCTCATCAGGTTTGAGTTCTATGCATTTTGTATAATCTTTGATTGCCTGCTGATAGTTGCCTAATTTGCCATAAGCACGCCCCCGATTATAATAAGCATCTGCATAATCAGGTTTGAGTTCGATGGCCTTGGTAAGATCTTTAATTGCCTGTTTATAGTTGCCTAATTCCTCATAAGCAACTCCCCGATTCATATAAGCCTTTGCATAATCAGGCTTGAGTTCTATGGCCTTGGTAAATGCAACTCGTGCTTCGTCCGCTCGTGCAGCAATACCAGCCTCATAACCCTTTTCAAACCACTCAACCGCATTAAGCCCATTTATTATTTTCTCATAAGCCTTTACATTTTTAGCCTCTGCTTTTTTATCACGTTTTTTTGATTTTGCCCCTGCCTCAAGCTCTTTCTTGAGCCTATCATTCTCTTTGGTTAGTTCCTCTGCCTTCTTTCTCGTCTCCTCAAGTTCTTTGAGTTTATACTTGTCTTCCATAAGCTTCTTTAGGGTTTTTTCTACTTCTTTTGGGTCTGCTGATACCTTTGCCTTAAGCCAATAAGACTTTCCGTCCCATTTCTCCTCTATCACTTCTGCATGGACAATACCTGCCGAGTAGGTCGTGACCTGGTCTTTCGTAAGCCGCATGTTTTTGATTTCTGTCTCGCTGATGAGATATGTCCCCAGTTCTTCAAGCAGCAGTCTCTTGACCATCTCAAGCGCAAGCGTCCTGCTTGAGTGTCTGCTGTCAAAATCACTTGCCTGATAGGTATATTCCTTTTCAAAAGTAACAATCTCTGCAAGAGCTAACGATGGAGAGAAAAAGAATATGATAAAACATAATAAAATATAGGTGCGCTTCATACCCCTCCAAGTCACGCTAATTTAGTTAGAGATTACTGTATATCCCCTTTACTGTCAAGGTAAAATTCACACTATCTTAGCCGCTAATAATATGCCGAATTATAGCATGTTTTTTTGTTATTACAGGGAGCGCATCACAATTACCAAAAGGAATATGCAGTTTTGAAGGCAGCATCAACGTTGCGCATTTCAGGAAGAACTTTTAATCAACAAGATATCCTCTTTAAAATAAATCTGTTCACGGTTATTATGTAAGGTTTTTGAGGAAAGCATATTGATTTAAAAAGAAAAGTATGGCGGAGGGGGTGAGATTCGAACTCACGGTAGAGTTGCCCCTACAACGATTTTCAAGACCGTCGCCTTCAACCGCTCAGCCACCCCTCCAAGAGAAACAAGTGAACAGTTGTTAGTTTAACCCAAGAAGTTTCAATGGTTCAAGGGGACAGGGGTTAAGAGTTCATGATTTTCAGTCTTTAGTTGTTGGTTTTCAGGCTGACAACTGACCACTAACAACTGACAACTCTTTTAAAATTATGCTGCTTCAGTCTTTTTCTTTTTCTTTTCTGCCGCGGCTGCAAAGACCTCTGTTGCATTGAAAGTCCCATCTATTGCCTGAACAGGGCACCTTGCTGTGCAGATACCGCAGCCGATACACCTATCTTTATCAATGTTATGCTTTTTCTTCAACTCGCCAGATGCTGCGTCAACAGGGCAGACCTTTGTGCATATCTGGCATCCAATGCAGTTGTCCATAATGAATGCCTTTGACCTGTGAGGGATGTAATCCCTGATTGCCTTTGTAGGGCATTTTGGAACGCATAAGCCGCAGACCTTGCATTTGTTTATATCAATCCTTGAAAGGTTATTCTCAACAGAAGTTGCGTCAAACGGACATACCTTTACGCAGATGCCGCATGCAATGCATCCGACCTGACAGTTCTTTCTTGTGTCTCCGCCTTTGTCCTTTGAATGACATGCAACCAAGACCTGTTTTGACGCAGGCAATACCTCTATAACCTTTGTCGGACATGCCCGCTCGCATTTTCTGCAACCTGTGCATTTCACTATATCAACAACAGGAAGGTGGTCATCGCTCATTGTTATTGCGCCGAACGGACATACCCTTGCGCATGTCCCGTATCCGAGGCATCCGTATCTGCATGCCTTGTCACCGCCTCCTGCGAGTATCGCAGCCCTGCAATCCTGAACGCCTTCGTATCTGAATTTTTTAACTGACTTAGACCAGCTGCCCTGACACATTATCCGTGCAAAGTTAGGCTCTACCGCAGAGGCAGCCTTGCCTGTTATCCTTGCAACTGCTGAGGCAACGCTGCCTTTGCCCGGAGCGCAGAGATTGGGCGCCACATCAGGATTTACCACAACAGCCTCGGCATATCCCTGACACCCTGCAAATCCGCATGCGCCGCAGTTTGCGCCCGGAAGGATATCTCTTACCTGTTCAACTTCAGGGTCTGTTTTTACGGCGAATTTTGCCGCTGCAAATGCGAGCCCCACTCCAAATACGATTCCAAGCCCTCCGAGGAAAAGGAATGTAAAGGTCAGAAGCTCCTTGATATTTATTGGCCCTGAGACATCTATCTCACCACCTACGCCAGCATAAAGAGCAGAAGAGCAGAAGAGCCAAAGTGCCAAGCCCAAAGGCAGTGCAAAAGCAGCTATATTTTTCTTTTTTGTAAGCAGATTTTTGAACATCATTACTCCTTCCGATTCGGTCCGATACATGATGCACGATGCATGCTTTTTTACCCTGGGTTCTGCATCCTCGCCTCGGCGAGTCGCCTGAGGAGACTGAATCTTGTATCTTCTTTATTATATCAGAGCGTAATCAAGCCTGAGAAGCCCATGAAAGCCAGCGCAATCAAGCCTGTTACTATGAATGATATAGGCAGTCCCTGGAATGCTTTTGGCACATCTGCAAGCTCAAGTTTTTCCCTTATGCTTGCCATTATTATCATTGCGAGGCTGAAGCCGACGCCTGCGCCGAAGCTAAAGAATATGCTCTCTATAAAACTATACCCCTCGCTGACGTTAAGTAAAGGCACAGCAAGGATTATACAGTTTGTCGTTATCAGAGCAAGGTAGATGCCGAGCTTGAAATACAGTCCCGGTGACACCTTCTTCATTATAGTGTCTGCTGCCTGAACGAATCCTGCAACAACGCCTATAAATATAACTATCTCAAGGAACCCGAGCCCTAAAGGAATCATGATAAACTTGTAGATTATCCAGTTGAGCGCAGCGCTTATGACCATGACAGATGTGAATGTAATGCTCATGCCTATTGATGTGTCCATCTTCTTTGTGACGCCGAAGAAGATGCAGAGGCCGAGGTATCTCGTAAAAACAAAGTTGTTTATTAGAGCGGCTGCTATAAATAGTTCAAAGAGTTTTTCCATTTCTGCCTCCTAATGCCCGCCGCCGGAGGCGCCGCCGCCTCCGAAGAATTTTATGCCTATCCAGTTGAAAAGCCCCATGAGAATTCCAACTGCAAAAAACCCGCCTGTGGGGAGAATCATAATCAACAAGGGTTTTGTGTTGATTATCGGATAACCCCAGAGCGAACCTTTGCCGAGGAGTTCTCTGAAAAAGCCAATGATGACAAGCGCAAAGAGGAATCCTGCCCCCACTCCAAGACCGTCAAAGAATGAAGGTGTGACCTTTTGTTTGCTTGCAAACAGCTCTGCCCGTGTAAGTATTATTGCAAAGGCGACAATGAGTTTTATGTAAAGCCCCATCTGCGCATAGACATCTCGTGCAAAGGCAGCCATTGAAAGGTCAGTTACGGTAACCCATGTTGCGATTATGAACATGTAGGACGGGATTCTCACCTTTGGGTGTATGAATTTCCTGACTATGGAAACAGTGATGTTGACCATTATCTGAACAAAAAGGACTGCAATGCCCATCATAAAACCGTTTTTCACTCCGCTTGTGACAGCAACCGCAGGGCAGAGGCTCAGGGCAACCTTGAATATTGGGTTTTCAGAGAATATTCCGTTTTTGACTAAACCTATATAGCTTATTTTGTTTTCTGCATTGCTCATTTTGTCACCCCTGAGTATTTTTCTTTAAGGAGTTTAACAGACTCTCTCACGCCGCTTGTCACTGCGCGGCTTGAGATTGTTGCGCCTGAGATTGCCTGAATCTTGTCTGTGCCCTCCACTTTGACTACCTCAAGCTGTTCCAGAGACTTGGCCTCAAAACGTTTCTTGAAGTAATCCTGCTCTATCTCATCGCCAAGCCCTGGTGTCTCTCCATGTCCGAGTATGCCGATTCCCTTGACCTTCATATCCTTTCCGACTGACACGAGTATGTTTATGTAGCTTGAATATCCCTTGCCGTATGTGGAGATGAGGTATCCTATAATCTCTTCTCCTTTTTTACCTTCAAAATATTTTCCTTTTTTCCCGTAAGGCTCCCATTTGCCGGCTTCAATTATATTATCCGCATCAGGCATCATCTTTTTCCTTGCCTGAGTTTCCTCTTGCTCTTTCTTAATCTTCACAATAGGCGCTGTCTTGGCAAAGACAGATGCCATTACAAGCCCGGCAGCTACAAAGATAATTACCAGATTGGCTGTTATCTTAATAAGCTCCTTCATTTCTTCTTCTCCTTCACCGCTCCGAAGACATCGGATTTCATTGCCCTGTCAATCAAGGGAACAAAACAGTTCATAAGAAGGATTGCGAACATAACGCCTTCAGGGTAGCCGCCCTTTATCCTTATCAGCATTGTGAGCGCGCCGCAGCCTATCCCGAATACTATCTGCCCTTTTCTTACAGAAGGGCATGTCACATAGTCGGTTGCCATAAAGAATGCGCCTAGCATGAGGCCGCCGCTCAGAAGGTGGATCAGGGGGTCGCCTGCAAAAAGGAGCATCTTTCCTGTCTCAGGGCTTTTGCCTCCGAATATCCATGCAAGGGCTGCGACTGTACCAAGGAATGAAATGGGGATGTGCCATGTGATGTATCTCTTATAAAGCAGGAATCCTGCGCCGATTAACAGCGCTAACACTGATGTCTCGCCAATAGAACCTGCCCTGTGTCCGTTAAAAAGTTCTGCGTAAAGATTAATCTTGTCACCGAAGACCTCGATTAATTTTGCGAGCCCGTCTTCCTTTAATATTCCAAGCGGAGTTGCGGTTGTCTTTGCGTCAAGAGCCAAAAATGCCGCTGTGGGCTCTGTCCAGATTGTCATTGCCTTCGGGAATGAGATCAAAACAAAAGCCCTGCCGATGAGTGCGGGGTTAAAGATATTGTATCCAAGCCCTCCGAAAAACTGCTTTGTTATGACCACTGCAATGACTGAACCGATTATCGGAACATGGATTGTGAACGGATTAAACGACCAGAGCGACGGAGGAAGGTTCATGCCGAGTAATAAGCCTGTGAGAAATGCGCTTCCGTCATTGACAGTCAGTTTCTTTTTGACAGCTTTCTGAAAGAAATACTCTGAAAGAACTGATGATATTATGCATAAGGCAGTGACAAAGAGCGCTTTTAAGCCGAAGAAATAAAAACCCAGGAAGAATGCAGGAAGCAGAGACAGGTTTACTGTCCACATGATACGGCTTGTTGTCTCTTCGTCTCTGATATGAGGGCTTACCGAGACTATCAGTTCATGTTCTTTCTTTAAATCAGCCATCTAACCTCCAAAAATAAAAGTTTAAAGTTAAAAGTAAAAAGTTTTATGATTTTTTAAACTCTTAACTTCTAACCTTTAACTATTTTCATGGTTTCACCAAAGACTTTGCAAGTCTTACAAGCTGAACTATCGGCCTTTTTGAAGGGCATACAAATGCGCATGAGCCGCATTCAAAACAGTCAAAAAGGTTGTATTCCTTCGCATCCTCGTAATGCCCCTTCTCGGAAAGTATGCTCAGCATTGACGGCATAAGTCCCATAGGGCATATATCAATGCACCTTCCGCATCTTATACACGGGCCGTACTCTTCAGCGTGTACAAAGCCTTCCTTAGGAATAACAAGTATTCCTGAAGTCCCCTTTGTCACAGGCACATCAAGCGATGAAAGGGCAAAGCCCATCATGGGGCCGCCTGAGACCACCTTGCCTGCGCTGTCTTTAAAGCCTCCGCACTCCTCAACAATATCAGAGATAAGCGTGCCTATCTTTACCATTAAATTCGCAGGATTCTTTATGCCTTCTCCTGTTACAGTTACGGCCCTTTCTATCAAAGGCTTGCCGTATCGAGCCGCCTCATACACAGCAAGAGCAGTCCCTACATTCTGCACCACAACCCTCACATCCATCGGAAGCCCTCTCGGAGGGACTTCTCTTCCGGTGAGAGCGCTTATCAGCATCTTTTCAGCGCCCTGCGGATACTTAACTTCAAGTCCGCAGACTTCAATGTTCGGCTCATTCTTTGCTGCATCTTTCATCTTCTCTATCGCATCGGGCTTGTTGTTCTCGATGCCTATAAACCCTTTATTAACTCCGAGGATGCGCATTAGTATCTTCAGTCCTTCGACTATCTCAGCGGATTTTTCGAGCATCAGCCTGTAATCAGCGGTAAGATACGGCTCGCACTCAGCGCCGTTCAGGATTACTGTGTCAATCGGTTTTTCTTTTGGAGGAGAGAGCTTAACAAGTGTCGGAAAAGCGGCGCCGCCCATGCCTACAATTCCGGCAGCCTTTACTTTCTCTCTCAGTTCATCAGAAGAGAGCTTGATGTAATCAGGGTTGTCTTTAAGAGAAGTCCATTCTTCTTTCCCGTCATTCTCTATCACTATGGAATTTATCATCCTGCCCATTGCATTCGGAAACTCCGCTATTGCAATCACCTTGCCTGATACTGATGAATGTACAGGCGCTGATACAAAGCCTCCGGGTTCTCCGAGGACTTCACCTTTTTTGACTTCCTGCCCGATGCTGACTATGGGTTTGCATGGCGCTCCGAGATGCTGGCTTAAAGGGATGACGACTCTCTGCGGGGATTTTGCTTCTTTGATGGCCCTGCCTTTTGCAATGTCTTTTTTATCAGGCGGATGTATGCCGCCTTTAAATGTTGCAAGAGCCGTCATGAAATTCCTCCACATTTAGTAGGTAGTGTCAGTGTAGAGTGTCGGTTTTAAAAATTACTGACACTGGCACTACTGCGGGGTGAAAAGCCTATAAGTAATAACATTAAAAATAGAAATATGTCAAGGGTTGTGATAAAATTAGCGATATGATAAAAGAGGCGATTAATATTCTTGTCAGCAGCATTAACCTCTCCGAGGCTGAGATGGCGGAGTGCATGAGAGAAATAATGGAGGGGAAGGCAACAGATGCACAGATAGGCGCATTCCTTACTGCCTTACGCATTAAAGGTGAGACAGTTGATGAGATAACAGGAGCAGCACGGATTATGCGCGAAAAGGCAACGACCATTAAAGCGCCTGAAGGCGTGCTTGACACATGCGGCACAGGCGGCGATATGGCGCATACATTTAATATCTCAACAACAACTGCAATAGTTGTTTCTGCATGCGGAGTGCCTATTGCAAAGCATGGAAACCGTTGTGTCTCCAGCCAGTCCGGAAGCGCGGATGTGCTCGAGGCGCTCAGCGTTAAGATAGACCTTCCCCCTGAAAAGGTTGAAAGGTGCCTCTTTGAGACAGGATTCGGTTTTCTGTTTGCGCCGCTGTTTCACCCTGCAATGAAATATGCGATAGGCCCGAGGAGGGAGATGGGGCTAAGGACAATATTTAATATACTCGGCCCGCTGACAAATCCTGCCGGCGCAAGAAGGCAGATACTTGGCGTGTTTGCGGACAAACTTACAGAGCCGCTTGCCAAGGTTCTCGGTAATCTCGGCGCCCATGATGCAATGGTTGTGCATGGAGAAGACGGCCTTGATGAAATAACTCTGACTGACGGGACTCGGGTTTCAAGATACGCAAACAATGCAGTTGAAAACTTCTATGTCTCGCCTGAGGATTTTGGCATCAAAAGAGGCAAGCTCAAAGACCTTGTCGGAGCTGACAAGGATGCTAATGCCCACATAACACTCTCTATCCTCAAAGGAGAAAAGGGCCCCAAATGCGATGTCATCCTTATGAATTCCTCTGCGGCGCTTGTTGTTGCAGGAAAGGCAAAAGATTTCAGGAGCGGAGTGGAAATAGCAGCAGAGGCGATTGATTCAGGAAAGGCGATGAAGAAACTGGAAGAGATTAAGAAGGTTACGAATTCGCTGTAAGTGATTAATGGATTTTTAAATGTCTCATAATATCACCGGCTTAATTTAGCAGAAGCAAGACGGTTTAGACCTACCCCGCTTTCAGTCGCCTGCGCAGCAAGGTCTTTATGGGTTTCAGTCCTGATTTTTCGTTGAGATATTCTCACAGCTGCCTGTCCGCTCAGCCTTTCAAGCATTCGCTGTCCCCCTTTCTATCAAGCTAAAAAGCTAATTATAAAGGCAGATCTCCCCCAAGGAATGCCCTATGTCGGATGTGTTTTTTCTATGCTATTAAAAAGATAGGACACGCTATGGGGGGGGTTGTATTAAAATAAATCAAAATTATACTGAACGGAGACGTTATGAAAATTATCATCAAATGCGATGGAAAATGGGAAGGTGATAAAAAAGCCGAAAGGATGATGGAGGAACATGCGAGTTATTTGAGACATATACTCCCTGAAACAGCGAAAAGGCTTGGGTTTAAATTGCCACGCAAGCTCGTTTTAAGGCCAATGCGGGTTAATAGGTGGAGGGCTGCCCATGTGGGTCTCTTTACTTACACCCCGCCCGATCAATATTCTATAGCGTTACAAATGGATAGATGTCTTGAAGCACGGGATAAGGGGCGATTTGTTATAGACCACGAGTGCGCTCATCTTGTTGATGTATTCCTGAATAAAAACTGGCTCCACAACGATAGCTTCAATATGGCGCAAGTTGCATGTTGCAAAGTAAGGGAAGCGCTTGGAAAGAAAGGAGGTGCAAATGGCAAACGCAATTCAGGTAGCAAACAGCGTAAGTGATGTAAAAGCCTATCTTGATTTCCCGAAACTCCAGAAACAATTCCTAAACGACCTTGATATTAAAAAATCTTCAGTAAGCACTTGTAGAAGGCTTCTCGATTTTTAAAGGATATCAATACGCTACGCCCACAATGACGACCCATTCATACAACAACTTGCCCAAAAATCTCTGTTTAGTGCAAAATATCGGACAGTTGTTTTAAATTCTTTGAAGCATAAGGAGCACTTTTGTGCCGGTTAAGGTAGGAGTAATAGGGACAGGCTATCTGGGGCAGCACCATGCAAGGATATATTCAGAGATAGAAGATGCAGAACTGATAGCGCTTGTTGATACTGATGAAGAAAAGGCAAGAAGCCTTGCGGCTAAATATAACTGCAAGGCATATTCCGACTACAAAGATATTATTAATGAGCTTGATGCCGTGAGCATTGTCACTCCCACAGTCCTGCATCACAAAATAGCGCTGGACTGCATAAAGGCAGGGAAAGATCTTCTGATAGAAAAGCCGATAACAGTGAGCGTGGCTGAAGCAGATGAGCTTACAAATGAAGCGGAAAAAAAGAATTGCATACTTCAGGTCGGACATGTTGAGAGATATAATCCTGCTGTGGTCGCTGTATCAGGACTGATAAAAAATCCTCGGTTCCTTGAGTCCGAGAGGGTGTCGCCTTTTACAGGCAGAAGCACTGATATAGATATCACGCTGGACCTCATGATACATGACATAGATATTATGCTCGGATTTGCGGCTTCTCCTGTGAAGGAGATACGGGCGCGAGGAGCAAGTGTGCTGACAGACAAGATAGATGTTGCAAAGGTCTGGCTTGAATTTGAGAACGGGTGCGCAGCCATTGCAACGGCAAGCCGCCTATCGCCCGAGAAACAGAGGAGGCTTAAGGTTTTCCAGGAAGACTCATTCATTCATATTGATTATCAGAACCATGAGGTGAGGGTTTATTCTAAAAAAGGAGGCAGTCTATCTTCTGATATAATACGGACTGAGAAAAAAGAGCCTCTGAAAGAAGAACTCATTGATTTTATCGGATGCGTGAAAGAGAGGAGAAAACCGATGGTTTCAGGCATAGAGGGCAGGAATGCGCTGAAGGTAGCGCTTGACATAACAGAGAAGATAAGAAAGGATTTGGGGAAATAAGAATGGTCCCAATGATAGATCTGAAAAAGGAATTTGCAGAGATTAAGGGAGAGGTCCTTGACATGCTTACAGAGGTACTGGAAAGTTCGCAGTATATCCTCGGCCCTAAGGTTGCTGAACTTGAAAAGAAGATTGCGGATTACCACAATGTCTCTTCTGCGATTGGCGTTGCTTCAGGCACGGATGCGCTTCACCTGAGCATTGACGCACTTGGCATAGGAGAAGGGGACGAGGTTATTACAACACCGTTCACTTTTTTTGCTACTGCGGAGGCAATACTCTACACAGGCGCGATTCCAGTATTCGTTGATATAGAGCCTGAGACATTGAATATAGATGTCAGCCTGATAGAAAAAAAGATTACTTCAAGGACAAAGGCTATTGTCCCTGTCCATATATTCGGGCATCCTGCTGATATGGGTGCGATTCAAAAGATAGCAAAGAAGCATAACCTTAAAATAATTGAAGACTGCGCGCAGGCATTCGGCAGTTCTATCAGGGATAAAAAAGTCGGAGGTTTCGGGGATGCCGGCTGTTTCAGTTTTTACCCGAGCAAAAATCTTGGAGCCTACGGTGATGGAGGCATAATAACGATTAACGACCTTGCTGTTGCTGACAATATAAGGAAACTCAGGAACCACGGCTCTAAAGGAGCATACAAACATGAGACAATCGGATTCAACAGCAGGCTGGATGAAATACAGGCAGGGATATTGCTCGTAAAGTTTAAACGGATTGATGAATACAACAAAAAAAGAAGACAGAAGGCAGCGCTTTATACAAAGCTTCTGTCAGGCGTTGTAAAATGCCCGGTGGAAAAAGATGGTTTCTATCACGTATATCATCAATATACGATTATGACTCCAAAGAGGGATGTTATTCAGGAAAAGTTAAAGGCATCTGGCGTCTCATCGGTTGTTTATTATCCTATTCCGCTTCATCTGCAGGAGGCTCTGGGATTTCTTGGTTATAAAGAAGGCGATTTCTCTGTTACTGAAAGGGCTGTAAGAGAGGTGCTCTCCCTGCCGATGTATCCGGGACTTGAGGAAGATACGATAAAGAAAATAGCTGAAACAATAAAAGGTGCAGTTTAATAAGAGGTTGTATGCAACTATTTAACACTTCAAATTTCAGATATTTGCTTCACCTGAACCCTCGGCCCCTTGAAACCTTTTGCAAGCCATGAATACTGTCATGATAGTCAGCGGTGAAAGCTCAGGCGAGTTATACGGTTCGCTTTTTGCAAAGGCTTTAAAGGCAAAATGCCCTGAGGCGCGTATAATCGGCATTGGCGGCGAGAGGATGAAAGAGGCAGGGGTAAAGATTATAGCTGGGATAGCGAGCGGATTCGGCATCTCAGAGGCGTTTGCTTCATACAGGAGAATAAAAGAGACATTTAAGAAGGCTGTTAATGCAATAGAAGAATTCTCACCGAAGCTTTTGGTTCTCATAGACTATCCCGAATTCAATATCAGGCTTGCAAAGGTTGCCAAGAAAAAGGGGATAAAGGTTCTGTATTATGTAAGCCCTCAGGTGTGGGCATGGCGTAAGAGCAGAGTAAAGACAATTGCAGAGGTATCAGACAGGATTGCAGTGATACTGCCGTTTGAAGAAGAAATTTACATTGGCACAGGCGTTAAATGCGAGTTTGTGGGGCATCCTGTTCTTGAAGAGATAGAATCCATGACAGAAGACAAGGTCAGCCTGCGGAAAAATTCAGGGATAAATACAGACTCTCCCGTTATTGCTTTGCTTCCCGGCAGTAGGCCGCATGAGCTAAAGAGTCTTTTGCCTGTTATGATAGATGTGGTGAGAAATTTTAAAGCAGAGTTTCCTGATTACAACTGCCGGTTCATAATGCCTGTTGCGCCTAATGTGGATATTGAAAAATACCAAATCTATATCGACAGGCTCAGAGATGAGGGAGTGGCAGTTGAAAAAGAGAATGCGGTGAAGGCGCTTGCAATTGCTGATATGGCTGTAATCGCATCAGGCACAGCCACATTACAGGCTGCATTCCTTGAAACGCCGATGGTTGTGATTTATAAACTCTCTCCTTTTTCATATTTTATCGGCAGGCTTATAGTTGATGTAAAATATATCTCTCTTATAAACTTGATTTCAGGCAGGGAAGTGGTAAAGGAACTTCTTCAGTCTCAGGCAGATGCAAAAAATATTATGAGAGAGCTGAAAGAAATTATGCTGAATAAAGATTACAGAGAACAGATGATAACCCGGTTCCGGACAGCGAAAGAAATGTTTAAGGGCAGAAGGCCTTCCGCGAGAGTTGCGGAAATGGCATGTGAGATGACAGCGTGAAAGACATCAAGAAAATTTTAAACCTCGCAAGGCCGTACTGGGGGAGAATCGCGGTTGCAGGCATGGGCAGTCTTGTAGTTTCAGGGATGAATGGATTTCTTGCATGGCTTGCAAAACCTGCTGTTGACAAGGTATTTGTAGAGAAGAAAGCAGAATACCTTCCATTCATTGCCCTGGGAGTGCTCGTTGCGTATTCAGTGAGAGGAATCTTTTCTTTTTTCCAGTCTTATCTCATGCGGTCTGCAGGCTCGAAGATTGTTAGAGACATAAGGGACAACCTCTACCAGCATACTACATCCCTTCCGATGAGTTTCTTCGGCAAGGACTCTACCGGAGCGATGATATCAAGGATAATAAATGATGCAGGGTCGATTCAGGGACTACTTGCTTACACAATTAAAGACCTGTTTGTTGAAACTTGTACTATCATTGTGCTTATCAGTGTTGCCATGTACATGCGGTGGGATCTGACATTGGTAGCAGTCATTATTCTTCCATTGGCGCTCTATGGTGTCTCAAGGCTTGGCAAGAGACTTAAAAAAGTTAGCATGAGGGTACAGGAAAAGATATCGAGAATAACAGAGATACTGTCAGAGAGTTTTTCAGGAATCAAGATAATAAAGGCATTCAACAGGGAAGAGGAAGAGATATTGCGCTTCAAGAGGAACAATCATGATTATTACAGAGAGCTCATGAGGTCTACAAGGATAATTGAGGCGACATCTCTCATGATGGATATAGTTGCCGGGCTCGGAATCGCATTTGTGATATGGTACGGCGGAAGGCTCGTTGTGGATAAAACTATAACTCCCGGAGCATTCTTCTCGTTCCTGACTGCGATATTTATGATATACACACCTGCAAGAAGGCTCGTTGGAGTGCATAACTCTTTGCAGCAGGTAAAGGCGCCGCTCGAAAGGATTGACAGGGTTTTTGAGGAATCGAGAGAGAAGGAAGGGGAAATGGAGCTTAAAGGAATAACCAAGGGAATAGTCTTCAGCAATGTATCCTTCCGGTATGAGAACACCAAAGATGACACACTCGAGAACATAAATCTGAAGGTGGAAAAAGGAGAGATTATAGCTCTGGTCGGCAGAAGCGGGGCAGGCAAGACAACATTTGTTGACCTCCTGTCAAGATTTTATAACCCAGCAAATGGCACGATCATCATAGATGGAATAAACATTTCTGATGTAACGCTGAAGTCGTTAAGGCAGTTAATCGGCATTGTTAGTCAGGACATAATACTATTCAATGATACAGTCCGCGCAAATATAGCATAC
>JAPLLK010000032.1 GCA_026387575.1 Nitrospirota bacterium | reverse complement strand
GTAGCGGACAATTCGGGCGCCAAAAGAGTCCGGTGCATAAAAGTGCTTGGCGGCATGCGCAGGAGATATGCGCGGCTTGGAGACATAATAGTCGTCAGTGTTCAAGAGGCTATCCCTGAATCCAATGTCAAGAAAGGCGCAGTAGCAAAGGCTGTTGTGGTAAGGACGAAAAAGGAACAGAGGAGAGCTGACGGTTCCTACATAAGGTTTGACCAGAACGCGGCAGTGCTGATAAATCCGCAGGGAGAGCCTGTAGGCACAAGGATATTCGGGCCTGTTGCGAGAGAACTTAGATGGAAAGAATTCATGAAGATAATATCGCTGGCGCCGGAGGTGCTGTAAATAATGGGATTCAATATTAAGAAAAACGATACGGTTTTAGTTGTAACCGGCAAGGAAAAAGGCAAGAAGGGGCGTGTGCTCTCAGTCATGCCTTCAAAGGATAAGCTGCTAATAGAGAGGGTAAATATTATAAAAAAACATATGAAGCCAAATAAGAAGTATACGCAGGGCGGGATTATTGAGAAGGAGTCTCCTCTTCACAGATCAAATGTTATGCTCATGTGTCCCAGGTGCGGCAAGCCTGCAAGGATTTCAAATATGGCTTTTGAAGACGGAAAAAAATCACGGGTGTGTAAAAAATGCAAAGAAGCGATAGACCAATAAAAAAATCAAGGTTAAAGGTTAAATATTCAAAAGAGATTGTTCCTGCTCTCAAGAAGGAGTTTGCGTACAAGAATGTTATGCAGGTTCCAAAAGTTGAGAAGGTGGTTCTTAATGTAGGGCTTGGCGAGGCGATTCAGAACATTAAACTGCTCGAGGCAGCCCAGAAAGAACTGGGCATAATTACAGGGCAGAAGGCAGTTATTACCAAGGCCAAGAAGTCAATTGCGACTTTTAAACTCAGGCAAGGAATGCCTATAGGATGTAAAGTTACATTAAGGGGCAATATTATGTACGAATTTCTGGACAGATTTATAAACCTTGCACTGCCGAGGGTTAGAGACTTTAAAGGTGTCTCGGCAAAGTCTTTTGACGGAAAGGGCAACTATTCAGTCGGAATAAAGGAGCAGTTTATCTTTCCTGAGATAGAATATGACAAGGTTGAATCTGTTCATGGGCTTGACATCACAATATGTACAACTGCTAAAACGGATAAGGAAAGCAAGGCATTGCTGACTCATATGGGAATGCCGTTCAGAAAAGAAAAGGTAAAAAGCGAAGGCGAGAAGAAGGAGTAATTGATGGCTAAGACTTGTATGATGGAAAAGGTGAAGAAGGCGCCTAAGTTTAAGGTAAGGGCGTACAACAGGTGCAGAATATGTGGAAGGCCGAGGGCGTTTCTGAGAGATTTTGGAATATGCAGGATATGTTTCAGGAGCCTTGCTCTCAAAGGGCAGCTGCCTGGAGTAACAAAATCAAGCTGGTAAGAGGTGACAAATGATAACTGATCCAATAGCAGACATGCTTACACGCGTTAGAAATGCGATTACTATTCGTGCAGAAAAAGTTGATATTCCTGCCTCTAAGCTTAAGCTTGAAATAGTGAAAATCCTGAAGGAAGAGGGTTTCATAAAGGCATATAAAATCTTAAAAGATGATAAGCAGGGTATTTTGAGGATTACGCTTAAATATGTTGACGGGAATAATGTTGTATCCGGATTGAAAAGAATAAGTAAGCCCGGACGCAGGGTTTATGTAAACAGCAAAAAGATCCCGAGGGTAATGGGAGGCATAGGCATGGCTGTGCTGACAACGCACAAGGGCGTCGCTACTGACAGTACCTGCCGCCGCGAAGGTGTCGGCGGTGAGATTCTTTGTTATGTGTGGTAAAAGAGAGGGGAATAAATGTCGCGGATAGGGAAAAAACCGATAGATATACCAAAAGGTGTAGATGTGAAAATTACAGATACAACTGTTAATGTCAAAGGACCGAAAGGCGAGCTTTCATCAGGGTTCCCTTCCGGAGTGCGGATTGCAGTAGATGAAGGTAAGGTAATGGTTGAAAGAACGGAAGAAACTAAGGATATTCGGGCATTGCATGGACTTACAAGGAGTCTTGTATCAAATATGATATCAGGAGTTTCATCAGGTTACCAAAGAGTGCTTGAAATTACGGGTACAGGTTACAGGGCTCAGGTTCAGGGCAATAAACTTCTGCTTGCTCTGGGATATTCTCATCCTGTGGAATTTATTCTTCCCCCCGGCATTAAGGCTGCTGTAGACCAGAAGCAGACGCAGATTACATTAACGGGCATTGACAAACAGCAGATGGGACAGATCGCTGCAGATTTAAGGGCGCTGAGATCTCCTGATATTTATAAAGGCAAAGGGGTAAGATACGCAGGTCAGAGATTGAAGCTTAAGGTAGGCAAGGCAGGCAAGAAATAAATTCAAAATTCAAAATGAAAAATTGATGAATTTTAAAATTATATTGGAGGTTGCAAGTTGGCAGCAGAAATAAAGGACGCAAGGAAAAGAAGGCACGAAAGAATAAGGAAAAAAGTTGTGGGCACAACTGAGAGGCCGAGGCTATCAGTTTACAGGAGCCTGTCACACATGTATGCCCAGATTACAGATGATTTTAAGGGTAGCACTCTTGCTGCCGCATCAAGTCTTGATAAAGAGCTGAAAGGTAAAGACAAGAAGTCCGGCAAAGGAAATATCGGAGCAGCAAAGCAAGTTGGTGAGCTTATAGCAAAGAAGGCATTAAAAAAGGGGATAAAGAGAGTTGTTTTTGACAGGGGTGGCTATCTTTATCATGGCAGGGTTAAGGCCTTAGCTGATGCTGCCAGAGAAAACGGGCTTGAATTTTAAATGCAAAATGCAAAATTGTGGGCTACAACTCGTAGAGAATTCCTTAATTTTGAATTTATTTGATAGGGGGTATGGTGAAAAGAATTGATCCGGATGGACTGACTCTAAAAGATAAGGTTGTATTTATAAACAGAGTTGCAAAGGTTGTGAAGGGCGGAAGAAGATTTTCTTTTGCTGCGCTGGTTGCCGTTGGAAACGGAGACGGCATAGTGGGCATAGGCAAGGGCAAGGCAAAAGAAGTTCCCGAGGCAATACGAAAGGCTGTTGAGCAGGCAAAAAAATCTCTTGTTAAATTCCCCTTGAAAGATGGAACAATTCCACACAGGATAACAGGCAGATTCGGTTCCGGTTATATTGTTATGAATCCTGCAGTCAAAGGCACAGGACTTATCGCAGGCGGCGCTGTAAGGGCAGTGCTGGATGTTGCCGGCATACAGGATATCGTTGCCAAAGCAATCGGCAGCCATAATCCTTATAATACCGCAGAGGCTACTATTGACGGGCTGTTAAAGCTTAAAGACCCCGATACGGTTCGCAGATTGAGGGGAAGAACAGAGGAAGAAGCGCAGGAAACAAATACCGGAGGAGTTAGATGAGGATAGAGGATTTAAAGCCCGCAGACGGCTGCAGAAAAAGAAATAAGAGGGTGGGCCGTGGAATAGGTTCGGGCCATGGCAAGACGTCCTGCAAGGGGCATAAAGGGCAGAAGGCGCGCTCTGGTAGCGGAAAAGGAGCAGGTTTTGAAGGCGGGCAGATGCCGTTGCAGAGGAGAATCCCAAAGAGAGGGTTTAAAAATCATTTTGCTAAGGAGTATGCAGTAATAAACCTGAAAGAACTTGCAAGGATTGAAGACAGTGATGTTATAACGCCGGAACTGCTTGTTGAAAGAGGGATCGTTAGGAAGATTAAAGACGGAATCAAGATACTCGGTGATGGCGAGATAAAAAGACCCGTTACAATAAAGGCGAAAATATTCAGTGCTGCAGCTGCAGCCAAGATTACCGCTGCAGGCGGCAAAGCAGAAACAATCTAAAAATCAAAATGCAAAAGTCAAAATGTAAAATTGCAATCCAAAATTCAAAGATTAGTAAAATCCTTGATTTTGCATTTTTAATTTTTACCTTTTAATTTTATTATGGGAGTCCTTTCAAACTTACAGAATATATTTAGAGTCCCTGAGTTGAAAAAAAGGGTTCTCTTTACACTCGCACTCCTTATTGTATACAGGATAGGTGGCCATATCCCGACCCCGGGCATAAACGGCGAGGCGCTAAGCAAATTCCTATCTGAAAGCGGCGCAGGAGCTCTTATGGGGTTCTTTGATATGTTTTCAGGCGGCGCGCTTTCAAGGGTTACCATATTTGCCCTTGGGATTATGCCTTATATAAGCGCCTCAATTATTTTTCAGCTCCTGACAGTTGTTATACCTGCAATCGGTAAGCTTGCCAAAGAGGGAGAGACCGGCAGGAAGAAGATTACAAGATATACGAGATACGCAACAGTTGTTATAAGCGCAATCCAGTCATCAGGCATTGCCATTGGTCTTGAGAGCATGGCAGGAGGCGCCTTTATACAGAGTCCTGGCTGGTCATTCAGGTTGGTTACAATGATAACCCTTACATCGGGCACAGCATTTATAATGTGGCTTGGAGAACAGATTACAGAAAGAGGGATAGGCAACGGCATATCGCTTATTATCTTTGCCGGTATTGTGGCAAGATTCCCTAACGCTGTACTCAGCACATATCAACTGTTAAAAGCCGGAGAACTCTCAATATTTCTTGTTATCTTTCTGATGGCGATGATGGTTGCTGTTATCGGTGTGATTATATTTATTGAGAGAGGGCAGAGGAAGATACCTGTTCAATATGCAAAGCGGCTTGTCGGCCGCAAGATATACGGCGGTCAGAGCACTCACCTTCCTTTGAAGGTAAACACATCAGGTGTTATTCCGCCTATATTTGCATCTTCCATAATAATGTTCCCTGCGACTATCGCAGGTTTTATAGCAATCCCGTGGGTTCAGGGAGTTGCAAAACAGCTTTCTCCTGGCACTGTTTTTTATACAATGCTCTACGTTGGCATGATATTCTTTTTTGCTTATTTTTACACTGCAATTGTGTTTAACCCCATAGATATAGCAGACAATCTTAAAAAATATGGGGGATATATCCCCGGCATAAGACCGGGACAGAAGACATCGGAATACATTTACAGGGTTATGTCGAGATTAACATTTGTCGGCGCAGTATATCTTGCAGTTGTGTGTATTATTCCAGAGATTCTTATAAAGAGGTTCAATGTCCCTTTTTATTTTGGCGGGACATCGCTCCTGATTGTTGTCGGAGTTGCGCTTGACACAGTGTCACAGATTGAGTCGCATCTCGTTACCCGCTCATTCGAAGGTTTTTTAAAGAATGGCAGGATAAAAGGCAGGAGAGGATAATTTCAAATTTCAAGATGATTGTTATAAAGACTCCCGAGGAGATTGAGAAGATGGCGAAAGCCTGTAAAATAGTTGCCGAGATACTGGAAGATCTGAAGGCATTTGTGAAGCCCGGTATTACAACAAAAGAGATAGAAATGTTTGCAGAAGAAAAAATAATTTCAAAGGGCGGAACCCCTGCATTTAAAGGATACAGGGGATACCCTGCCAGTATTTGTACGTCTGTGAATAATCAGGTTGTTCACGGGATACCCTCTAGTGTGAGGCTTAACGAAGGGGATGTGTTAAGCATAGACCTTGGAGTCTATAGTGATGGTTTTTATGGAGACGGGGCTGTTACCATACCTATCGGCGAGGTAAGCCCCCTTGCAAAAAAACTTTTGAAGGTAACAGAGGAAGCCCTTTATAAGGGTATAGATAAAGCGACGCCCCGCAACAGGGTTTCGGATATATCATCTGCCATTGAGAATTATGTTGAGGCAAACGGTTTTTCTGTAGTGAAAGCATTTGTCGGTCATGGGATTGGGATGTCGCTTCATGAAGAACCTCAGATCCCGAATTTTGGCATCGCAGGGCAGGGAGCGAGACTAAAGGAAGGCATGACCCTCGCAATTGAGCCTATGGTTAATACGGGCGGACATGAGGTCAGCATACTTGACGATGGATGGACAGCGGTTACCCTTGATGGCGGACTCTCCGCTCACTTTGAGCATACGATTGCTATTACTGACGGAGACGCAAAAATCTTGACGAAAATATAATATAGATGTTATACTCTTCAGCTAATGCCTAAAGAGGAAAATATAGAGGTAGAGGGAAAGATTGTTGAAACGCTGCCAAATGCAATGTTTAGGGTAAAACTTGAGAATGGGCAGATAATCCTCGCTTATATTTCCGGCAAGATGAGGATGCATTTTATATAGATACTGCCGGGTGATAAGGTTACAGTGGAACTCTCACCTTATGACCTCACAAGAGGCAGGATAACATACAGGTTTAAGTGAGAATTTTAAAGTGAGAATTTGTTTTTTAATTGTTAACTCATAACTTTTTATCTGGAAAGAGGTAGATATGAAGGTTCGGTCGTCTGTAAAACCAATATGCGCTAAATGCAAGGTTATAAAAAGGAAGGGTGTTAGAAGAATAATATGCGAAAATCCCCGCCACAAGCAGAGGCAGGGATAGATAAATATTCAAAATTTAAAACTCAAAATTCAAAATTGAGGAGTTATAATGGCGAGAATCGCTGGTGTGGATTTACCAAAGAATGAACGGATTGAGATAGGGTTAACAAGAATATTCGGGATAGGCAGGTCTTTGTCAAAGAAAATACTTGATGAGACAAAAGTTAATTCTAACATAAGGGTAAAAGATATTACAGACGAAGACATTGTAAAAATAAGATCTGCCATTGACAGGGAGTACAAAGTCGAGGGCGACCTCAGGCGTGAGACCACAATGGGGATTAAAAGGCTTATGGAAATTGGCTGTTACAGGGGCATAAGGCATAAGACAGGGCTTCCTGTGAGGGGACAGAGAACGAAGACAAATGCCCGTACCCGCAGAGGGCCAAGGAAAACCATCATGGGCAAAAAGAAGGAGGCATAGCTGATGGCTCAGCGGAAAAAGGGCGCAAGGAAAGACAAGAAGCATGTAAATGTCGGAGTTGCGCATATTCAGGCAACATTTAATAATACAATAGTATCCATAACAGACCCTAACGGGAATGTTGTTGCATGGGCAAGCGCAGGGAGTCTTGGGTTTAAGGGTTCGAGAAAAGGAACGCCTTATGCTGCACAGATGGCAGGAGAATCAGCGGCTAAAAAGGCAATTGATGTGGGGATGAAACAGTTGGACGTTTTTGTTAAAGGGCCAGGCTCCGGAAGAGAATCAGCTATCAGGGCATTGCAGATAGCCGGACTTGAGGTTAACCTTATAAAGGACGTTACTCCTGTTCCTCATAATGGATGTAAGCCGCCAAAGAGAAGGAGAGTTTAAAAGTGGCAAGATATACAGGGCCTTTATGCAGGGTGTGCCGTAGAGAAGGGGACAAACTGTTTCTCAAAGGAGACAGGTGTTTCACTGAGAAATGTTCAGTAGAGAGGAGGAAATATCCGCCCGGCCAGCATGGACAAAGACGTACAAAAATCTCGGATTACGGTATTCAGCTCAGGGAAAAACAGAAGACAAGAAAAAGTTATGGACTTTTTGAGAAGCAGTTCAGAATATATTTTCATGAGGCAGAAAGAAGGAAGGGCACAACAGGGGAATTACTCCTCCAGCTTCTTGAACGCCGCCTGGATAATGCAGCATTCAGAATGGGATTTGCGATAAACAGAAGAGAGGCAAGACAGTTTATAACGCACGGACATTTTACTGTGAATGGGAGAGCAGTAAGCATCCCTTCTTATCTTATTAAGGCGGGAGATGTTATTGAGGTTAGGGAGAAAAGCAGAAAGATCCCAAGCCTGGCTGATAACATGTCAAGGCTTGAGAATAGAGGAATTCCTGCATGGGTTGAGGTTGACAGCGCAAGCTTCAAAGGGAAAGTACTGCATATCCCCTCCAGGGAAGAGATGCAGCTGCCTATCCAGGAACAGTTAATAGTTGAACTTTATTCAAAGTAGATTTTTTTAAAAATAAAAGAGGCGTGGGAGGCCTTATATGGATTTAAAGAAAAAAGGCTTTCAGTTACCTGAAAACAGTGAGTTTGATGAAGAGACATTAACGAGCACCTACGGTAAGCTCGTGGCGGAGCCGTTAGAACGCGGTTTCGGGACAACACTTGGAAACTCCATACGGAGAGTTTTGCTGTCGTCCCTTGAAGGCGCGGCAGTAACAGCAGTGAAAATAACAGGTTCTGTTCATGAGCTTTCATCAATTACCGGCGTTAAAGAAGATGTGGTGGATATTATCCTGAACATAAAAAAGCTCAGGGTCAAGATGCATGCTGATGGAAAGCGGATCGCCACAATCAAAGTTAAAGGCCCGGGTGAAGTTAAAGGCAATGATATTCAGGTTGATTCAAGTGTTGAGATCCTTAATCCTGAACAGCTTATAGCCACCCTTGACAAAGGGGCTTCCTTTGAGGCTGAGATGTACATCAAGAAAGGCAGAGGATACGTATCAGCTGAAATTCACAAGGAAGAAGAGCTTCCTGTTGGCATGATTGCGGTAGACTCTGTTTTCAGCCCGGTTAGGAAAGTGAACTTCTGGGTTGAGAAGGCAAGAGTTGGAAGGGCAACAGACTACGACAGGCTCGTGATGGAAATATGGACGGATGGAAGCGTAACGCCTAAAAAAGCAGTCTCTCAGGCTGCGGCTATAGTTATAGACCATATGCGTATTTTCATACTTGAACAAGACGAGGAAAACATAGAGTCTGAAATGAGCAGCAGTGCAGCTTCCGCAGGAGATGCTCCGGCATTTAATCCTAATCTTTTGAAGAGCGTTAATGAACTGGAGCTTTCTGTAAGAGCATATAACTGCATGAGAAATGCGGACATCAAGATTATTGCAGACCTTGTGGAAAGAACGGAGTCAGAGATGCTGAAGACAAAAAATTTCGGTCGGAAGTCTCTAAATGAAATCAAGGAAATGCTTCAGAACATGGGGCTTAATTTCGGCATGAAGGTTGACAGGGATATGCTGAGCAAAATGGCAACTTCACAGGTCAGGAGTGTAGGACAAGATGCGTCATAAATCCAGCGGGAGGTTATTCGGAAGAACGGCAAACCAGAGGAAGGCGCTTCTGAAGGGGATAGTCTCCTCGTTGTTAGAGCATCAGAGGATAGAGACGACGCTTGCAAAGGCAAAGGCTGCAAAAGGGATTGCTGAGAGAATTGTCACCATGGGGATAAAAGGCGACCTCCATTCAAAACGCCTTGTGCTTTCATATGTTCCGAACAGGACTGTTGTGTCAAAGCTGTTCAGCGAGATAGCGCCGAGGTTCAGCGGCAGAAACGGCGGGTACCTGAGAATAGTGCAGACAAGGAACAGGGTTAATGACGGAGCGCCGATGGCTGTGCTTGAATTTATAGACTACGAAAATATAAAGAAGCCTAAAGAGGAAAAGAAGAAAGACAAGGCTAAGGAAAAAGAAGAGAAGAAGTAATTAAAATTTTTGATTATACAAAAGGCCGTGACAATTGTCATGGCCTTTTGTATTTGGAGCGAAGGTATTAAGCTTAAGCATTTGCATTAAATTCCTGTGACCTGTCCTATGTGTTCAAATTTCTTCCATTATTTAATTTAGGATAACAGAAAAAACGCTACTATGCGATAACTCCGTAATTTTCCCCTTAGGGTTAAGATTATTTTAGTTGAATCAGTTTTGCGTGCGCCTCGGCGATTATGGAGCCGTCTTCCTTTTTTAAAAGGCAGGCGTATGCCTCAATAAGTTTTGCGCCTCTTTTCGTTATCTCTGCCCTTACGATTGTTTCTTCATCCGCCATCAGGGGCCTCTTGAATCTTATGTTTATTTCTGCAGTTACGGGGTTTATGCCTTCGGCTATTGCAGCCTGTATCATTGCCTCATCAAGCACGGTTGTTATTATCCCGCCGTGCGTTATATCCCTGTATCCCTGATGTACCTTCGAGGGTGTGAATTCGGATGTGAGTTTGCCGCCTGCATAAGTAAAGGACAGTTTTAACCCGCAGGGATTTTCCCTGCCGCAGGCAAAACAGTAGTTGTCATCTTCAAGTTTTATTGAATGCATTTTTAATAAAGAGCAGCATGAACGCCTTTTACAAGGATGCCTATTTCATCTTCTCTTATTGTCCTTGCATCAAGCAAAAGGGCGTCATCTTTAATCCTTGCAACAATTACAGGAGCCCCTTTCCTCAGCTTTTCCTCAAGGTCATTGACAGAGATATTCTCAGGGCTTACTAACACCCCATATGTCGGAAATTCTATCTCAGGCAATGAGCCTCCTCCTGACTTAGACGTATCCTCTGTTATCTCTATTTTTGCAGCCTTAACTTTTCTCTTTAACAGTCGCGCTATCTTTTTTGCCCTCTCCTTTATCCTCTCCGGTTTCTGGAGAAGCATCTTAAGCGTAGGGATATTCTTTACTGCCTTATCTTCATCAAGATATTCCATCAGCGTTGCTTCAAATGCTGCAAGGGTAAGCTTATCTACCCTTATTGCCCTTGTCAGAGGGTTCTTCTGGAGCTTTTCAATATATTCCTTTTTCCCGATGATAACGCCTCCCTGTGGCCCTCCGAGGAGTTTGTCGCCGCTGAAGGTTACAATATCCACGCCGGACTTTACTATTTCCTGAACCGAAGGCTCAGAATATATGCCGTACGGCTTCAGGTCTATCATGCATCCGCTTCCAAGGTCGTACATCACGGGAATGTGATATTTTTCTGAAAGCTTTTTTAAATCAGCAACAGGCACTTCCTCTGTGAAACCTGAAATTCTGTAATTTGACTGATGCACTTTGAGAATTAATGCCGTACTTTCATTAATCGCATTTTTATAATCATCCAGATGCGTCTTGTTTGTTGTTCCGACCTCTCTCAGGACTACGCCGCTTAACGACATAATATCAGGCACCCTGAACGAGCCTCCTATCTCAACAAGCTCTCCTCTTGAGACAATAACCTCCTTGCCTTTTGCCAGCGCACTAAGGCAGAGGAGAACAGCAGCAGCATTGTTGTTAACTATCAGGGCATCCTCAGCGTCTGTGATTTCCCTGAGGATTCTCGTGATATGGGCATATCTCTTTCCGCGCCTGCCCGCCTCAAGATTGTATTCAAGATTGGAATAGCTTTCCGCGATCTTTCTTACATTATCAAGTATTTTCTCTGACAATACTGACCTGCCGAGGTTTGTGTGTATCACTATGCCTGTTGCATTTATAACAGGCTGAAGGCTGAAAGCCGAAAGTTTTTCTATCTTCATCTCTATATCGCCAGATATCTCTTCGATGGATACATCCGAGGAAGACAACTCAAGTATCTCTTTTCTCCTCATATCAATCACATCCCTGATTGCCTGCAGAACATATTTTCTCGGATATGTCCTGCACCACTTAACACCGTCATTGCTCTTGAGTATCTCATCAACAGAGGGAAGTTCTTTGAGTAATTTCTGCTTTTCGCTCATGCAGCTTTTTTAACACAATTAACACAAAAATGCAATTGCCGCCATAGATATATTTTGTTAGCATTTGACAGGGGCATAGGCGAATAAAGGCTTTACTGGCACTACCTCAAACTCATAAATGCCAGCGCCTCAACATGATATGTATTGGGAAAGAAATCTATCATGCGGAGGGAATCCACATTGTATCTTTCACTGAACTTCCTCAAATCCCTCGCAAAGGTCGCAGGATTGCAGGAGATATAAACAATTTTCCCCGGAGACGAATCAAGGATTTTCCTTGCAATATCAGAATGCAGTCCCGACCTTGGAGGATCCAGCAATACAATATCAAATTTTTCCTGAATCCTGTATCTCTCTGCCGATGAATTAATAAATCTGCAATTCTTTATGTTGTTTAGTTTTACATTCCTCTGCCCATCATCTGCTGCATACCGGTTCTCTTCAACAGCCACAACCTGAGATGCATGTGCTGCCAACGGCAGGGAGAAATTCCCGGCTCCCGCATAAAGGTCAAGGACACGCATGTTTCCCAATGGCGGCAGTTCACTTATTATTAAGTCAACAACCTTTCTGTTAAGATTCCAGTGCGCCTGAAAAAAACTCCACGGAGTAATTGTATATTGAAGACCATTCAAATCGAGTTTAATATAGTCTTTGCCTATTGATTCTCCATTTTCAAATGCGATACCTGAAAATCCCACGCCGCTCATTATTTCCTCAATATCCTCTACTGCAAGCTTTGACTTAATCAATGCATTTACGGCATCTCCGCAAGAGATATGTATCTCTTTGATTCCTGATAATTTCCTGTTATTCAACTCTCTGACAATGAGGTTAATCTCCTTTATCATCAGAGGGCATTCCTCAACAGGCACGACATCCCTTGTCCCCTCTTTATAAAAGCCTATCCCGCCTTCCTGCGAAATTTTAAACTGTCCCCTGTAACGATAGTTATAATTCTTATCCGTGAGAGCCGGGGACAGCGGCGCTTTCAATTTGCCTATCCTGCTGACAGAATCAAGCAGTATCTCCTCTTTCATGGAGACCTGTCTTTCGTAAGATATGAATTGAAAATGGCATCCTCCGCATGTGCCGAATACTGAACATGGAGGATTTATCCTGTAAGGAGAGGGCTCAATAACATTTGTAACTGTGCCGATGGAATAATCTCTTTTCTTTTCGCTGATAGCAACTTCAACAACCTCATTCGGAATAGCTCCTTTTATAAAAAGTACTCCGCTGTCACGCGCAATTATATAACCGCCATAGACCGGGGATTGTGCCTTTATTATCTGTGACATTACTATTTGGTCAGAAGCGTTCTTATTGTTTTTTTCAGCTCATCAAGGTCCGCTGATTTGACGATATACGCCTCTGAAGCCCAGACAGCAAAATCGTCCCTGTAGTCATACGCCGTAGACATTATGATAGGAAGCCTTGGTTTCTTTTCTTTCATTTGCCTGAGAAGCTTTATACCGTCCACATCAGGCATCAATATATCAAGCGTGACAATGTCCGGGTTTTCCTGAATAAACAACTCCATTGCCTTGGCGCCGCTGCCTGCCACAAGAACTTCGTATCCCTCTTCTTCCAGCTCTTCCTTATAAAGCTTCTGAATATGAAGGTCGTCATCTACTATCAGTATTTTCTTCATATGCCCTCCTTACTAAGATCGTATTCCCTTGAAAATAAAATTTCTAACCAGGCAAAAACACCCTGAATGTTGTCCCCTTGCCGGGTGCGCTGTCAACCTCTATCTTACCTTTATGCTCCTCTATAATCCTTTTAGTGATTGCAAGGCCAAGCCCTGTGCCGGATAACTTTGTCGTGTAGAATGGATTAAAGATAAAAGGCAGATCTTTTTCTTCTATGCCGGGGCCTGTATCGCTTATCTCTATGACTGCATTACTGCCTGCCGTGTATGTCTTCATGGTGATTGTGCCGTGAATTGCCAGAGCCTGAACCGCATTATTAAATATATTAAGCAATGCCTCTCTTATCCTGTTGGCATCTACATAAATCTGAGGTGTTTCTCCTTTTTCCTTGAGAACTTTAATATTCCTTTCCCTTAGCTCTGTCTGCATAAGCAATATTATATCGTCAACAAGCTCTCCGACATTAACCTTTTCTTTCATCAGTCTGGCTTCTTTGACAAACCCGAGTATCTCACGGAGGATGCTTTCAAGCCTGTCCACCTCTCTCACTATAATGCCTGCATACTCTTTCAGGTTCCCGTCAAGTTTCTTTTCAAGTCTTTTTGCAAAACCTCCGACCGATACAAGTGGATTTCTAATCTCATGAGCAACCTTTGCAGCGACTTCACCGAGGGCAGCCATCCTCTCTGTTACAATTAATTTTTCTCTCAGATTATTCAATTCGGTAACATCCCTGACCACATGAACGGTCCCCATGAACTCTCCCATTGTGTTAAACACAGGAGAGACTGACGTCAGAAACGTTCCTCTGAGATATGAATCTTTGACTTCTTCTATATATGCCCCCATTGTCTGAACAGTTTTGGGATGTGGACATTCAGAAAACGGTTCATCCATCCCATGGAATATCCTGTAACATTTTTCTCCTATTATCTCTCCGGCAGATTTTCCGATTCTGTCAACAACTGCCTTGTTTACATTTTTTATCGTATAGTCCTCATCAGTAATATAAATCATATCAGATATAGACCTGAAAATATTTTCGAGTTCTGCCTCTGTACGCGCTACCTGATCAAAAAGCCTTGCGTTTTCCACAGCGCTCGCAAACTGATTTGAAAAACCGATAAGAAATTTCATATCCTCATCGGTAATTAGACGTTTCGTAAAGATGTTGTCTACCCATAATACACCTATAACCCTGTCTCTTGAGATAAGAGGCACAACGGCGTATGCCTGGGTTCCGAGCTGCTGAATAAGAACAGCATCAGCCAGCGGTTCTTCTTTGACATCAGGGACATTAAAAGCCTTTTTCTCTTTAACCGCACGGGTAAGTATTGTCTCGTCCTTGAATGAAATCTCCATTCCCATACTTAATCTGTCAAGGAAAGAATCCTTTCTCAGAGGGCCAGTTTCTATGTCACGAAGTATATCCGGAAGTGTTTTCATCTCTATGGAGAGTTTCTCCCATATTTCCCATGCTTCATTGGGACTTGCAGGCCCGACACCCATCGCGCCCTTTATAGTTCCCTTTTTTTCATCAACAAGAAAAAGAATTGCCCTATTGAACCCAAGGCCGTCGCTCATTGTCACCGCAGTTAATATCATTCTCAGCAGCCTGCTGAGCTCAAGGGTGCCCCTCATAGCGGAGCTTATAAGGAACAGCCTTGAGAGTTCCTGATTCCTCCTTAGAAGTTCTTTTTCAACGCGTTTTCTCTCGGAAATATCCCTTGTTATCCCGCTTATGCCTATAACCTCTCCTGCGGTATCTTTTATGGGTGAAAGTGTCAGGCTGACCTCAATTATTGTGCCGTCTTTCCTTTCTCTCAATGTCTCTATATCTTTAAGCGTTTCTCCATTTTTGATTTTTTCTATGTATTCCTTATCGGTGTCTACAAGGAACTGGGGGACAAACAGCAGAAATTTCCCGGCAGCCTCATCAGCTGTGTAACCGAATGTCTTTTCAGCGCCATAATTCCATGAAGTTATATTTCCATCGAGGTCGGAAGTGACTATCGCATCAGCGGAATTTTCTATCAGGCTTTCAAGATATTCCTTTGTCTGAGCCACCTCTTTATACAGGCTTAATATTTCCTCATGATAAAGCACTCTGTCAGTTATATCCTCTATGAATACTACACACTCAATAACATTTCCGGCATCATTCTTAATCGGATAAGATGTCAGTTCAGCATAGTTCATGCCCCGTGACTGTGTAATGGAATTTATCTGCCCTGTTTCAAACGTTGCCTTCGCAGCGCAATGAGGACAGATTCCTTCTTTGGAATGAAAAACATCCAGGGCATTCTTGCCAGTCAATTGTTCAACAGCCATGTCAGTCCATACTTTAACAAACCTGTTTGCTGATATTATTTCGTAGCCCCTTCCGACTGTAATAATTCCTCCCTGAACGCTGTCAAAGAGAATCTCCATCCTCTTTTTTGCTCCAACAGCTTCCTGCTTGATGAGGAATTCGCTTTCATAAATCCTTGCCTTCTCTATGGCGACAGCTGCTATAGAGGCAAAGGTAGCTGCTATATTCATGTCATCAGGCGAGAACGGCAGGATATTTTCCTCAGAGCCTACCTTGCCGTAGATACCGAGGGTTCCTATCACCTTGCCTTCAACTTTAAGCGGCACACATATTACAGACTTCACATGGATTAAAGGCACTTGCATATCAGGAGGCATCGTTGCCACGTCCTCAACAAGCAGTGGTTCACCCTCTTTCGCAACCCATCCGGCTATACCACTTCCTATTGTCAGGTCCGTCTGCCCTTTTAAATCCTCTGCAAGGCCATAGGAGGATTTTATCCTCAGGATATTGCCATCCAGCAATCTTATAATGCAACCCCTTGCGCCAAGCAGCCTTGTAATCTCGGATGTAACTGTCCCCAGTATCTCATCAAGATCCATTGCAGATGTCACAGCGGTAATGAGTTCATAAAGGGCAGTAAGCTCCTGAAGCTGATTCTTTGTTGACGCATAAAGCTCTTCATTGCTGATGCGAGACGCCTGCAACTTTCCTATCATTTCGTCAAATCTGCATGCTATTATTCCGAACTCATCTCTTCTCTCGGAATCTATCCTGTAATCAAGTTCGCCTTCGCTTATTTTTTCTGTAGCCTTCATCAGGTCGTCAAACGGAGCCGTAATTATTCTTTTCATGAAGATAATAAGAGACATAATTACCAGTGAACCCAGGCCAAAAAGAACAAGAAGATAGAAACCCATCTGCCTTTCAATTCTCTCGCCTTGTGCAATACTATTAGTAAGATTCAATACTGATTCGCTATGAATAGCGCCGAGTTTCTCATATGCCTCTATCTCCTTATCTTTAAGCATACGAAGCGCAAAAAGAACATGAATGTTTCCTACAGGCTGTTTTGCCGACATTATTTTGCTTGTAACCTCTTTTATCTTGTCAAAGTCGGCTCTTATGGCTTTTTCTTTTTCTTTATTTCGCACAGCCTCAGGAAGCCCGTTAAAAAATGTATATGCTTCTTTAAGTCTCTGTTTATATTGCCTCTGAAATTTGACATCGCCGGTAACAGTCCATCCTTCGGCAGCCATCACAACACTAACTATGGATGTTCTCCAGTCCTCATGCAGGTTATGTTCCTTCATAAGCGATCTCTGGATGTCGAAAGTACTGCTTAGCCGGTTGAAAATAAGAAAGCTGCCTGCAATTAGCGCAGCGGTCAGCAGAAAAAAAACTATTGTGAAAACTGTCAGCTTAGCCCTCAGGCTCATACAGTCCTCACCATTCCCTTTTCATTTTAATTCTTGCAACTTTATCATACAGCTCTATATATTTTTTTGCGGAATCCGACCATGAAAAATTTATCTTCATTGCGTTGTGTATCAGCTTTTTCCATCTTGCCTTATTGACATACACGCAGAGCGCTCTATTAAGACAGCTCTGAAGCGCATCGGCAGTATAATCCGAAAATAGAAATCCTGTTCCTTCACCCTCAAGCGGCCGGTGGTCTAAAACTGTATCCGCAAGCCCACCTGTCCTCCGTGCCACAGGGATTGTTCCATACCTCATAGCGATAAGTTGGCCGATGCCGCAGGGTTCATATCTTGAAGGCATTAAAAATATATCAGCGCCTGCGTATATCTTATGTGCAAGACTGTCTTCAAAACTTGCTTTCACATACATCCTGCCTTTGTACTTTTCTGCAGCAGATGATAATCTCCTGTGAAACATTTCATCACCTCTGCCGAGGATGATGAGATTTGCACCTGCAGAAAAGATTTCATCAATAGATTCCAGAATAAGGTCAAGCCCTTTCTGGCTAGACAGCCTGCCCACCATGCCTATGAGGGGCATTTCAGCATCTGGCCTTATAGAACATTCTTTCAGAAGCTGAAGTTTGCAGCTTTTCTTTCCGCCAATATTTTTAAAACTGTAATTCCTTTTTATAAAAGCATCCGATTCAGGATTCCACTCTAAGCTGTCTATGCCGTTTACAATTCCTGTAAGCGCAGATGCCCTCTTCCTTAAAACGCCGTCAAGCCCGAATCCGTATTCCCTGCTCAGTATCTCCTTCGCATAATTATTGCTCACCGTGGTTATGGAATCTGCTGATATCAGCCCAGCCTTCAGGAAATTTATCTTCCCGTAAAATTCTATTCCTTCCGGCGTAAACAGATTTCTGTCAAATCCCGTAAGCGGCATATCGGATTGTGGAAACAAACCCTGATAGCCCAAATTGTGGATTGTGATTATGGAAGCAGTCCTGTCAAAAAATTTATCTGAACTATATATGGTCTTAAGATATAAAGGAATAAGCCCTGTCTGCCAGTCATTACAGTGAATTATATCAGGTCTAAATCCCAATGCCCTGCATGCCTCAAGCACCCCTCTTGAAAAAAATATAAATCGCGCCGCATTGTCGGGATAGTCACCGCGTGGTGTCCCGTAAATCTCTTCTCTGTCAAAGAACTCATTGCACTCAATAAAGTATGCTGAATTCTCATAGCTGAATATCCTGCCTTTTAATTTCCTGTTTCCCAGAGGAACACTTATTTTCAAACCTGTATCACTGAGCTTGAAATTCTCCCTGACTCTTCCATACAGAGGCATCACAAGATAAGCATCTTCCTTCATTTTTCTGTACTCGTTCAGCAGTGCGCCGATGACGTCTGCGAGCCCCCCTGTCTTGGCAAAAGGGACTGCTTCCGGAGTTGCAATAAGTATCTTCATATCCTTCTAACTTATATCTTAGCTTCTCTCATAAATTTTGCCGCCTCTTCAGGAGGCGTGGGATTTATATAAAAGCCTGACCCCCATTCAAAACCGGCGATCTTTGTGAGCTTGGGCGTTATCTCAATATGCCAGTGATAGTATTCATTTGTCTCATTATAGAAAGGTGATGTGTGGATAATAAAATTATATGGCGGGATATCAAGTATCCTGTCAATCTGCTTAAGTATTCTCTGCAATATTTCTGCAAGCAATGAGAAGTCCTTATTCGGGGGGTAAAATGCCGATTCATGCCTTTTGGGTAAAATCCACGTTTCAAACGGCGCCCTTGGTGCAAACGGCGCCAACGCGAGATAATCCTTATTTTCGTATATCACACGCCTGCCGTCCTCAAGTTCCTGATTTATGACATCGCAGAAAATACATCTTTCCTTAAAATTGAAATACTGTTCCGCTGCATCAACTTCTTCTTTGACAAGTTTGGGCACGATAGGAAGGGCTATAAGCTGACTATGCGTATGTTCAAGCGAAGCCCCGGCATCCTCGCCTTCATTTTTGAATATCAGGACATACCTGAATCTCCGGTCTTTCTTCAGGTCATTAAGTCTCATATAGTATGCCCACAACGCATCTTCAACAGCCTTTAAGGGCATGGTCGCAAGTGAAAGGTTATGCTCGGGCGTCTCTATTACAACCTCATGAGCGCCAATCCCGTTAATCTTGTCAAATATTCCTTCCCCTGTCTTGTTCAATTCTCCATGTATCTGAAGCGCAGGGAATTTATTCGGTACAACTCGCAATGTCCAGCCCGGAGAATCAGGCCGAGTGCCCGCAGGCCTGAATGCCATTATCTCAGGCGGAGCCGTATGCTCATTGCCATGACAAAATGGACAGAAACCGCCTTTCTTCCTCTGTGAAGGTGATATAAAGTCCATCGGCCTCTTGCCCCTTTCCACAGAGATTATAACCCACCGACCGACAATCGGATCTTTTCTAAGTTCAGACATGTGTCCTCCAGTTAAAACCGCAAAATTAAAACTTATGGGATTCATTGACCCTTAAATTCTAACTCTTATCCGTACATTTTAATTTTCATATTATATCACAATAGGATATAATCCCCTATGAAACCGACTTTTCATCACAGATCCATAAACGATCCCTTTGACGACCCGTGCGTATATGTCAGGGTGCTCAGGGAAAAACGGGCACTTCTCTTCGATCTTGGCTATACAAACAGATTAAAACCAAACGACATCCAGAAAATAACAGACGTCTTTGTAACACATACCCATATAGACCACTTCATAGGGTTTGACAGTCTTTTAAGGGCGCTTCTGAGAAGAGAGACTCCATTAAGGATATTCGGGCCCTCCAATATCACTGAGTGCATTGAAGGGAAACTCCGAGGATACACGTGGAACTTGATAAAGGAGTATCCGCTAAAAATAGAGGTCTTCGGCATAAATGAAAACCATATCAGCCATGTAGGTTTTTATGCAGAGAATTGTTTTAATAGAACAGATTATGGCGAAAAACCATTTGATGGGACATTATTAAAAGAAGAATATCTTGAGGTTAAAGCAGCGCGCCTCACGCATCAGATACCATGCCTCTGCTTTTCTCTTAAAGAGGATTTTCATATAAATATTGATAAGGCAGCGCTGAACAGGCTGGCGCTTCCGGTAGGGCCATGGCTTTCAGAATTTAAAAGGGCTGTCAGGGAGAATGCAACCGATAACACAGAATTTAAAATATCCGGCAGAATATATACTAAAAAAGAACTCATAGAAATCGCAATGATAACAGAGGGACAGAAAATATCCTACGTTGTTGATTCCTCGATAGATGAGGAGAATATAAGAAAAATCATAACCCTCGTTAAAGATTCCGATACTCTTTATTGCGAGGCTTACTTTCTTGAGGAAGACAGAGAACGGGCAATAGAGAGGCATCACCTCACTGCAAAAACCGCAGGGATGATAGCGAGAGAGGCAGGCGTTAAAAACCTTGTTGTCATGCACTTTTCTCCGAAGTACAGGGAATGCCCTGACGCCCCTGAAAAAGAGGCGATAATGGAATATAATAGAGAGTAGCAGACAGGATACAGCATTTTCGCTCATTCTCACCCCGATAAAATCGGGACTCCGAGGCTTTTGCCTCTTTATTTATTTGCAGCTTTCAGGAATATCGGTAAAAGAAACCGCTTAAATGCTGTATCCTGTCTGCTCAAAATGTGTAATATAGATTGATGCCGGGGTAGCTCAGTGGTAGAGCAGCTGATTCGTAATCAGCAGGTCGTGGGTTCAACCCCCATCCCCGGCTCCACATTATTTAAGATGATATTTTCCTGAAAGTAAAAAACTGGCAGCCCATGATGTAGATACCAACTGGCAAGCCCGTTGAACTTTGATAGTGTGGTAGATAAGCTCAAGCTTGACCAGTTGTTTGTAAAGGGATATAGATATAGTGCACGATTCAAACAGCGCTTCTATTCCCAAGGCAATTATAGTAGCACTTGCGCATAGCCTGAATTTGAAAACCATTGCAGAGGGTGTCGAGACGGAGAAACATCTGTCATTTCTGCATGAGTATGGCTGTGACGAGATACAAGGTTATTATTCCAGGCCTGCTGAATCTTTTAGAAAATTGGTGTTGAGCGGGAAAAGATTAAGATATCAGGAATGAAGACAGGCGCCCCGATAAATCGGGGCGCCTGTCTTTTTGGCTTAGAGTTTTGTAACGTTTGCTGCCTTTGGGCCCTTTGGGCTGTCAACAACATCAAAGCTCACTGCCTGTCCTTCAGATAGAGACTTAAAGCCCTCTCCCTGAAGCTCAGAATAGTGAACAAAAACATCTCCGCCGTCTTCACTGGTTATGAATCCAAAACCCTTGGACTCATTAAACCACTTAACGGTTCCTTTTGCCACTGTGCTGTACCTCCTTATTAAAAAACTTCCGAAACTTCACTTGCTATTCTGGCACAGGATTCCTAAAAGGTCAATCCTTATTTCTTGCCTTTTGGTTTTTCCTTTGGTTTTACTCCAGGCTTTACTTCCGGCTCCTCTTTTGTTGGCTTCCCTTTTGATTCATTAAGCCTCTTTATAACTGCACTCGTAAGATCAAGCTCTTTCTTGGCAGAGAGAACTAACTCGCTTCTTAATATAACTGCATATCCCTCCTCGGAGCCGATAGCATCAACAATGTCACTCA
>JAPLLK010000058.1 GCA_026387575.1 Nitrospirota bacterium | reverse complement strand
TCTGATTCCTGCAACAACGTCTTCGCCCTGCGCATTAATAAGGCATTCAGCAAAGAATTTCTTCTGTCCCGTGGACGGGTCTCTTGTAAAACCAACGCCTGTGCCGGAGTTCTCTCCCATATTCCCGAAGACCATTGCCTGCACATTGCATGCAGTGCCTAAGTTTTCAGGTATGTTGTTAAGCTTTCTGTATTTCACAGCTCTGTCTCCGAACCATGAGCTGAACACCGCATTTATAGCCTTTTTAAGCTGCTCGTAGGGGTCAGAAGGGAAGCTTTCTCCTGTACTGCGCTTATATATAACCTTAAATTCATCCACAACGTCTTTAAGGTTAGCGGCAGTAAGGTCTGTATCAAGATGTACGCCCTTTCTTTCTTTTATCTCTTCAAGGGTTCTTTCAAATTTCTGCCTGTCAACACCCATAACAATGTTTCCGAACATTGTTATAAACCTTCGGTAAGCATCATATGCGAATCTGTCATTTTTTGTCTTTTTTATAATCGCCCTGATGGTTGTCTCATTAAGTCCAAGGTTCAATACAGTATCCATCATGCCTGGCATGGAGAATTTAGCTCCTGAACGAACTGAAACGAGCAGGGGGTTGGCAGGGTCGCCAAATTTCATGCCCATCGCCTTTTCTATTTTTTTCAGATTTGCAAGAACCTGCTCCCACATTCCTAATGGGTATTTTTTCTTGTTTTTAAAATATTCGTTGCATGCTTCTGTGGTAATCGTAAACCCAGCAGGCACAGGCACTCTGAGGTTAGTCATCTCGGCAAGTCCGGCGCCTTTGCCTCCGAGAAGGTCCTTCATGTCGCCTTTTCCATCCGCTTTTCCGCTACCAAAAAAGTAAACGTATTTTTTAGCTGTCTTCTTCGACATTCAAATATCCTCCAAGCATTACGGATTTAGTTTTGGATTAATAAAATACCTTACAAAGATACAAAATTTCAATATATTTTTGAGTTTTTTGATAAAAAAGTAGGCAAAGTCAGGAAAGTCCGGGCTTTTTAACACGCATAAACAATAGAAAATGTGAGTAAATATTTAAAGTAAAGCTTGATATTAATCTTGGTAACTATCCTATTAATAAAGATAATATTTGATTGCCAAGGATGTCGGAAGGTTCTGCATCTTCATTAATAAAAAGGTGGTGAGTATTGGCATGTTATAATACGCAAATGCTATACGCATTTTTCAACTGGCTTGTTAATGTAGTCGGTGATATGGGATATGCCGGAATTGCGCTTTTGATGTTTATTGAAAGCACGTTTATTCCGCTGCCTTCTGAACTCGTAATCCCTCCGGCAGGTTATCTGATTTCGCAAAAACAGATGAACTGGAGCGGCGTTTTATTTGCAGGGACTGCAGGAAGCCTTCTTGGCGCGATCTTTAATTATGCAATTGCTGTTTATCTGGGGAGGCCTTTTATACTCAAATACGGTAAATACTTCGGAGTCGCTGAGAGTCATTTTAAAAAGGGTGAGCAGTTTTTTCAGTCGCATGGAAGTATCAGCACTTTTATAGGCAGGCTCATACTTGGCATAAGGCATTACATTTCATTCCCCGCAGGCCTTGCGAGGATGAACTTCAAAAAGTTCTGTTTCTACACCTCCGCCGGTGCTGCGGTATGGGTATGGATACTTGCATACATAGGCTTTTTTGTAGGGAATAACAAAGAGAAGGTCTTTGCCGTGAGCAAGCAGTGGAGTGTGTACGTCATAGCAGGCTGTTCACTTCTTGTATTAGCTTATATTTTTTGGCATAAGAAGAAGACACCAAGCAAAAGCTGAAGCTTTCTTCTGAAAACTGTTTATTCTTCTTTGTTCTCGTCTGCTGATTTGTTTTTTAAAGCTGCAAGCCTTGCTTCCATGTGCTTTGGATTAACAGCCACGATTGTGTCTTCCTGTCCTGTATCAGGATATACCATATAGCGGTAAGAAGCGGCCTGTCCATATTTTTCCCAGAGATATTTTTTGCCGTTTACATAAAGGGAGCAGTCATCATTAAAACATACATACAGGAAGTCTGTGCACCATCCGAGACCATCCGCAAAATGAAACGACGGGGTGTCATATTTATCCAACTCCTTCCCGCAATGAGGGCAGTTTGGAGCTTTCTCTAATTTCATTTTTTGCCTCCATGGTGAGCAAGCTTATTCTGAAAATCACAGCATGCCCAACTTCTTAATTATACCTTAAAAACCCGAATTTTGTCTCTGCAAGAGATGGAATAAGGCATACGATGGAAATGTCCCTCGCTATCTGAGCGAAAGGGTGTTCCCGCATTTAGCTTTTTTCGGATAAAGCCTTCCGGTATTCCTCCCACAACCGCTCTTTGCCTATGTCTGCATCGATAAAATCCCACGGAAGCTTTTCTGCAAAATCCTTATTCCTCATGACATAGAAATCAGGGTCTATGCCTGACTCAATGCATGCCTTTTTCCAGTCATGTATCCTGAGCATCGCCTCCAGAACTTTTGAAACCCGCCTGTCCCCCATTGAGAAAAAGCCCTGCATGTAAGTATATTTAGGGACATCGTGGAATACTTTTATTCCCCTTATCGGCAGCAGGGAACTCTTTATCGCCTTAAGCCGTTCTTTTACGATGGCAATCTTTTCCATGCCATGCCATTGAAACGGCGTAAACGGTTTTGGCACGAATGTGCTTAAAGTCAGGACTATGTTTCCCTTTTTTGATATGTCTCTTATCTTTTTTACGAGGCTTACCATGCCTTTAATGTCATCGCCATTCTCCGTGGGAAGTCCGACCATAAAATACAGCCTGAGATTTTCCATGCCCTCTGAAAATATAAGCCTTGAGGTTTCAATTATGTCATCCTCTGTTATCTTCTTGTTAATGACCCTTCTCATCCTCTCTGTCCCTGCTTCAGGCGCGATTGAAACACTTTTGTGCCCCTTTAACAGCCCTGCAAGTTCGGCGCTTTTTTTGCTTGCCCTTAATGATGTGATGGAAAAATCCACACCCTCTGTTTTAAGAACCTCGCTGATATGGGTATAATCTGTGAGGGAAGGGCCGATGAGTCCAACCCTTTCTGTGATCTTTAGCGCATTATCAATCTCTCCTTTTATTGCTGTCAGCTCCTTTTTTCTTGCAGGGGTGTAGATATGTCCTGCAACACAGAACCTGCATTTCCAGGGACATCCCCTCATCGCCTCAATAAGATACATATCAGAAAACTCTGTTTCAGGTGTAACTATTGATTGTCTAAATTTGTGAGCAGATATATCTTCGATATAGCGTCTCTTTATTTTTTCAGGGGCTCCATCCAAGGCTTCCCTGCTGTCTATTCCGTTGTTATATTTGATGTTGTAAAATCCCGGCACATATACACCTTCTATTGCGGCGGTTTTTCCGTAAAGCCCTTTCCTTGTCTCTGATTTTTTGTATGTATCAATAAATTCATTCAGCATCTCTTCTGCTTCTCCGATAAAGCACACATCAAAGAAATCAGCTAATGGTTCCGGGTTAAAAAATGCGCATACGCCTCCGAGTATGATAAGCGGATGAGTTTGATTCCTGTCAGATGCCCTGAGAGGAATATTGGCAAGCTCAAGTATTTTTAAGATATTGGTATAATCGTTTTCAAATGATACCGAGAATGCTAAGATGTCAAATTTATTCAGAGGTCTTTTTGATTCAAGAGCAAAGGGCTTTGTATCTGTCCTGACATACTCGTCAATATCATCCTTATCAGGAAGGAATGCCCTTTCGCATAATGTGTCGCTTCTGTCGTTAAGAAGTGTATATATCCCCTGAAATCCGAGATTTGACATTCCGACATGATAAGTATTCGGATAAATAAGGCAGACATTAATTCTGCCGCCGGGCTCTTTAAATACAGCGCCTCTTTCCTTTGATAGTAATTCATCTGTTTTCTTAACAAGTTTACGGTTCACAGCATCACCAGCACAGACATCATTGCGATTGACCATATAATATCAAGCGGCAGGCACTGTTCACATGTTGAATCAAAGAGCAGGTCTGCCCTTGCAGCGAACTCATCATCAGAGAGCCAGAGGATTAATGTTACAGGTATGCGGGGCAGCGGCAGGAGTTCAACAGATGCATCGCTATAATTCATAATATTTCCATTGAGGTTTTTGCCTTTTTCAATAAAACCTGTTTTATCATTGCCGTACCTTTCAGCGATCTTATCAAGCGGAAGCACGTGGCTGCCCCTGAAAAAAATCTCTCCTCCTTTAAGTCCTGCAGGTTTGACAAGTTTCCCTGAGGGCGGAATGTCTTTTGAGTTGATGAGATAGCATAAGGCGGAGAGATTAAAAAAATAGCTGTATTTCTTGAGAATTATTTCTCCTTCAGGCTGAACATTTTTAATCTCTCTCTTGCCGGGATGAACTGAGAAATCCATTCCAAAGGACCTCAGTATGTAGCTGTTTTCTCTGTCATAGAAAACCCGCGCTTTTCTGCATACATCAGAAGGGTTGAGGTTATTTAAGTCTTCCCATGCCTTTTCTTCGCCTGTGCTCATTTCTATATTCTACTACAACAAACGACAGATATTTAAAACACCCTATAGGAAGGCTGTGGCTGTCTTTCGGCAACATTAAACTACCTATGCAGAAGTGCAATGTTATTACTATATATTTATATCCTACAAGTTCTCAGGGCGGAGCTACTCGCTCCACTTTGTGGAGACTTCAGCCCCTATTCTGACAGACCCGTGAATATTGCCTTAATCCAGTCCCAGCCTTCCTGTATCACAATGTCTCTTGATGTATTGTATAATGAAAAAATGTTTAGAAAATTTTTAATATTAATAACTATACTTTTATTTCTGCCTGTCGTTACAGATGCATCAGAACTGCCGGAATATCATCTGGATGTTTCCTTTGATATTCAGAAGGCAAAGATAACAGGCAGCGCAAGGATTGATGCCCGCTCATAGGTGATAACCGTCAACACAGAACATATTAAGATTCTCGATGTAATAATAGATAAACAGCGCGTCCCATTTGATATCCAGAAAGGAATATTGAAAATCTCAGGGATTGATAAGGGGATTGTTGAAATAAGATATGAGGGAACATTTAAGGATAACAATAATGTGATTG
>JAPLLK010000037.1 GCA_026387575.1 Nitrospirota bacterium | reverse complement strand
TTGATTCAGACAAGAAAAAGATTGCAAAGGGAATTACGAACTATTCATCAACAGAGATAGAGAAGATAAAAGGCAGAAAGACGGCGGATGTAGAAAAGGCGCTGGGATACAGATATTCTGACGAGGTAATTCACAGGGATAATCTTGTGGTTTTGTAGGTGAATCTATTTCTTTAGTTTCAAAAACTCTCTTGCCTTGACAAACATCTCAATACATTTTTTATCCTGATAGTCTGAATATGTAAAGATGTTTGGAACAAAGGCCTTGTCTTTTTCTCTATACAGCAGAGAGACCTCTCCGTAAATGCCTTTGCCGAGATAAATCCTGTGCGCATAGCCCTTTGTTGTAGCAAGGATGACATTTGCGAGTGTGAGGTATCCGGGGTCAAGGTTGACTTTTCTTTTACCGTCCGCTGAAAGCTCTGCCTCAATATCGTTTGTCCTCAATTTAATGTCAGCAATCTCAGCACGGTTTATGAGGTCTTTAAAAAAAATAAAAGTTCTCATTATCGGCGAGCCGATTTCCTCTTTGTAGTATTCTGAATAATCCCAGCTAACAGAAGGTGTTTCCAGAAGTGTGGCTCCGAATATGCTTAACAGAGATTCTTTTGCCTTGGATAAGTAAGATTCATCGGAATAGAGAATCCCTGTAAACAACAGGGCAGGTTTAGGATTTGCGGGTTTACCCATAATTCAGTGAAAAGTTATTCTTTGAGCAGTCCTGCGATAAATGCCAGAACATCAGGAGAATCCCATTCATAGGGCCCGATGACTTTTTTTCTGATGATGCCTTTTTTATCCATGATGTATGTTTCAGGAATTCCTCTTAGTCCGTAAGATCTGGCAGCTTTTCCGTCTTTATCAATCAGCATCGGCAGGTTAAATCCGCTCTCCTTCAAATAATTCACGGCGTCCTGCGGGCTGTCTCTATAGAGGACAGGCAGCAGAATGAAATCCTGATTGGTTGAAAAATGTTTAGAGAGCTTATCTATCGAAGGCATTTCTTCCCGGCATGGACTGCACCACGATGCCCAAAAATTAATAAATAAAACCTTGCCTTTGAATTCTGAGGACAGCATTCTTTTTCCGCTTGCGGCGTACTCAAGCTCAAATTCAGGCGCATATAAACCTTCAAATATAGCTTTCTCCTTCATATCGTGACGGCTTAAGCTGTAGGTTATTAAAAGTAGTCCGATAAAAAGAAGTGATATCAGTATTAAGGATTTACCTTTCAATCAGCAGTGAACTCCTCGTTGGTAATTTTTAAGGAACTCCGTGAAGTCAATTTACTACGGAAAGTACCTGAGACTCTTCGGCTTCAATAAGGGTTGGTATCCCAGCCTCAAGCACAATTTTTATTTTGTGAGTGTCTTTAAATCTGCCTTTGAGCAGTTCTTCTGACAGCGGATCCTCAATTTCTTTCTGCACGGCTCTTCTCATGGGCCTTGCGCCGTAGTTTGGCTGATAGTAGTTTTTTACAAGCCACTCTTTAACGGCGTGGTCTATTTCTACAACAATATCCTGTTCAATCAGTTGCTTGTTAGTCTCGTCTATAAGCAGGTCAATAATTGAGAACAGCTGCTCTTTTTCAAGAGGATGAAATACGACTATCTCATCAACACGGTTAAGGAATTCAGGATTAAATGCCTTTTTGAGCTCAACGAGCACATTATCCTTTATCCTCTGATAGACATCGTCTGACTTAGTTCTCTGGAAGCCCAGAGGAGTTGCTTTTTCAATAATCCTTGCGCCTATATTTGAGGTCATAATTATTACTGCGTTTTTAAAGTCAACCTTTCTGCCGAAACTGTCTGTAAGCACTCCTTCATCAAGCACCTGCAGCAGTATGTTAAATACGTCGGGATGCGCTTTTTCTATCTCATCAAAGAGAATGACAGAGTAGGGACGCTTTCGTATTTTTTCTGTCAGCTGTCCTCCCTCCTCATAGCCGACATAGCCCGGAGGTGCGCCTGTCAGTTTGGAGACATTGAATCTCTCCATATATTCTGACATGTCAATTTTCACGAGCGCATTTTCGTCATTGAAAAGGAACTCTGCGAGAGCTTTTGCAAGTTCGGTCTTTCCAACGCCTGTTGGGCCGAGGAAGAAGAATGAACCTATAGGTTTCTTCTTGCTCTTTAAGCCGGCCCTTGACCTTCTGATTGCCCTTGATATAGCTTTTATTGCCTCATCCTGAGAGATTATCCGTTCATGAATAACCTCTTCCATTTTCAGGAGTTTTTCTGATTCTTTTTCTTCCATTTTCAGGAGCGGGATGCCTGTTATCTTTGCAACTGTGTAGGTCACATCATCTTCTGATATGACTGGAATTTCTTTATTAAGGTTGTCCTTCCACTGTTTCAGTATCTGATCGTGAAGTTTTTTAAGCTTTTCTTCCTCGTTTCGTATGGATGTGGCTTTCTCAATGTCGTGAAGCTTCACATAAAGATTTTTTTCTCTTGTCAGCCTTGCTATATCGTGTTCCAGTTCTTTTATCTCTCCGGGAGGCATATATCTTTTGAGGTTAACCCTTGCGCCTGTTTCATCAATAACGTCAATTGCCTTATCTGGCAGATGCCTGTCAGATATATACCGGTCGGACAGCTTTGAAGCCGCTGTTATGGCATCGTCGCTGATTTTTACTCTGTGATGCGATTCATATCTGCTTCTTAACCCTTTCAGGATATCTATTGTTGCATCTACCGCAGGAGATTCAACATTGATCGGCTGGAATCTTCTCTCCAGCGCGCCGTCTTTTTCCACATATTTTCTGTATTCGTCAGGAGTTGTTGCGCCGATGCATTTAATCTCGCCTCTGGACAGCGCAGGTTTGAGCATGCTTGATGCATCCACAGAGCCTTCAGCGGCGCCTGCACCTATTAATGTATGGAGTTCATCGATAAAGAGAATCACATTGTCTGTGTGAGTGATTTCCTTCATCACAATCTTCAGCCTTTCTTCAAACTGCCCCCTGTATTTTGTCCCTGCTATGAGAGCGCCGAGGTCAAGGGATATAATTCGTTTGCCAAAAAGATTTTCTGGCACATCACCCAGTACGATTTTTTGCGCAAGGCCCTCAACAATTGCTGTTTTGCCTACACCCGGCTCGCCGATTATCACGGGATTATTTTTTATCCGCCTGCCGAGTATCTGGAGCACGCGCTCAATCTCATCCTCCCTGCCGATTACAGGGTCAAGCTTGCCTTCTTTTGCCATCTGTGTCAGATCCCTGCCGAACTCATCAAGGGCAGGTGTTGCGCTCCGTCTTTCTCTTATAGTATGTGCCTGCGGCCTCATTGAGAAATTTATTGCAAGCTGCCTTGCAGCCAGAAGGTTTGCTCCGAGGCTTCGAAGTGTTCTGCCGGCTATCCCTTCGTCTTCGCGCAGAATGCCGAGCAGAAGATGCTCGCTTCCTATATAACTGTGACCGATAAGCCTTGCTTCTTCTACTGCAAGTTCAAGGACTTTTTTTGCACGCGGGGTAAATGGTATGTCGCCGAATGTAAGCACATTTGTGCCGTAGGGGAGTTTCCGCTCTACTTCCATGCGTACCTCTTCTGTTGAGATGCCCATCTTTTTGATTATTGCGGCGCTTATTCCCTCTTCTTCTCTCAGAAGAGCGAGCAGGAGATGCTCTGTCCCAAGGTAATCGTTCTGACGCTTTTCAGCCTCTTCCCTTGCGTAGATTATTACTTTTCTGCCGCGCTCTGTGAACTTCTCAAACATTAAATAAATCTCCTCTGCGAAGTTCCATAGTACTTATTTCAATAATACTTTTTCCGCTTGATTAAAGTCAATAAACCCTTCTAACTCTCCACAGTATAATTCATGAGATATTTAGAGGCCACTGCTTTAAGAGAAGATGCCGCAGGCAACCCCTTGCTCAGTAAACGCAACGCATCAAAATCAGATTTCCAAACAACATCACCTGGAGCAATCAGGCACACGCTGTCCGGTTCATGAGTAATATAGAGATTGCCGTTTTTGAAATAATAATGGTCTTCTGCGTTTATCTCTGTAGGATACGAGCACATGAATGGAGGAAAGTCGCTGGGCCTGAACCAGAGTTTGATTTCCCGTTCAGCCTCGTTATCAGTAGCCGAAGCGTGGATGAGATTGTCCATCCTTTCGCCGATCTTGTTTCCGGCAGCATCCTTCAGAGGAACAACTGTTCCCAATGCGCGAATGCATCCCGGTTTTGTCTCACGGGCAACGTGAGGATTGGTAGGTCCGCAGATTTCCCGCATCTTTTTCACTGCATCCGGGCCCTGATAAACAAGGGCTATTACTCTGCGCCTATTGGGTTCATCAGGATAATGAAGCAGACCCATGATATACTCAATCAGTGAAGGGTAAAACACTTTACCCCGATGTTCAGCATAGTGTTCTTCTGCAAGCATCCTGCTTACGTGTACTATCTTTGCTCCGGCAAAGCGTAACCCGGTATGAAACTCTGAAAGTTGAGAAAGCACATATCCTGTCAACGAATTTTTCAGGGCATCCGGCTTAATCAATACAAGTGTCTGTTCTATTTCTTCTACGCACATATAGCGGTTCCTTCCTTTATTCTCCAAGAGTTAAATCAAAAGTTTCTTGACCAGTTTTTTTACGGTAGAGCATGATTCTTTGAGCTGTGCTCTTTCTTCCTTTGTAAGCTTTATCTCAACTACTCTCTCAACGCCCTCTCTGCCGAGAATAACAGGCACGCCAAGATAAATATCTTTCATCCCGTATTCTCCGTTTAGATACGCTGCGCAGGGAAACATGCGCTTTTCATCGAATAAAATTGATTTGATCATCTGGACGAGTGCGGCGGCAGGCGCATAGTATGCGCTTCCGGATTTAAGCAGGCTTACTATTTCGGCTCCTCCGTTCCGTGTTCGGTGCACCAGCGAATCAATTGTCTTTTTTTTCAAAAATTCTGTTATTGCTATGCCTTTCACGGTGGTGAACCTTGGAAGCGGAACCATCTGGTCTCCGTGCCCTCCAAGCACAATGGTCTCTATATCTTCCGGTGACACATTCAACTCCCATGAAAGAAATGTCCTCAATCTGGCTGCGTCAAGTATCCCGCCCATTCCTATTACCCGTTTGCATGAAAACTCTGTGGTCTTCCATGCAAGCTGAGCCATTACATCCATCGGATTTGTTACGACAATAACGATGGCATTCGGAGAAGTTTTTGCAATTGCACCTGACACTGCCTTAACAACATCAGCATTCGCATGGAGAAGGTCATCGCGCGACATATTGGGTTTTCTTGGAAATCCAGCAGTAATCACTACCATGTCGGAGTCTTTAGTGTCGGCATAACTGTTAGTCCCCTTCACGGAAACAGAAGAATTCCAGAGGGGACATGCCTCTGCAATATCAAGAGCCTTTCCCTGTGGAATTCCACCTGCAATATCAAAAAGGACAACATCGGCAAGTGAGGCCTGAGCAACCAACTGCGCTGCAGATGCGCCTACATTTCCTGCCCCGATTACGGATACTTTTTTTCTCATATCTTTCCCTTTAGAAATTCAATATAGATTAAGTAAGGAAAGGGGCTAAGGATATACAGACCCCTTCGATGACTGAATTTTCCTTAATATGCAGTTTTATTGTAATTTTACTACGTTTGCAGCTATTGGACCTCGTTCGCCTTCTACAATATCAAACTGGACTCTCTGCCCTTCGGTAAGAGTCTTAAACCCATCGTTTGCAATAGATGAATAATGTACAAACACATCCGTGCCATTGTCCTGCTGGATAAACCCATAACCTTTAGTTTCGTTGAACCATTTTACTTTTCCTTCAAACTGCATACTGCTTAAATCCTCCTTTTCTCGTTACGAGAAGATAATTTACCTGAAAAACAGGGTAAACTTTTATAGCATGTAGCAGAATTGTTGTCAAGAAAAAATCACAGATGAGAAAAATACTTGAAGCCTATGATTTTCCTTTGACATAATATTGTGAAATATGGTATTCATACATACGTGAAAAAAAGTCCTATTCTGATAGGAGAGAAACGATGAAAAATATTTTTAGTTCGAAAAGGTTGTTGTCATCTATGGTGGCTGTTTTATTTGTATTTGCCGCATCAAACGTGTCGCATAGCGGAAATATCATAGTGAAGCCCGGAGGGTTTGACCACTTTGCAGTGCAATTGCCGGAAAAAGTCAGGGCAGGCGAGGCAGTTATAGTGAGATTGCAGGCATACGACATGCATGACAACCTGATTACGAATTTTGCAGAGACAGGCAGGGAGTTTAAGGTTTTAGTTTCAGGTTCCGTTCAGGTGCAACCCTCAATTTTAAAGGCTGCGTCTTTTATGGGGGGCAGCGCCGGCATTAATGTGACAGGGAATAAGGCAGAAGCGGTTATGCTGTCTATTTTTGAGGCTGGAGGGACAGTGCCTGTTGTGACAAGAGAAATAACAATCATGCCCAATAAGCTTGACCACTTTTTTATTCAGTCTCCGCCTTCTGTTGCGGCAGGGAATAAATTTGATATAAAAGTTATTGCAAGAGATACATACAATAATCCTGTTGCTGATACCGACATAGAGACTAAAAATATAAAGCTCACGCTTGCAGGCACAGCCGGCTTAAAGATTGTAAGCTCAGATATGGTATTTAGAAATGGGGTAAGCATTGCTACGCTTATGGCTGAAAAGACAGGTGAATCTGCGATTGAAGTTCATGACACAGCCACAGGCAGCAAAGGCATAAGCGCCGCCTTAAAGGTTATGTCTGCAGGGCTAAACTATTTTAAAGTGTATGCGCCAAAAGAAGCAGTTGCAGGAGAGCCGTTTGAAGTAACCATAAGTACATTTGATGCATTTGATAACCCTATAGATAATTATTCATCTTCCGGCAGGGGCGTAAATATTAGTTCTACAGGACAGGCAAAAGTATCGCCGTCTTTTATAGGGCAGTCAGAGTTCAAAAATGGACAGGCAGTTGTAAAGCTGAGATATGAAAAAGCTGAAGAGATAAGCATAGTCGCATCCGAGAGTAGCATGAGCCAGCAGGGCAAAAGCACTGCAGTAAGAATAAATCCTTCTGCTCCTGAGAGCTTTGTGGTTGTTACCCCTGATTCTGCGGTTGCAGGCCAGAGGTTCAGGATAAAGGTAGAGGTATATGACAGGTTTAAGAACATTGTGAGAAATTATAATCTTATAGGTAATGATGTTTATTTGAATGCCACTGGTACAGGCATGTTGTCTCCGAAGAGGGTTTATGCCTCAGAATTTGTTAATGGTGTTGCTTCTGTTGATGTTGTATATGATAAGGCAGAATCTTTTGCGGTTTCAGCTTCGATGGCTCCCAAAAAAGAAGAAAGGAAAATAACCGTCAAGGAACAGAAAAAAGAAGTCAGCCTTCCTGCGGAGGTTAAATCTCCAGAGAAATCTGCTGCTCCGAAGCCCAAGGCGATAGAAAAACCAAAGGTGGAAAAACCCGCTGCTACAGTTGAAGGAAAACCAGCGCCCAAGGCTACAGCGAAACGCGAGAAAAAGAGCAAACAGACAGTCGTAGCAAAAGAGGAAGGGAAAGTTGCGGCAAAGACGGCAGAGAAGAAAGAATCTATAAAAGACAAGAAAATAGCAGAAAAATCTTTTGAGATAAGCAAGGTTTCACTTATAGAGGCAAAGAACAAGGCAATGATAATAATGAATATGAATGCTCCCAAGGCAAATCTTGAATACAAAAACAGGACAGAATCCATAGATGGAAAAGAATGGATAATCCTCAGCCTGAAACCTGCGGTGAATAAAACAAAAAACCTCTGGAAATTTAAGTCTGTATTTATTAAGGAAATTCATATGGAAGATGACAAGACGGCAGGCGTGCTGAATATAAGGATTGAGACCATGGGAAAGCAATTTACATTTGATATAAATAAAGTAAAAGACTCACTCATCATAAGCATTACAGCAATAAATTCCTGAGCAGTAAGAAAGATAAGAGAACCTTGCGCAGACCATTCATAGTAGCCAACTGGAAAATGAATAAGACTGTCCCTGAGACAAGGGGATTCTTGAAGGAATTCGTATCTTTGGCAGAGGATGCAACAGATGTGGATATCGTAGTAGCCCCGCCATTTACCTCCCTTTTTGCTGCTGTGGAGAGTGTTAAGGGCACTAACATAAAAATCGCTGCACAGAATGTTTTTTATGAAGAAAAGGGCGCATTTACCGGTGAAATATCACCGACTATGATTTTGGACTGTGGATGTTCGTATGTTATCATCGGGCATTCGGAACGAAGACAGTATTTTAATGAGACGGATGAGGCAATTAATAAGAAGGTTAAAGCGGCAAGAAACAATGGGCTTGGAGTTGTTTTCTGCATAGGAGAATCACTTGCAGAAAGAGAATCAGGAAAGACATTCGATGTGCTGAAAATGGAGATAGAGAAGGGGCTTGAAAATATAGACGGAGACAATATCGTTGTAGCTTATGAACCTGTATGGGCAATAGGCACAGGGAGGACTGCTGCACCTTCGCAGGCTCAGGAGGCGCATGCTTACATAAGGGATAGGTTAAGAGTTTTGTATGGAAATAAGGCTGATGAAAATCGTATAATATATGGAGGAAGCGTAACCCCTGAGAATGTAGACTCTCTTATGGGTTGTAAAGATGTGGATGGAGCACTTGTGGGCGGCGCAAGCCTAAAGGTGGAGAGTTTTGTAAGGGTAGTGAAATTTAATACGGAGGCAAGATGATAACATTACTTTTGGCAGTTCACATTATGGTGGCGTTATTTTTGATTTTTATTGTTCTTATACAGAGTGGCAAAGGGGCGGAACTTGGCGCAGCTTTTGGCGGTTCAAGCCAGACTCTTTTTGGCAGCCGTGGTGCGGCTACTTTCTTCAGCAAACTTACCACAATCGCTGCAGTTGCTTTTATGGTTACGTCTTTGTCTCTTGCAATCGTCTCAACAAAGAGCGGGTCTGTTGTAAAAAAGACAGTTCCGGTTAACAAAAAAAATAATATACCAGCATCGCAGGGTCCAATTCCAAGCGGTGGTGTTCAGCCGTCTCAACCTTCGCAGCCACCCCTTCAAATACCTGCACAGCCTGCGGGAAAATAGGCAATGAGCGATCTGCTTTTAGCAATAGGTATTCTGGTTGTATGGATAATTCTTCAGGTTGTAGTATTCCCACGCTTAGGCATTTCCACATGAGGTGTTCCCAAGGAGTCGGGAACTCCTAAGAAGAAATGCTGAGAGAGCAGTAATTCTGTTTGCGCTTCATGGCCTTAAAACATAATCTACAAAAAAGTCATTAGCTTTACATTTTTGTCATCTCTTACTAAACTTATCTTATGAAACGCGATTATAATAAGGCGCTGGAAATCACTGCGCTTTACGAGATAAGCAAGCTTCTCGGTTCTTCGCTTAATCTGAAATCGAACCTCAGAGGCGTAATGAGGGTGCTGTCAGAATATTTGGATATGAAAAGGGGGACTGTTGCGCTCAGAAGCAACAGCGAGGTGTCTATTGTTGCTGCTCACGGAATGACAGAGGAGGAAATAAAGAAAGGTAGATACAGGCTGGGCGAAGGTATCATCGGCAGAGTTGCAAAGCTCGGTTCTCCCATAGTGATTCCAAGCATTGGCGATGAGCCTTTATTTCTGAATAAGACTGGAGCAAGAAAAATTATTAAGAAGGAAAATATTGCGTTCTTATGTGTGCCGATAAAATTTAAGAATGAAACACTTGTCGTACTGAGTGTTGACAGGCTTTTTGGCTCTAAGGTCATATCTTTTGAGGAGGACCTCAGACTGTTGAAGATTATCGCATCGCTGATTGCCCAGACTGTAAAGCTTCACATGGAGATTGAAAGAGAGAGAGAGACATTTCTTGAGGAAAAGGAAAATCTCAGACAGCAGCTTAAAGGCAAATACAGGCTGGAAAACATCATAGGGCAGTCAGACAGGATGCAGGAGGTCTTCGGGTCTGTTCACAGCGTGGCTACTTCAAAAGCAAATGTGCTTTTACGCGGTGAAAGCGGGACAGGCAAGGAACTTATTGTAAAGGCAATACATTATATGAGCCCGAGGGCAAAGGGACCATTTATAAAATTCAACTGTGCATCCATTCCCGAAGGGCTCCTTGAATCAGAACTCTTTGGCCATGAAAAGGGCGCATTTACCGGAGCAATGGCAATGAGAAAAGGCAGGTTTGAACTTGCTGATGGGGGCACAATATTTCTTGATGAGATAGGCGACCTTCCTTTAGCGCTCCAGCCTAAGATACTCAGGGTTTTACAGGAAAAGGAATTTGAAAGGGTAGGCGGCGAAAAAACAATAAAGGTTGATGTGAGGCTTATTGCTGCGACAAGCAGGAATCTTGAGGATTTTGTTTCTGAAGGAAAGTTCAGGGAAGACCTCTATTACAGGCTGAACGTTGTTCCGATATTCCTGCCTCCGTTAAGAGAAAGGATTGAGGACATCCCTCTGCTTTCGGAATACTTTCTGAAAAAATATAATGAAGAAAATCAGAAGTCTGTCTCCATCGCATCTGATGCTTTAAATACCCTTATAAATTATGACTGGCCCGGCAATGTGAGAGAGCTTGAGAATACAGTAGAAAGACTGGTGGTTATGTCCCGCGGAAAAGTTATAAGTCCGTCTGACCTGCCTTTTAATATTAGAGACTACACCCTCAGGGCAAAGTACGCATCTCAGATAAAAGATGCCCTTCCCTCAACAATAGTAGATATCGAAAAGACTAAGATATTGGATGCGATTAAAAAGACAGGAGGGATTCAGGCAAAGGCAGCAAGACTGCTTGGCATTACCCCGCGGCAGATAGGCTATAAGATTAAGAAGTACGGAATCTCCACGCTGAGATAATAACACATCCATGGCAGTCCGATAATATCTCACCTGATTTGAAACCCCATGTCTCTATACATTCAAAATTGTATCAACTCACAAAAACGTAGCATATTAAGTTATGGGAACTCCTTATAAATCAACAAGTTACATTCTGGCATGTTTCTGGCAATTACTATTTCAGGTGACAGCAATGGGTTCGCTAAAAGATAAAATCAATGAGATTGAGAGGGAGGACAATCCTAAAAATAATGGCAAAGGAGTATTCGAGATGAAAAAGGGGATGACATTGGTTATTTATGCTATATGGTTGTTTTTTCTAACAGCGCCTGATGTTTTTGCTCAGGAAGCAGGGAAGGTGGATGCGGGTGATACTGCCTTTGTTCTTCTGTCAGCATCGCTTGTAATGCTTATGACTCCGGGGCTTGCGCTTTTTTATGGCGGTATGGTCAGGCGCAAAAATGTTCTCGGAACAATAATGCAGAGCTTTGTTGCAATTGCGATAGTAAGCGTTCAGTGGATACTTTTCGGATACAGCCTGTCTTTTGGCCCGGATATTGGCGGTATTATCGGAGGGCTTGACTGGGCAGGGTTAAGAGGAGTAGGCGGCAATCCTAACGCTGACTATGCTGCAACAATCCCGCATATTGCATTCATGATATATCAGGCGATGTTTGCTGTGATAACGCCTGCATTGATTACTGGCGCCTTTGCGGAAAGAATGAAATTTTCAGCCTTCTTTGTATTTACAATCCTGTGGTCAACGATTGTCTATGACCCTGTTGCGCACTGGATATGGGGCGCTGGCGGCTGGCTTAAAAACACAGGGGTTCTGGATTTTGCTGGCGGCATTGTTGTCCATATAACATCCGGCATCTCAGCGCTTGCGGCGGCGCTGATAATCGGCAAAAGAAAAGGCTATATGCATGAGGCATTTACACCGCATAATTTGCCTATGACAGTGCTCGGCGCAGGGCTTTTGTGGTTTGGATGGTTCGGGTTCAACGCCGGAAGCGCACTGTCATCAGGTACATTAAGCGCGATGACGTTTGTTGTGACGCACATATCCGCTGTTTCAGCAACCCTCACATGGGTAATTATAGAGTGGCTTCACAGGGGAAAGCCGACAATGTTCGGAGCTGCGACGGGTTCCATTGCCGGGCTCGCTACTATTACTCCGGCATCGGGATTTGTAGGCCCTATGTCAGCGCTTTGTATAGGCTTGGCTGCGGGAACGGTTTGTTATGCAGCTCTGAGCATGAAAAACCGTTTCGGGTATGATGACTCGCTCGACGCGTTCGGCGTGCATGGCATAGGAGGTGTTTTAGGCACAATTGCTACAGGGATTTTTGCTCAAAAGGTCTTAAATTCCGCAGGTGCTGACGGACTGCTTTTCGGCAGCAGCAAGATGTTGATTTCCCAGATTATCGCAGTATCTGTCACGGCAATATATTCATTTGTAATAACGGTTATCATCTTAAAGGTTATTGACTGGACAATCGGGCTGAGGGTTGATGAAGAGGCAGAGGTTGAAGGGCTTGACATATCACAGCACGGCGAGAGCGGCTATACGTTATAAAAAAGTGAAATGTGTCAGTAATCAGTGTCTGTAACTGACGCTAAAAACTGACACCAATCATGGCGATGTTATGCTATAATCTGCATACATGGTGAAGGTTAAAATATGCGGCATAACAAATCTTGATGATGCAATGGCAGCAGCTGATTTTGGCGTTGATGCGCTGGGTTTTGTATTTTTTAAAAAGAGCCCACGGTATATCTCACCTGCAAATGCAAAAAAAATAATAAAAAAACTCCCTCCATTCATCTCAACGGTGGGTGTTTTTGTAAATGAGGATAAAAATACCATAAAGAAAACGGTTTCTCAGGCAGGAATAGATATAATCCAGCTTCACGGTGAAGAGCCTCCGAATGCATGCAAATTACCAGAACATTTAGTTATAAAAGCAATAAGGGTTGAGTCCATTGATAATCTTGAAATAATTTCAAAATATAAAGATAAGGTTTCAGCTTTTCTACTTGACACGTACACCCTTGAGGTATTTGGAGGCACCGGGCAGGTATTCAACTGGGATATTGCAGTAGAGGCAAAACAATTCGGCAGAGTTATCCTTGCTGGAGGGTTGACCCCTGTAAACATAGAGAAGGCAGTACGCTTGGTTCATCCTTATGCTGTTGACGTAAGCAGCGGCGTTGAGGCAGAGAAAGGCAAAAAGGACCACTCTAAAGTGAAGCTTTTTATAGAAAGGGCGAAGGGAATTCGCTATTAAAATAAAGTCAGGGCATGGTATTAGAGCGGATTTATTTTGCAGATACCCCAAAAAGTAAATTAATCAAAAAATAACAGAGGCAAAATACCTCGGAGCGAAGCGAGAATGAGCGAAAATGCTATACCATGACTTATAAACTTACTTTTCAGTATTCTCTGAGCAGACCCTTATGACTGTCTTTACGTTTCCCCTCGGATTAAAATCGCCGGTGATTTCAAGAAATCTTGGTTTCAATTTCTTTTCAAGCTCTGAATAAATCTTATTCGTTGCCTCTTCATGCGAGATACCGGCATTGCGGAATGAATTCAGATACAGCTTAAGCGACTTTAATTCCACAATTTTTCTGTCAGGAACATATCTTACGGCTATAGTTGCAAAGTCAGGATAGCCTGAGCGCGGGCAGAGGCATGTGAATTCAGAAAAACTTATATTGATTTCATAGTCTTTTTCAGAGTAGGGATTGTCCCACAGTTCTAACCTTGCCGTTTTTATAGCCTTTTCTCCGTAGCGCATAGAAAAATTTAACACGCAAGTATTGACAAAAGCAAATATATTTTAGTAAGCTTTATCCAATAGTAGTTCTTTTATTGTAAAAACCCCCTCAGGATAGGCAATGCCTACCGGGTTTTATTATTAAATATAAAAAACCACCAGCGAAAATCCCTAAGAGGAGCTAAATATGGATAACATATCTATTTCAGAGCTAAAAGAAAAGACCATTGACGAGCTTACCACTGTTGCAAAGACCCTGAATGTTGAAGGCGCATCAGGCATGAGGAAGCAGGATCTCATATTTGCAATACTTCAGGCTCAGGCTGAAAAGACAGGAAATGTATTCGGGGAGGGCGTTCTTGAAATACTGCCTGATGGTTTTGGATTCCTCCGCTCACCTGATTACAGTTATCTTCCCGGCCCTGATGATATTTATGTTTCGCCTTCCCAGATTCGCAGATTTATTTTGAGGACAGGCGACCTCGTTTCAGGCCAGATAAGACCTCCCAAGGAGAGCGAAAGATATTTTGCGCTCCTCAAAGTAGAGGCAGTAAACCATGAATCTCCTGAAGACAGCATAAACAGAACGCTTTTTGACAACCTTACGCCATATTATCCGACAGAAAGAATAAAGCTTGAATATGACACAAGTGATTATTCAACAAGGGTAATGGATCTTATAGCTCCTGTCGGCAAAGGGCAGAGGGGGATGATAGTTGCAGCGCCAAGAACAGGGAAGACAATGCTTCTGCAGTCAATAGCAAAAGCCACGAAGAAAAATCACAGGGAAATACATCTTATAATCCTCCTGATAGACGAAAGGCCTGAAGAGGTTACTGACTGGAAAAGACAGGTTCCGACAGCCGAGATAATAAGTTCAACATTTGATGAGCCGCCTCAGAGGCACTGCCAGGTCGCCGAGATGGTCATAGAAAGGGCAAAAAGGCTTGTGGAATGCAAGAGAGATGTAGTTATTCTTCTTGACAGCGTAACAAGGCTTGCAAGGGCTTATAATGCAATTATGCCAACTAGCGGGAAGGTTTTGTCAGGAGGGCTTGACTCAAATGCCCTTCAAAGACCCAAGAGATTTTTCGGCGCTGCCCGGAATATTGAAAACGGCGGGAGCCTTACAATACTTGCCACAGCGCTTGTTGATACAGGAAGCAGGATGGATGATGTTATCTTTGAAGAATTCAAAGGCACAGGCAATATGGAGCTTCACTTAGACAGGAAGCTCGTTGATAAGAGGATATTCCCGACCATAGACATAAACGCATCAGGCACAAGAAAAGAGGAGCTGCTTGTTGATAAAGATGTGTTGAATA
>JAPLLK010000023.1 GCA_026387575.1 Nitrospirota bacterium | reverse complement strand
CATTTGGCGCATATCAGGCCGTGGATTTTCAGGGATTGCTCTCTGTAATCGGACACAGGGGCATTGCCTTCTTTTAATTCCCTGACGATTTCAGCGGCGGTCTTGCCTTCTGCGTGCTTTTTCGGCAAGGGTTTTCTGAATTTCATTCGTTGTCTGTTTCCCAAAAACTCACCTCCTGTGATGCAGCATTAAAATATAAAAATCGCCGGCACATGCGATTACCCATGAAGGACTTACCGTAATACCCTTACTAAAAGCTCTATCGCAACCCCGATATATCTCTGCACATCGAGCGAGGGGCCGAGCAACTGTACCTGACCCGCCCTTGTGGTAAGCCGGTCGTCAAAGCGCGCCTGAGAAGAGCGGCTCCGTATTTCGGCAAGCAGCGCAGTGAAATTGGCTGTCCGTGAAGGCTGAAGAGCCGGTCCCAGGGAACTATAATCCAGCGCCCCTTCTCGAAATACGAGTGGCAGGACCCCTTCGGCATAGACGAAAAGAAACCCCTCCCGTTCTTCTGTTATCTTCTGCTCGGTGGTCTTCACTGTTTTGGATATTACCAGCCCGCCTGTGAGAACAGCTTTTCCAAGATCGAACTTCCGCTCTTTCGTGGTCTCGGTGGATGTTTCCTGTTTCATGCCCGTGCCCCGGATTATCAGAAAGATCTTCTGATAATCAACGGAGAGCGTCTCCTTCTGCCGTGACTCCGCATGGAGCGTATGGCTGTTGAATCTGAATGTCCGCACAGGAAATCCCTTTTGGCTGCTCGTGACCTCTTCGTCTGAGATCATGACCGTGGTGAGTCCTGAGGCTTTGAGTTTGCGGCTGGCCTCGTCGGCTGCAGACCACTCTCCGAAGGTGGCGATCACGAGGGGCCCGCTCCCTGAAACCCGCAGGCGAACGCTTGCCTCATAGGAGGTGATTCCCAGAGCGGATGCCAGCGCCGGTGCGAAAGCTGCCCTGTCTTCAGGGAGATTATGGATCGCAAGGAAATACATTATTTATATTATGCTGAAACAATTTTCCCTTGTAAAGATTGTCGGATTTCTTTAAAATTAAAACACTATGACTATTGAAACAGGACTTCTTATACTTGAATCAGTACTGCTTTTTGCCACAATTATACTTTTGCTTTTCGGCCTAAGGGAAGGCAGGGGCAGAAAAAACCTTTTGCTTCAGGTTGAGCGGGCAACAAAGGTGCTGACAAGACAGGAGTATTTTCTGACAGTCACAGATACAATGATGGAAGCCAAGACTGAAGTGATAGGGGCCATAACCGGCAGGCTTCCGATCGGAGATGATAAAAAAAGGACAAAGAGCGTTATAGATAATATTGAGAGGCTGACAAAAAACGGCGTGAGCGTAAGCTATCTCATGCCGAAATTCCCGGACAGACTGCATATAGGGTATATGTATAAAAAAGCAGGGGCTGAGATCAGATACAGCGATTGTGCCATCGTGCATGACATCCGCTATATGGTTGTGGACGACAGTGTTGTAGTAATGGGTATCCCGGAAAGCACAGGCGAGAAAGAAGCAACAAAGAAGGGCTACAGGATACCGTCAGAAGGGCTGGCAGCCATACTTAAAGAACACTTTTATTCCTGTTGGGACAAAAATATCACCTTTGAGAATTATCTGAAAGAGGTAATCAAACAGACCGGCGCAACGCCTAAACTCCTTGCTCGTGAACTTCAGATAGATGAAACGGAATTAGAAAAATTTACCCAGCCCACCTAAGCCCGGCATCTGCATTCCTCCGGTAAGCTTTGACATTTCTTCATTAACCATTTCCTGTGCCCGTCTAAGCGCCTCATTGGCTGCAGCGAGTATAAGGTCCTGCAGCATCTCAACATCATCAGGATTTACAACATCCTTTTCTATTTTCATGGAGATGATTTCTCCTCCTCCATTGGCAATGACGGTAACCATCCCTCCGCCTGCTGTTGCTTCAACTGTCTTCTTCTTTGACTCTTCCTGCATCCTCTGCATCTCTGTCTGAAGCTTTTGAGCCTCACGCATAATATCACCGAGCATCTTCTTAGACATCTTTGTTTCCACCCCCTGTATTTTCCTTTAGTTTAACATCAATTATCCTTCCGTCAAAAAGTTCGATCACCTCTTTTACTGCGGGGTCTGTCAGAACTTTATCCTTCAGGTCTTTTTTGCGGATTACTTTCTTTGTCAGGATATCTATTTTAAGTTTTGCAGGAGTCTTAAGAATATCCGAGGCTATCTTCTCTATCAAATTAGAATTCTTCCTTATAGGTTCCGCAAAAAGTTCTGCCTCATTGCTGTTAAAGGTAAGTGTCAGGACATTTTCTTTGAGTAAAGGCATTGCCTGTGAAAGCTTTGATGTGATCCTAGGGTCATCAATCTTTTCTCTAATCGCAGTCAGCAAAGAACTGCCGTCAAGTGGAGTTGAAGGTTGAGCGTCTTCTGGAGAAGAAGGATTCCCAACAAGCGGGAATGACACTTCTTTTGTCATGCCGGCTTGTCCGGCATCTTTCTCATCCTGTATCGTGTGCCCTGCATCCCGGAGTCGAGTCGTTCCTCCCTGCATCTTACCTTGGTTTCTGTCTTCCAGCCTCGGCGGGTCGCCGATGGAGACTGACTGTTCTGCTTTACGTGCCGAAGGCAACGGCATCCCCTTCAGAAGCGCATCTATGTTCTCTATCGCCTCTTTCACAGGTTTGAGTGTGCTTAAAAAGCTTATCCTTATCAGAGACATCTCAAGACTGAGCCGCGGTGAGAATGAATAACGGACATCCAACTCAGCCTTAACCATTTCCGAAAGCATAAGGGTAAGCAGGTCAGGTGAAATCTTCGGCAGTATCCTGCTGAGTATATTTATCTCATCCTCGCTAAGGTCAAGTATCTCTGCTGGTTTCTTTACAAACTTTGCGATAAGGAGATTTCTGAAAAATTCCACAAGGTCTTTCGCAAAAGACTTAAGGTCAGCCCCCTTACCCACAAGTTCGGATATAACTTTGATAATCTTTTCCCTGTCACCGTCAATAACAGCAGATGAAACTTCTGCAAGCATACCGATATCTGCTATGCCGAGAAGGTCTTTTACTCCGTCTGCGTCTATTTCCGAAGAAAATGCTGTCACCTGATCAAGGATTGTAAGGGAATCCCTCATGCTTCCGTCAGCGGCACGCGCAACTATTTCTATAGCGGAATCAGAGATTTTTATGTCTTCTGATGATGCTATTTGCCTTACCCTTTCTTTTATCTTTTGCGCTGATATGCGCCTGAAAGGAAGATGCTGGCACCTTGAGAAAATGGTCGCGGGTATTTTTCTTGGGGCTGTTGTCGCCAATACAAAAATTGCATGGGGAGGCGGTTCCTCAAGGGTTTTTAAAAGGGCATTGAATGCAGAGGTTGAAAGCATGTGCGCTTCATCTATGATATAAATCTTGTATCTGCCTCCAAGAGGGGTGTACTTAACGCCTTCCCTCAAATTCCTTATGTCATCAACGCTGTTATTTGATGCGCCGTCTATTTCAAGGACATCAATTGATGTGCCGTCTTTAACAGCTGTGCATGATGCGCATGTGCCGCATGGTGACGGTGTCGGCCCGTTTTCGCAATTAAGCGCCTTTGCGAGTATCCTTGCAGTGGATGTTTTCCCCACGCCTCTCGGCCCTGAAAATATGTAGGCATGCGCAATCTTTTTCTGTGCGATGGAGTTTTTCAGGATTCGGATAATAGGCTCCTGTCCTACGAGGTCATCAAACCCCTGAGGCCTCCATTTTCTTGCAAGTACAAGGTAGCTCATAGTTCTACTTTCATGATAATACTATATTAGAGAATGTCTGCATTCTTAGCAGCAAAATCTTCTTATTCTTTCTGCAGCCAGGGGACAACTTGCTGCGGCACCCAGAGTAAATGCTTACCACTGCTTCCTTCCGGACCTGGTGGGGTTCACATCTCTCTGCTGCGCAGGGCCATCCCCCAGCTGCAGGAAAACAGTGATTAGTAATTTGTATTTAACAATTAAGTAATTCAGTGAACTAATCACTATTCACTGTAGCTATGGCGGAGAGGCAGGGATTTGAACCCTGGGTGCGGGATTAGCGCACACACGATTTCCAGTCGTGCACCTTCGGCCTCTCGGTCACCTCTCCTCTGCGAGTCAACGACAGAAACAAAAAGTATTTTGAATTTTAACTGATAGAAATGGGTTTAATCAATCGTTGAATCAGTTATATCAATTATGCCTTTTTCTCAACAAGGAGGCAAGGGATGAAAAAGAGCAGATATTCAGAAGAGCAGATTATAGGGATACAGTTAATTATATGGTGGGCGATGGGGGGATTGAACCCACGACCTCTTCCGTGTGAAGGAATTTTACTTGCTGTAGTCCGATTATAAAATCTCTAAAACATTTTTAACCATTTTACATCCATATTTCATTTCATCTTATCGGATTCGCAAAAGCTGTCTCAAAATCAAAATTGGCAGTTACATGAAATTTCTTCTTGTCATCGGTGAGCAGTGCTGATTTATATATAACTGGAACTGTAAGATTTTTGCCGCCCGACTCGACTATCCTAATGTCTGATGCACATTCGTAAGAGCCAGTCTTATCGTTGTAGTTCGTCATCCTGATATTCTGCACCTCAAAGGTCACATTCTTGAACATATCGGGGGCAGATTGATACTGTGGCCCTATCATGGAGCGTCCAAAGCCATCCACAACCTCTTTGTATTTTTCTTTTGCCAGTTGAACTACTAATTCCTTTGTCTCTTTTGCATTACAATTAGGAGCTTTCTTTGCACAGCCTGAAAAAAGCAGACAAGCTGTTAAAAGCAATATTATTTTTACAGATTTTTTCATGACGAAAACTCTAATTGACATTTTGGGTTCCTTCTCCTTCTCCTAGCGCTTTATGCCTATTTATAAATCTCTATCGGTGCTGAATTGTCAAATGATGCACTCCCATCGTTCCATATGCGGAGTGTTCCTTTGACAGTAACTTTTGCTCTACCATCTGCCAGCATTTCTAACTTATCACTGAGATCATTATCATTTATAGCCCAAACATAAACCAGCGTATACTCTTTCTTTCCGCTAACGAGTCCATAATACCTTCCTGCCGGATTGTGTTTCAATTGAATAACACCGTTTAACTCACTCCGTTTCCTTTCTTTTATATTCTTATCATCTCGCTTCTCTGTTGCAGGGATTATAAGATATGCCTTGGTCATTTTTTTAACTGAAATTACCGACTGGATAATTTCGTCGTTTTCAACCAATCCCGTGACCATGCATAAGTCATCAACCTTGCAAGCCTTGAAAATCTTATTCCCTACTTTTGAATCGGAAACAAAAGCATAAGATTTGCCCTCAGATGTTACAATGTTTGACATCATCGTTCCGGCGTCAACCTTACCTGTTATTGTCATTTGTTTTTCTGCCGCATAGCCGATTTGAGACAAAAACAGTATAAGTAAAACAACAATTATTTTTTGCATATTATATCTCCTTGACAATAGTCTTTCCCGCCATGCTCGCCTGCCGCTTAGGGCAATCGTTGATAAACCCTTACCTCATATGCCACTAAAGGTGCACTTTATCTAACACTACCTTTGTCTCCTGAGAAATAATATTAGATCGGACAAGCAAGTCTTTAACTTGAACTGGGAATAGTAGCAGCGCGACCAAGTTGTATTGATCTTCTAAGCGAGAATAGTCTTTTTCTATATACTTTATTGCAGCAATTCGAATTGTTTTATCATAATTGTAACCCATATCTTCCATAGACTTAACGAAAGTTTTTCTGAAATCTTCTGCCACTTTCTTTTCATCCACGCGTGCTTGTATTGGTTCTTTTTTTGTTCTTTCTTTAAGGGATTTAGCAGCTTTTTCCACTTTGTCCACATAGCTTAATATGTTTTTCTCTGTAAGCGGCATCGGCTCGTTTTTTGTACAGGCTGATACCAATAATAAAACCATAAAAATAATAACCACTGCCATTCCTCTTTGTATTTTCATCTTTTCCCTCCTCATTTTTTTGAACACACTGTTTTTTTGACAAATATTTCCGCAGGGTAGTTCATTTATCGAAATCTCATGACACCTACGGCAAAACTCAGAATCGAAATTAAAATAATACCGAAATTAGCCGCCTTTTTATAAGTATTGTGAATATAGTTTTTGCGAACAAAATTTACACTTATTAGTGAAATAACTGCCGATATTGGCATCAAATAAGCTAATACAACATATGCAATATATAAAGCCTTATCGGTAGGTTTAATGCTCTTATCCGTCAAAGGAACATATCTCCACCAAGATTTTTGAACCACCTCTTGATTTTTATTTTGTTGTCCACCAAAAGTCGTCGATGTAGTATTGTCTATCATCGATCCACAATGTTTACACTTAATTGCGCCTTCCTGAATCTCTTCCCTACATAAAGGACATTGCATAATACCCCCTCCTAAATTTTATTTCTGTCCAGAAAATATCACACATAGGTGTTATTGTCAAGGTAATTTTCACATATACTGGGTTTATAGCAGCCTGAAAACAACATATAATTCCTGTAATTCTTTAGGAGCTAACCCATGAACAGCAATATCCCAATAGAATTAGGTAAAAGAATGCGGACTCTGAGAAAATTGAGGGGGTTAACGCAAGAAGAGTTAGGCGAAAAATCAGGGATAAGCTATAAATTTATCGGTGAGATAGAAAGAGGAGAGGTTAATCCAAGTTTAAATTCCTTGATTCAGATAGCAAGGGCTTTAGGCATACATGTAAGTGAATTCTTCCCCCATGAAAAAGAGATATTTCATCAATTTCTACCTCAAGACATCCAGCTTATAAAGAAGGCTTTAAAACTGTTAACCAAGGGTGTTGCAAAATTATAAAAACTGAATGCGTCAAACACATGTTAGCTACGAAACATAAAAAGTGGCAGGCACATTTTTGAAGTTTACCCCTCTGCTTTTTAATAGAGAGAAAAGTCTGGAGCAGTTAATTAAATGGTTGGCTATGCTGGGAACGAACCAGCGGCCTCTTTAAAAATCCTAAAGGGGAAAATGGGACGTTCTATTTTATAGGCACAAGAGCTTGAGGCATACTAAAGGCTTCACGGTATAATCGTTAACACTTAGATTCTAATCTTTCACCTATTGACAATACATCCTTTAGGTTGTAAACTGTAAATAATGAAGTTGTTTGTTAATTACTGGCGTAATCCATCAGGTAAAGCACCTGTTGAGAGATACATTGATGACATAGACAACAAAGAAGAAAGAGCGGAATTATTATCAATTCTAAGTGGGATACAAGAAAAAGGCACGGATGCTTTAGGGGTTGAATTTAAGCACATTGAGGGCAAACTGTGGGAACTAAAAATAAAGACACATGGCAGCCAGCACAGGATATTCTATGTTGTTCTTAGAGGAAATGAGATGATTCTTCTTCATGCCTATTTGAAAAAGACGCCTAAAGCTCCTTTAAAGGAGATACAAACAGCCAAGCACAGGCTGAAACAACTAATGGAGGTTAAACAATGAGAAGCGACCTTGATAAACATATTGAGAGACACTTAAAAGATAAGGAATTTAAGATTTACTTTGAAAAGGCAGCGGCAAAGAGGATGATAGCTCAGGAGATAGCAGCTTTAAGAAAAGCCTCCCATCTCACACAGACACAATTAGCTAAGGGGGTAGGGACTAAACAGCAAGTAATTTCAAGACTTGAGAGTCCAAGTGACAAGCGTATGCCTTCATTTGAATTTCTTGACAGGATAGCAAGGGCATTTAACAGAAGACTTCTAATCTCTTTACAGAGGTAACTCAGAAGCAGGACAAAGCCTGTTGTTGACTATGAGAAGATTTTAGTTGAGATATCGGTCTGAGAGGCCAGATTGCAAAGGCAGGTCTTACAATAGAAGATAGGAAGTTTACCCCCCTTCATTTTTAATAGAGGGGAAAGTCTGAAGCAATGAATTAAATGGTGGGCGATGGGGGGATTGAACCCACGACCTCTTCCGTGTGAAGGAAGCGCTCTCCCACTGAGCTAATCGCCCGCTGCCTTTAAAAACAATAACATCTACTCCTCTTTTCTATCCGTCAGCGCTGCAATGCCCGGCAGTTCATTGCCCTCAAGTAGCTGAAGTGATGCCCCGCCTCCTGTTGATATAAAAGATATCGCATCTGATACGCCAGCCTTGTGTACTGCAAGGTCAGTGTCTCCTCCACCGACTATTGTGAGAGCATATGCATCAGCCACTGAATGGGCAATGCCGAAAGTGCCCCTTGAGAATGCATCCATTTCAAAAACACCCATAGGGCCGTTCCATATTATCGTCTTTGCATCCTGCAATGCCTCCGAGAAAAGCTTGACAGACGCCGGGCCTATATCAAGCGCTCTCCAGCCTTTTGGAATCTCCTGTGTAGTAACTAGTTTTGTCTCGGAGCCGGCCTCCATGCTCTGTGCTATTACACTGTCAACAGGGAGATAGAACTTAACATTGTTTTTTACCAGTTTTTTTCTTATCATCTCTGCAAATTCAAGCATCTCCGCCTCTACAAGCGAATCTCCGACTTCGTATCCCATTGCCTTAATAAAAGTGTATGCCATTCCGCCGCCAACTATTACCTTGTCAACCTTATCAACAAGATTTTCAAGAACGCCTATCTTGCCTGAGACCTTTGCGCCTCCGAGTATGGCGACAAACGGCCTTACAGGATTATGCACGGTTCCCTTAAGATATTCTATTTCCTTTCTCATCAGAAAGCCTGCCGCTGAAGGCAGAAACTTTGTGATGCCGACCACTGATGCGTGCACCCTGTGCGCTGCTCCAAATGCATCGTTCACATAATAGTCGGCAAGACTCGCAAGCGCCTTGGCAAATTCTTCATCGTTTCTTTCTTCGCCGGGATGGAACCTGAGATTTTCCAGAAGAAGGACATCGCCTTCTTTCATTTTTGCAACAATACTTTCTACATGCGGCCCTATGCAATCAGGCGCAAAGATAACCTCCTTGCCAAGAAGCCTCTGCAGTCTCTTTGCAACCGGCGCAAGGCTAAATCTGGGATCAACCTTCCCTTTGGGCCTTCCAAGGTGGGAAGCAAGTATAACCTTTGCTCCTTCGTCTATCGCATAATCTATTGAAGGCAAAGTGGAACGAATCCTGCCGTCATCGGTTATGGTAAGGTTGTCATCAAGCGGCACATTAAAGTCCGCCCTTATAAAAACCCTCTTGCCTTTAATGTTCAGCTCTTCAATTGTAAGTTTGTTCAGGACATCCTTAATCGGGACATGACTATGATTGTTATTCTTCCTTGCCATTGCAGACTAACTCCTCTTTGTGAGATAGATTATCAGGTCGCGCACCCGCGAACTGTAACCTGTCTCATTATCATACCATGCTATGATTTTTACCATCCTGCCTTCCAGAACTTTTGTAACAGATGCGTCAACAATAGAAGAATGGGCATTGCCGTTAAAGTCTATTGATACAACAGGCTCTTCTGTATATTGAAGAATCCCTTTCATTTTACCTTCAGCCGCCTTTTTCAAGGCTGCATTCACTTCTTCTACAGTCGCATCTTTTTTAAGTTCAGCCACAAGGTCCACAACAGATACATTGGGGGTCGGAACTCTTATTGACATGCCGTCAAGTTTGCCTTTTAGTTCAGGCAAAACAAGGCCCACTGCCTTTGCAGCGCCGGTTGTTGTTGGGATCATAGACATTGCAGCTGCCCTTGCCCTTCTTAAATCTTTATGAGGAAGGTCAAGAATGCGCTGGTCATTGGTATATGAATGGATTGTAGTCATTAACCCTCTTACTATGCCGAATTCCTGATGCAGCACCTTTACCACAGGCGCAAGACAGTTGGTTGTGCAAGATGCGTTTGAGATTACTTTGTGCTTTGAAGGGTCAAGCATCTCTTCGTTTACTCCAAGACATACTGTAACATCAGGGTCTTTTGCAGGCGCTGATATTATCACCCATTTTGCTCCTGCGTCAAGATGTTTTGAGGCTGATGCCCTGTCTGTAAATCTTCCTGTTGATTCAAGGACGACATCAACGCCGAGACTTTTCCATGGAAGCTTCTCAGGCTCTGTGACAGCAAGGATTTTTATTTCCTTTCCGTTGACGCTTATGCCGCTGTCAGTGACTTTTACATCTGCATTAAATATTCCGTGCACAGAGTCATACTTAAGCAGGTGCGCAAGGGTCTTTGCGTCTGTAAGGTCATTTATGGCAACAATCTCAAAGTCCTTGCATGACACGCTGGCCCTTAAAAAGACCCTTCCAATCCTTCCGAATCCGTTAATCGCTACTTTAACCGACATAAAAATCCTCCTTGTTGGCCGTTTCATTGAATTTATACATAACCATACCTGTTAAAAGCTTGGGATAAAAATATGTGGATTTTGGCGGCATCCTTTCGCCTGAAAGAGCAACCCTCTCAACATCCTTAACTCCGGTAGGATTCAGGAAAAATGCCGCATCATAAATTCCTTTTCTGACCATCTCCCTTGTTTCCGCTATGTCCATCTCGTATGTTACCTCAGTAATATTCAGCAGTTTCTTAAATATTAGTTCATGTAGTACGGTAACATCAAGTTCTTTTAATGCAGGATTTATATTCTCAAGCCCGGAACCTTTATGCCTGAGCAAATACAGCCTTTCACTGTTGCGATGACAGAAACCTATAGCATGTCCGTATCCGGATAATACCCCTGCAATGTCATCCTGTGAGGAGAGGATTTCTACAGTAAAATGTTCTGACAGGATATCAAGAGGGTTTTCAGGCAGATTTTTAACAAGCCTGTGCGCAGGAAGTATTGTCAGCCCTTCATCTGACGTGTTGGCAAGGAACATAAGAACATAATCCCAGCCGCCGCTCCTGTTCATCTCTTTTTTAAACTCAAGCGCTGTCTCATATCTGTGATGGCCGTCCGCTATAAACACCGGCTTCCCTTTCAGGTCATTCTGGATTATTTCTATATCCTTCTCACCTTCAATAACCCACAGCCTGTGGACTGCGCCGTCAAAATCTTTTGCCTCCATATATGGCTGCCGGAGCATAACTCTGTTCATTATTCCGGATGCCTTTTTATCCGGACTGTTATAGAGTGAAAAAATCGGGCTTATATTTGCCCTGCATGTTCTTAAAAGATTCAGTCTGTCAGCTTTTGGTTTTGAGTGCGTGCATTCATGCGGGTATATGCCCTTGCCGAGTTCCTCAAGGCGCACAAGGCTGAAAAAACCTCTAAGTTTTTTAGGCTTTTCTTTAATCCTGTACTCTATCTCGTAACCGTAAAAAACAGGAGCTTTACTTCCATGCAGAATTCCATCTTTCAGCCATGAATTGAGATTGCTTGACGCCCTTGTATACTTATTCTGCGATTCGTTATCGCCCTCAAGTTCCTTGCCGAAATCAATCCTTACAATGTTATAAGGGCTTTTGCTGTAGAGTTTTTCTTTGTATTCAGGCGCAATAATATCGTAAGGAGGGGCAATTACATCCTCCCCGGAAACCTTAGACATATTGTAGAGGACTCCCTTGAAAGGGATAATTTCAGCCATATTCTTGGAAGAAAAATAAAAAAGATAAGATATGATAACACACGGGATTATTGAATTGCCATATTTCTCCTTTGGTATTAAACTTATTACATGAATGGGATTGCTTTGTGGATAACAGGGCTTCCGGGAAGCGGGAAAAGCACGCTTGCTGACGAAATTAAAAAACTCTATTCGGAATTTATCATATTAAGGATGGATGAGTTTAGAAAGGTGGTAACACCAACGCCTACTTATTCAGATTTTGAGAGGGACATTGTTTACCGTTCACTCGTATGCCTCGCAAAGATAATGACCGAGCAGGGGCATAACGTGATTATAGATGCAACAGGAAACCTGAGGATGTGGAGAACCCTTGCAAGAAGGTTAATCCCGAAATATGCAGAGGTTTATCTTAAATGCCCAATAGAGATATGTATGAAACGGGAGAGAAAAAGGCTCAAGACTCATAAGGCCCCGAGGGGCATTTACAAAAAAAGCGCAAAGGGCTGGCCTGTGCCTGGTATTCAGGCGCCATACGAAGAATCGAGAAAGCCTAAGCTTACGATAGAGACTGATGTTGTAACTGTAAAGGAAAGTGTAAAGAGCATTAAAAGATTTATAGCTCATATTAATAAATAACCCGCTTGTACCCCATTGCATTTTTATCATGCTTAAAGCGAAGGGCCTTGCAGCCCTCAGGAGAGAAGCTGAGGCAAGAGACATGCTGTGGCAGGTTTTGTGCGAACACTGTCTCAGGCCTCATAATCCAGAGCCACCCTGATATTTACGAAGGCATCGCGGTAGTCCAAGTCTTTTCCCTCCCTTGCATTTCCCCTGCTTTTGAAAATATAATCTACAATGCTTTCCAAGATACTGAGCGCAAGCATAATAGGCATTGATGCGCATCCAGTTGATGTTGAAGTTGATATTGCATCAAGGGGGCTTCCGCATTTCTCTATGGTAGGGCTTCCCGATGCTGCTGTAAAAGAAAGCCGCGACAGGGTAAGAGCAGCGTTGAAGAATGTCGGATTTAATTTCCCATTAAAACAGATAACCGTTAACCTTGCGCCTGCTGATTTGAAAAAAGAAGGCTCATCATTTGACCTTCCGATTGCAATAGGAATAATAACAGCAGAGGACGTCCTTGAGATGAATTCAACACAGGGCTATCTTTTTACAGGAGAGCTATCGCTTGACGGAAAGATAAAGCCTGTGCGCGGCGCGCTCTCAATGGCTATCACGGCAAAAACCCTCGGGCTGAAAGGAGTAATACTTCCTGAGGAGAATGCATCAGAGGCAGCGGTTGTGAAAGGTGTATCTGTATTCGGAATGAAGAGCCTTCCTGAAGTTATAGATTTTCTGAAAAACGGCACTTCTGAAAAAATATTCACTCTTGACCTTGATAAAGCAATCGAAGAATATTCTCTCTATGAAGATGACTTTTCTGAAGTCAAAGGGCAGGAACATGCAAAGAGGGCTTTGGAGGTCGCCGCTGCAGGAGGGCACAATGTTTTAATGATAGGGCCTCCGGGTTCAGGAAAGACAATGCTTTCAAAAAGGCTTCCTACAATACTTCCAAATATGACATTTGACGAGGCATTGGAGGCAACAAAGATCCACAGCGTTGCAGGCTTGCTTAAAACAGGACAGCCTTTGCTTGCCACGCGCACATTCCGGTCGCCGCATCATACGATTTCAGATGTCGCGCTGATCGGGGGCGGCACTATCCCAAAACCAGGCGAGGTCAGTCTTGCGCATAACGGTGTTTTGTTCCTTGACGAGCTTCCTGAATTCAAAAGAAATGTACTTGAGGTCTTAAGACAGCCATTGGAAAACGGGGAAGTTACAGTCTCAAGGGCAGTGGCATCAATAACTTATCCTGCGAATTTTATGCTCGTTGCCGCAATGAACCCCTGTCCGTGCGGTTATCTGGGAGATTCAAGGCATCAATGCACATGCACGCCGGGGCAGATACACAGGTACAGGCACAGGGTATCAGGCCCTCTGCTTGACAGGATTGATATTCATATAGAAGTGCCTGCTGTTCCGTACAAAGAACTCTCAACAGAATATTCAGGGGAAAAATCAGCATCAATCAGAGAGCGGGTTATAAGAGCAAGGGATGTCCAGCTGGAGAGATTTAAAAGCGATAAGGTCTATTCAAACGGCCAGATGAAAACAAGGCATATCAAAAAACACTGCAAGCTTAAACCTGATGCCCAGTCTTTGCTTGACAATGCAATGCAGAAGCTCGGACTTTCAGCAAGGGCATATACGAGGACACTCAAATTATCCAGAACAATCGCTGATCTGGATTCATCGGAGAGTATACAGTCCCATCACGTCTCAGAGGCAATTCAGTACAGAACGCTTGATAGAGGGCAGTTTTGAGGCTTTGCTAAATACTTATTTCACAAGCGGTTTAGACCGGATGAATTAAGGTTTAACTGTAGAGACTTTTTTATACTGTATCACGGTTTCATACTCAATACGCGCGTGGTCACTTTCAACGGCATCAGCGGTCCCGCTGCAATTAAGAGACCCGTTCCTCATCTTCTTATGAGTTTTAACCATATTGGTCACTACGGAAGTGAGGTCAAACCCGCCTCCGTCACAGCCCTTTATCATACAGTCCATTTTAAAATAGGCATACGAGGTAGGGAAGATATTAACAGTGCGCACCATAAGGAGAGGAATTGCCGCTTTCCGGTAATATGTTATCTGAATTACGATGCCGGAAACTGTAGGGAATCGGTCCGCAACTAAACCCGCAGCAATATTGCCCTGCTTTTTTAATTCCATCTTTAAGGCATAATTTTGTCTGTGATTATTTCTGTTTGCCATTGTCCCCCAATAAAATAAAAATCCCCCCTGCAAAAGCAAGGGGGATTTTGCCTGTCAATTACAGCTTTGCTACATTGATCGCCTTGGGGCCTTTCGGTCCCTTTTCGGTGTCAAAGCTGACTGAGTCACCCTCGGCAAGGCTCTTAAAGCCGTTGCCCTGGATTGAAGTGTGGTGTACAAAAACATCACTGCCGTCTTCGCTTGTGATAAAGCCAAAACCCTTTGAGTCATTGAACCACTTTACTGTTCCATTAGCCATTTCTTTTACCTCCTTTTTTTAAACTCAAATCTCAGAAGGTCTCAACAAATAAAAAAGCCACAAAGTCAAAAAGTCTTTGTGGCCTCATAAACTGCAAAAACTTCTAAAATCCTATTTGTAGGTTAACACGTCCCAAGGTAAAAAAGCAATGCCTTTCAAAAAATTACACCAATGCTCCCTACAAAACCGTTGAACATTACTTTCAGGTTCTGATATATTTGTTAGAATAATCTTAAGAAAGGGGCTATCGAAGTTGAAGATTATAAAGCAGCCTTTAACACAAAAAATGGGATGGAAGATATCATTCATCGTTTTCCTCACGCTTATTATCGTGGCTGGTCCTTTTCTGGTCATTGAATTTTACAACGCAAGAAAAGATGTCTATGCTCTTAATGAAAAACGGTGGGACCTCCTTACAGAAGCGGTTTATAAAGCAATAGAGACTGTGATGCTTGAAGGCAAGGCTGATATTGCCAACAACATAGTTAATGACTTCCGGCAGATAAGAGAGGTGGAAGCTCTTGAGGTTGTAAGCATGGACGGAACAAGAGCTTTTGATGAAAAACGTCCTAAGGTGCTTGAAACTGAGATGATAGACCGCCTCATAAAAGGGCAACGGCTGAATATCTATGAGGAGTCAGGTGGTAAAAGGGTGCTTATACACTTCGGGCTTTTACATAACACTGAAAGGTGCCAGAGATGCCATGGGAAAGACTCTCCTTATCGCGCTGCTGTGATGATTAAGACATCGCTTGCGACAACAGAGGCAAAGGTATTTTCCATCATGGCAAGGATCATATCCATGGGATCGCTTGTTATAGCAGGTCTTCTCGTTGTGATTCCTCTTAGTATAAGGAGAAAGGTTGTAAAGCCTATTGAGGCTGTGCTTTCAGTTACGGCAGAGATTTCCAAGGGAGACTTAACCCGTGTAGTCACAACTTCATCAAAGGACGAGATGGGCAAACTTGTAAGCGCCATAGAGGCCATGCGGAAAGGGCTTGTAGGGTTAATACATCAGGTCAGGGATTCTCTGAAAAAAGTAAAGCTTTCTGTAAGCGGCTTTGTTACAGGAATGAACAAATTAACAGAGGGTTCAGAAAAGCAGGTTGTTGACTCAGCCGAGATAACCACCTCTGCCCTTGAGATAAACACTACCACAGGAGAGATTACTGAGGCTGTTAAACATCTGCATGAATCCGCAGAAGGCACATTAACAACACTCCTTGAGATGAAGGCATCGGTAAAAGAGATTGCTGAAAACACAGCCTCCTTTGCTTCATTCATAGATGAGACTTCATCTCCCATAGAGGAGAGCTTTGCCTCCATCAAGGCAATAAATGAAAGCATAGAGTATTCAAGGAAATCAGTCAGCAGCACACTGGAATCTGCCACTCAGATTACTGCAAGCGTTAACGAGGTCAGAGACTCTGCAAAACAGTCTTCACACCTTGCAAAAGAAGTTACTTCAACCATACGTGAAAAAGGGATAACATCCATTCATGAGTCTGTAAAGAGCATAAGCGAGATAAAGGATTCTGCTGACGACACAGCTGCAATTGTTAAAGGCATGAGAAAATCATCCGAAAAGATAGATGAAATTGTGCAGGTTATAACTGAGGTTGCTGATGAGACAAAACTCCTTGCCCTTAATGCCGCGATCCTGTCAGCGCAGGCAGGAGAACACGGCAAGGGGTTTGGTGTTGTCGCTGATGAGATAGGCAGGCTTGCAGAACGCACAGCCCAGAACACAAAGGAAATCACGACAATAATAGAAGAGGTTAAAGGGTATATAAATAATGTCGCAACTGCCGAGGAAAAGACTGTGAATCTGATAGAGCAGGGGTTGGAATTAATAACAGATGCAGGCGTTGTATTTAACGGCGTCCTTGAAACTTCCACAGCATCAGCCTTTCAAACTGCCTTTATAGAAAAAGCGACTGCGGAACAGGCAAAGGCAATACAGGAGATAACCTCATCAATTGAAGGCATATCCTTTAGGATGGAAGAAATACTAAACGCATCCGAGCAGCAACGTTCGGGCAGCGAGATGATACTCTCAGGCATAGAGAAATCAAAGGAGATTGCGCAAGGGCTGAAGAATTCCACCTCAGAGCAGTCTAAGGGCGCAGACCTTATTACAAGGTCAGGAGAGGACATACTCTCACAGGTAACCCGGGTAAAAAAGGCGATGGAGGATATGAAAGCAGGGAGCGTTGCTATAACCAAACGCATAGAGGCTATAACGGATATTGCAAAGGATAACCTCGGGCTTGCCAAAGAAATGACAAAGGAATCCTCTTTGCTCGGTGATGCAGTAGGAACTTTAGATGGCGAGATTAACAGGTTCAGGAGTTAAGATGAACAAAACGATTTTAAAATAATTTGACTAAAACAGCCGCCATTAGAATTTTCTCTTGACAAAGATTGCAATTACTGGCATATTTAGTTTAACCTCATTGTATTATTTATGATATTGAGTCAGGTAATAGGCAAGCATCACCCAGGGCATCAGCTCTGGGATTTTATTTTTGGGAGGAAGCATGGGTAACAGACTTTATGTAGGGAATATCTCGTTTCAGGCATCGGAAGATGACCTGAAGGAACTGTTTTCAAAGGCAGGAACAGTCGCATCCACAAAACTGATAACGGATGCCGCTACTGGCAGGCCAAGAGGTTTTGGTTTCGTTGAGATGAGCTCAGACGAAGAGGCGCAGAAGGCAATAGAGATGCTGAACAACAGCAGTTTCCTTGATAGGAACATTGTGGTCAACGAAGCAAAGCCGCAGGGCGAAAGGGATCGCAGCAGCCGCGGTGGATCCTCAAGAGAAAGAGGTGGATTCAGCAGGGAAAGAAGGCCCGGCGGAAGAAGATAGACAGACCTATCTAACTTTTCCAGCTATACAGGCAGGTCAGGATTTTTTTAAAAGCATAGACCCCTTAGAAAGTCCCAGTTCTTTTGAAACTGCATCGCATTTGGACTGAAAGAGGAAAAATATTCTTTTTTGAGACCCCATTAATGTCTCAAAATTCCCCTGCCCTTTGCTGATAATAAGGGAGGCGTTTGCGAAATCGCTCTGGAACTTTTCTGACGTCCATTCCAGTATTGTTCCTACGGCGTCAGAACCATTATCTATGACATGGCAGGTTTCTGTTAGATGCGTTTCACGTGCATCCTGCATGGTTGAATCGTTTATAACATCCGAACCTTTTACAACTGCGGTTACTTTTTTGCCTTGAGAAACAAAGGCCTCTATAAGAATTCTGTCAAAGACTATCTCGCCCGCATTGTCAAGCAGATAAAGGATTTTATCATGCTTTTTGATTTCATCCTTGAATGCCGGATAATCATCAATTGTTATAGGGCCTCTTAATGCCCTTTCTACTGTTCCTTCAATGTCCACGGAAGTAAATATGCCAAAGTCAATAACATTGCCAGCGATTGCAAGGCGCGATGCAGTCCACAGCGGATCAGGGCTCTCCTCAACACGCCTTTTTAAAAAGGGGTAAAGGGTTAAAGCAATCTGATTGTATTCTGCTTTTATGTCTTTAAACGGATCTCCGCCCAGAAGATCCCGTATCTCTCTGTGGAGAAAGGTAGTTGCATGGGCAGGGGTCTTTGAAGTATCAACTTCTCCGATAGCAGCCGCTATTTTTTTGAGAACATATCCTCTTTTTTCATTATCTTTTGTCCCGAGCCTTGCCGCAATAATAGTCTGCCTGAGGAAACAGGGATAACAGTCCAGATGAACCCGCATTACTTTCTCCTAAATGTCTTTGCCTTCCGCTCAACTTCCTCTCCAAGTCTTTTTTTATACTCTTTCAATTGCCTTACAATCTTTACATCTTTTCTTCCGATAATCTCTGCCGCAAAGATTGCCGCATTCTTTGCGCCTGCCTTCCCAACCGCCATCGTTGCAACAGGAATTCCGGTAGGCATCTGCACTGTGGAAAAGAGGGAATCAAACCCTTGAAGAGGAGATGAATTAATTGGGACGCCTATCACGGGAAGTATTGTGTGCGCTGCAACAACTCCGGCAAGGTGCGCTGCTGCGCCCGCGCCCGCAATGATTACTTCAAACCCATTTTTCTCTGCTCCTTTTGCCAGCTTTGCTGCTCTCTCAGGTGAACGATGCGCTGACGCTATTGTTGTTTCAAAGGAAATCCCGAATGCTTTCAATAGCTTTTCTGTTTCCTCCATAAGCGGCAAATCAGAATCGCTTCCCATTATTATCAGAACCTTTGGTTTCATATATACCCTCCATCGGAAGAGTCGTTAGTGAACAGTGAATAGTGGATGGTTACCGAATACTATTCACTATATACTGACGGCTATTCGCTTGTGCGTTTTATTGCCCTGTCGGCAATATCCCTTCTGTAATGCATGCCCTTAAAATGAATCTTTTCTATGGCATTATACGCTTTATTTTTTGCATCCCTTATGTCCCTGCCGAGCGCTGTTACTCCGAGCGCCCTTCCGCCTGATGTGATAACTTTATTGTCATTAAATGATGTGCCTGAATGAAAAACAAAGACATCCTCCATTTTCTTGGCATCATCGAGCCCTTCTATGACCCTGCCTTTTTCGTATGCACCGGGATAACCCTTTGACGCTATTACAACACAGACTGAAGGCTCAGGTCTCCATTCAAGGCTAATATTTGATAACTTTTCATCGGTTATAGCAAGGGCAACATCCACCATGTCTGTTTTAAGTCTTGTGAGAACGGGCTGGGTTTCAGGGTCTCCAAGCCTGCAGTTAAACTCCAGTGCGTATGGTTTATTTTCTTTTATCATAAGGCCTGCGTAGAGTACTCCCTTGTATTTTATCCCCTCCGACCGCAATCCCTTTATGATTGGGCGCATTACCTTTTCCATTACCACTGATTCAAGCTCCGGTGTAATCACAGGGGCAGGGCTGTATGCTCCCATGCCGCCGGTATTGGGCCCCTTATCACCGTCAAAAATCCGCTTGTGGTCCTGAGCGCTTACCATCGGAAGTATTGATTTCCCGTCAGTAAATGCCATAAAAGATGCCTCTTCGCCCCGGATACATTCCTCAACCAATACTTTATTGCCCGCATCCCCGAATGCCCGGTCTTTCATTATAAGTTTAAGCCCTGCTATTGCCTCATCAACGGTTTCCGCTACTATCACGCCTTTCCCTGCTGCGAGTCCGTCTGCCTTGATAACAATGGGAGCGCCTTTCATACGCACATAATCTTCTGCATGAAGATAGGAAGTAAATACCTTATACTCTGCAGTTGGTATCCCGTAGCGCTTCATAAGGTCTTTCGCAAATACCTTGCTTCCCTCAAGTTGCGCTGCCTTTATGTTGGGCCCGACTATCTTCCTGCCGTTTTTCTCAAATACATCAACTATGCCTCTTGATAACGGCGCCTCAGGGCCGACAATCGTCAGATCAATCCCCTCGTATCTGGCAAAATCAACAAGCGAATCAAAGTTGTCGTCATCAACGCTTATGCATTCCGCCAGCTCCGAAATGCCCGCATTCCCGGGACAGCAGAATATTTTATCTGTATGCCTGCTCTGAGAAAGTTTCCAGACAATAGCGTGCTCTCTCCCGCCGCCACCGATAACAAGAACCTTCATTCCGAACTCCCCCTAAAAATTAAATGTACGATGCATGATGCATGATTTTTTATCCTGAATCCTGTATCCTGAATTCTGTATCATTTATTCTCTTCCTCTGCCTTTTTTAAATAATCAGCAATTGCACTGTCATATTTTGATGTAAGCCTGAAGACCTTTTTCGCAAGTTCAAGCCGCGTCCTGTAACTGATGTCTCCCTTAAGCTCTTTCATCTCCTTAATAATGCCGCCATAGTCATTATAGTCTGTCACTGCCGCAACGTCCTTAAAATTTTTTGAGGCAGAACGAAGCATTGTCACAGTCTCTTCAAAGGGATAAAGATTTACAACAACCATGTCTATCAGTTCTATGCCGTATTCTTTTATATCCTCCATATCTTTCGGGTTGTCCCTCCTTGAAAGAAGGCCGCCGTGAACTTTCGGATGCAGCGTTTTCAGTCTGCCGTCAAGCATCTCAGGGAATCCCGTGTAATCAGAGACGTCTTTCACGGGAATGCCTGCATCCCGCAGTGACTTTGCAGTGCCTCCTGTTGACAGTATCTCAACACCTAATGAATGAAGCGACTTTGCAAATTCAGCCAACCCCTTTTTGTTAGACACACTTACAACTGCTCTTTTTATCTTCGGCATTTAACCCCTCCCCTTGATATTTTTCATATATCCGTCATCCATAAGACTTGTGTGTCTGCTGTCTCCTATTATCACATGGTCAAGAAGCTTTATGCCTACAATTTCGCCTGTCTGCATAAGTCTCTCGGTTATGGCTATATCCTCACGGCTTGGCGCAGGGTCTCCGCTTGGATGGTTATGTATAAAGATAACAGATGCTGCCGATTCCTTTATTGCGTTCTTAAATGCCTCCCTTGGATGAATGAGAGAATTTGTAAGCGTCCCCTCGGAAACCCTGTAGTCCCTGAATATCCTGTTTTTTGCATCAAGCATAGCGCAAAAAAGAATTTCTTTTTTGAAGTCTTTGACAAGCGGATAATAATAAGAATACACATCATTACTTGAAGAGAATACAGGGCCTTTAACATCACGTTCCATAAAGAGTCTCCTTCCTAATTCAAATGCGGCCTTAATCTGTGCTGCTTTTGCATTGCCGATTCCTTTAAAAGAAGCGAGTTCTTTTATTGACGCGCTTTCCATATTTTTCAGATTCTTTAAAGAGTCCAGCATCTCCATCGCGAGATCTATTGCGCTCTTTCCGCCTCCGCCTGTCCTGAGTATAATAGCGAGAAGCTGGGCGCTAGACAGGTTAGATGCCCCCATACTGAGAAGCCTTTCTCTCGGTCTTTCTTCTTCGGGCCAGTCCTTTATGCTCTTGTATGACATAAGATTGAGGATTCTAACATCTTCGCGTCTATTTTCCCAAAGTCATATATCTGTGGAATATTTTTATGCGTAAGCCGCGCAACAAGTTTTGCCTCGGCTATGAACATATTTATAAATTCCTCGTCGGATGAAAGGTGCGGCAGAATTCTCCTTACAGCCAATACCTGTTCAAAACCCTCTATCCCTATTTTCTTTGCTTTGAAAATCTCAGCCATGCCGCCGGTGGCAACTTTTTCAAACAATACGTATTGGCCTAATCTTTCCATATCAGCTTACATTTTATCAGATTTTAGATTTTTAAAACCATAGGGGAGAGTCGAGATGGAAGAAAATCACTCAGAGCAAAACAGAGACAGCTGTCCCTATTTTTATATAAATATGTTTAGCGCTATCACATCACTCCAGCGGATGCGGTGTACTGCTTAAGATATCCAGACGGGTAAAAAGCCTGACTGTATTCTCTTACACGCTGTCAAGCATATGCCCTAATTTTTTCTTCTTTGTCTTGAGATAAATTATATTTTTTTCGTGAGGCTTTGTCTCTACGGGAACTCTCTCCACTACCTTCAGGCCATAGCCTTCGAGGCCTATAATCTTCTTCGGGTTGTTTGTCATCAGCCGCATCTTTCTTACTCCAAGGTCAACGAGTATCTGCGCGCCTATGCCGTAATCTCTGAGGTCAGGTTTAAATCCGAGTTTTATGTTTGCCTCAACTGTATCCAGCCCTTTGTCCTGAAGCTCATATGATTTTAATTTATTAACAAGCCCGATGCCTCTTCCTTCCTGCCTCATATATAAGACAACGCCTTTCCCTTCTTTTTTTATGAGTTCCATCGCATTGTGGAGCTGTTCCCCGCAGTCGCATCTCTTTGAACCAAACACATCGCCTGTAAGACATTCCGAATGCACCCTCACAAGCACCTCGTCTTCATGCTTTATTTCGCCTTTGACAAGGGCAATATGAACATTGCTGTCCATATCATTGGCATAGGCAACAGCCGTAAAATCTCCGCCGAATTCAGTCGGCAGCTTTGTCACTGCTATACGCCTTACAAAAAGCTCGGCCCTCATCCTGTATCTTATGAGGTCTTTTACTGTCACTATTTTTATGCTGTGCTTTTTTGCAAATTCTGTAAGCTGGGGAACCCTTGCCATTGTGCCGTCATCATTCATAATCTCGCAGATAACGCCCGCAGGGTAAAGCCCTGCAAGCCTTACAAGGTCAACAGATCCCTCTGTCTGCCCGGCTCTCTGCAGCACTCCGCCTCGTTTTGCCCGCAAGGGGAATACATGCCCCGGCTTTGATAGGTCTTCCGTCTTTGTATTGGGATTTATTGCTGTGAGTATTGTGGTTGCTCTGTCAGAAGCTGAGATGCCTGTTGTAACCCCTATTTTAGCTTCTATTGAAACTGTGAATGCAGTGCCGAAAGGCGAGGTGTTGTCATCTGTCATCATCTGCAGTTTCAGTTCTTCCACACGCTCAGGTGTAAGTGAAAGGCATATAAGCCCCCTGCCGTATTTCGCCATAAAATTGATTGCTTCAGGCGTTATTTTTTCCGCTGCTATGCAGAGGTCTCCTTCATTTTCACGGTCTTCATCGTCTACAAGGATGACCATTTTGCCTTTTGTTATATCGTCTATAGCTTCATCAATTGTATTAAACTTGTGCTTTTCCATTGTTTCCTCTTTTCAATTAACATAATAGGCAGGATATTGTATTTGAGTGAAAATATTATGTCCTGCCTGTATAGATTTCACTTAATATATCCCTCACTCATCAATGTATTCATAAGCCCTGAATCCTTTCCCTCGGCTTTATTCAAAAACTTTGCAACATATTTACCTAAAATATCAGCCTCAATATTTACGGTGTTGCCTACCCCCTTGAATCCGATTGTAGTGAGCTTTGCCGTATGCGGAATAATAACAACTGTGAAGCCGTCATTTAACACATCAACAACTGTAAGGCTTATCCCGTCAACAGCAACCGAGCCTTTCTCTACAATAAAATTCATTGCCTTTGCCGGAGCGCTGATTTCAATCTTAAGCATATCGCCAATGTTTACCTTTGAACGTATGGTCCCGACTGCATCAACATGCCCTGTAACAAAATGGCCTCCAATTTTTGTGTCAGGGGTCAATGACGTTTCAAGGTTAACCCTGTCTCCTCTTTTAAGTCTGCCCAGATTTGTACTGCTAAGAGTTTCGTCGGAGAGGTCAAAAGAAAGCAGGTCAGAGTTTTTCTCTATGACCGTAAGGCACACGCCGTTCACGGAAATGCTGTCTCCAAGTTTTGCAGCAGATGCCGCCTCACGGGCCTTGAGTGAAAGGACTGCGCCTCCACTGCGCATCCTAACGGATGTTGTCTCCCCCAATTCAATTATAAGTCCTGTGAACAAATCACTCCTCTACATCAATTGTAAAATCAAAGGTTCTCTGATATATCCCTAATATATCCACTTCTTCTGACCACGCTGTTTTCACCCTCATGCCCCGGGTTGTCTTCATAACTTCTATGTCTTTTTCTTTGAGTGGGATATCTAATTCCTGTGCCCGCTCAAATATCTGAGCCCTTGTTTTATCAATATCACCCGCAACACTGACACTTGCAAGCTGTTCCGCATCTGATCTAAGCGATGAATGTCTATAAAAAGGCATTCCAATCTGGAAACCTGCGTACATGAGAAGCGCAATAATCAGCAGGACAAAGACAAACTTAAAAAATCCTTCCTTATTGCCAAACATCTGTGCTTTTTTCAATGTACCAAACTTCCAATCCTTCCGAATCTCACCCAGCTTTTTTCAGAATCCCATGACCAGTAAAGAATAAGCGCCTTTCCTTTTACGTCCTTTATATCCACATACCCCCAGTAGCGGCTGTCATAACTCTGGTCACGGTTGTCGCCCATTACAAAATACTTGTTCTTGGGCACTATGACAGGCCCGAAATTATCCCTCGGCTCAATCCCCATCGGCCGCATAGAACTGTCTGTATGCCGTGCATAC